>JAHFPP010000046.1 GCA_023266675.1 Candidatus Woesearchaeota archaeon
ATTAATGGATTTGCATGAACAGCCATCCATATTATTATCGCAAGAACAAGCGAAATCACAGCATAGAACCAGATTCCTATGCTTGAAAAAAACTTTTCAGTTCTAATAAGTCCGTACTCTTTTTTCTCTAAAAATAACCAATGGAAAAACAGGAAAACAAGGAATACTCCGCCGCCAACAAGAAGCATTGGCGCTGATGACTCTATCGCATGTGCAACAGACGGGTCATTGCTGAAAGTTGCAGTTAAAGAGCCGATAAATCCGAGAGCCGGATTTGTAGCCCAGACAATTACCCACGGAAGAAATCCACGCACAACGAATACTGCAAACAATATGCCCCATAGTAGGAACCATCGTCTTGCTTTCTTGGACATTGTTGAGAGCACTTCAGCATTTATTATTGCGTTATCAATGCTAGAAATTACTTCAAAAAGAACAAGTCCAAAAACAATGAGCAAGATTGTTATTAAATCCATTTAAATCCACATTTTTTTCTTATTTTATTTAAATGTTGCTGTTGGATACTAAGTTGTTCTAAGGATTTTTCCCAAAATAAGTTTTTAGAAAGTTTAAGACAGGAGAGCGAGAGAAATCCAAAAAAGGAGAACGAGTATGTTTGCTAAGTAACCTAATTTTATCTTCAAGAAGTTCAGTCTCTTTTTTTTTTAACTCACGCCTTAACCCCCAATAGGTATCAAATACTCGTTTGTCTTGTTTATCTGAAGCCCCCATAAATACAACATCGATAGAAGGGTCCAGGCTTCCATGGTCATACCCAGAATAATGCACCCTCATGCAATCTGCATCTGGAGTTTTATATACTTCAAGAAAAGGAACATGTCGGTTATTATCCAGATAAGTGTGTGTTAAAAAAAAGTGTGATTTTCCATTAAATCCGACGTAAATCGCATTAACCCCTTCAATTCCTCCTTTAGGAAACCCAAGCCAGTATGATTCGCCATACTTTGGAGAGACATTTTCTTTTCTTTCTATATAAGGATTTAATTCCCTGTTTTCCCAAACCATTCTGTAACGAAAAAAAAGACTATTAATAAACCTTACTGAATAGTGGCAAATAGATAAAGGATACTACTAAAAATAATAATTTCAAGAAAAGGTAAATACCTAAATATTTTTGATTTTACAAAAAAACAATTTATAAAAAATAAATTTTATTTTTCAGTAGGTTTATATACCCCCTTAGGTTGATATTAATCATATTTAAATTATTTTTCAGGTTAAATTAAAATGATTCACTTTAGCACAATAAAAGGAAAAAATATTATGGATGTGAACGGAAGAATAATAGGTCCGCTCATAGATTTCACGATAACACCAGAAGGAAAATTTGCAAGAATAACATCGTTTGTTACAAAAATAAATGGTGAACGAAGAAAAATTCCTCATAAATTCGTAATAAAATATGACAAACAGATACATTTGAATGCGCCTTTTGCAAAAATACCAATACTAAAAGAAGAAGAAAACGAGTTCTCTCTAGTCAATAATGTTCTTGACATGCAGGTTGTCGACACAGAAGGGCTAAAAGTTGTGCGGGTAAATGATGTGCTTTTGTCAGTTAGAGACAATGCTCTTGCAGTTACATCTGTTGATGTCGGATTCAAAGGTTTTGTAAGACGAGTCGGTCTTGAAAAATTTTCAATATTTAAAAATGTAAAAGACCAGATAATTCCTTGGGAGTTTGTCGCGCCGCTTGAGATTAACACAAAAAAGATCCAATTGAATATTCCTAAAACAAAGCTTTCAACTATACACCCTGCAGACCTTGCAGACATAATGGAAGACTTAAGCCATAAAGAAAGAGCGATGATTTTCAACACGCTTGACGAAGAAGTTGCCGCAAAAACAGTGAGAGAATCAACCACCAAGGTTCAGAAATCAATATTCAAAAATCTAAGCCCTGAAAAAATTGCAGAGCTGCTTGATGAGCTTCAGCCTGAAGAAGCTGCAGACCTTCTTTTTGAAATGCCTGAAAACGAGGCAAGCGAAGTCATGAATCTTCTGAAAAATACAAATATCAAAGAAATAAGAGAAATAATGACTTACGGAAAAGAAACTGCTGGTGGACTTATGAAAACAAATTACATCGCAGTATCATCAAAAACAACAGCTGAGGATGTGATAGACCATTTAAGAAAGATAACGCCAAACGCAAGCGACCTTTATTATATTTATGTCCTTGGAGAGCAGGGAGTTTTACTTGGAGTATTGTCGCTTAAAAATCTTATAGTTGCAAACCCAAAAGAAATTGCAGAGAATCTCATGCATAAAAGAATGACAAGCGTAAACCTTCGAACAAAAAAAGAAGAGATAGCAAATATTATCTCAAAATATAATTTAATCGCACTCCCAGTGGTTAACGACAAAGGACAGCTTGAAGGAGTAATCAGAAGCGATACGATACTTGATATCTCAATACCTGAACGATGGAAAGGCAAAGTCAAGCGCCACAGACGCTACAACACGTTTAAACGAAGACAGTAACAAATTATTTCTAAAAAAAGTAGATTATATAAACCCTAAACTTTCCTTAAATTATAAATAAAAAAACATAACTAATTTGGTGATGCATGAAATTAAACTGGAAATCGTTTGCTATTTTTTTAGCAGTTATAGGCCCTGGAATAATAACTTCAAACGTTGACAATGACGCAGGAGGCATAACAACGTATTCTCTTGCAGGCGCAAATTTTGGATACACACTGTTATGGCTTTTAATACCAATAACAGTTCTTCTAATCATCGTTCAGGAAATGGGAGTCAGGATGGGGGTTGTCACAGGAAAAGGACTCTCAGACCTCATACGCGAGAATTTTGGCGTCAAGACAACGCTTATGGTCATGACTGCGCTAGTGATTGCGAACTTTGGAAACGTCGTTGCAGAGTTTGCAGGAATCGCCGCTGCTGGCGAAATATTTGGCGTGTCAAGATACATCCTTGTGCCGCTAGCGGCAATTGGCGTCTGGTTTTTAGTCGTTAAAGGAAATTATAAATTTGTAGAAAAAATATTTTTATGGGCATGTCTCTTTTACGTTGCGTATATCATCTCAGGATTCATGGCAAAACCGGTATGGATGGACGTTGCAAGAAGCACATTCATGCCAGTATTTCCAACAACAAACATCATCCCTTACATTATTATGGTAATCGGTCTTGTCGGAACAACAATTGCGCCATGGATGCAGTTTTATCTCCAAAGCTCAATCGTTGAGAAAGGCATAAAGTTAGAAGAATATAAATACTCAAAATGGGATGTAGTAATAGGAAGCATACTTGTTAACGTCGTTGCATTCTTTATAATATTAACATGCGCAATAATATTTATGAGCGGTGAACATGTTGAAACAATAAAGGATGTTGAAATCGCGCTTATGCCACTGGCAGGAAAATACGCGACATATATATTTGCTTTTGGGCTACTTAATGCAAGCATATTTGCAGCATCAATACTCCCGCTCTCAACTGCTTACTCTGTATCTGAAGGGATAGGTTTTGAATCCGGGATAAACAAAAAGTTTCGTGAAGCACCGCAGTTCTACATTATTTATACTCTTCTTATTGTGCTTGGAGCAGCAATAATATTAATACCCGGAATTTCGCTTATAACAATAATGTATATATCCCAGGTTTTAAACGGGATACTCTTGCCGTTTGTGCTTATATACATGCTTTTACTCATAAACAAGAAATCCCTTATGGGAAAATATGTCAACAATGGAGTTCAGAACTTCATATCATGGACTTCAATAATTGCAATAATCGCATTGACAGCAATTCTTGTAGTGTCATATATTTTGCCAAATTATTTTGCTTGAAGTCATGTTAAACAAAGAAGTTATTAATGAATGATTATGTTTAAAATTATAGAGGTGTCGTTATGATAAAAGTTGGAAAAAAAGCAATTGATTTTAAATTAAAAGACAAAGACTCAAAAGTTTGGTCTCTAAAGAATATTAAGACAAAGTTTACAGTTATTTATTTTTACCCAAAAGACAACACTCCTGGGTGCACAATTGAAGCTATTGATTTCTCAAAGAGTATGGAGAAGCTAAAAAAAGCCAGTGCAACTGTTATTGGAATAAGCGGCGGAAACGAGAAATCAAAGGAAAAATTCTGCAAAAAAAACAATCTCTCTGTTTTACTGTTGTCTGACACAGATTTTGAAGTGTCAAAGAAATATGGACTATACGGCGAGAAAAAGTTTATGGGAAGAAAGTATATGGGTATTTTTAGGACAACACTGATACTTGACAAAAACAAGAAAATAATAAAAATTTATGAGAACGTAAAAATCCTCGGACACACAAATGAAGTTTTGGAATTTATAAAAGGAATATAATATTGTTTCTTGATAGTAATTACAAGAAAAAGATTTATAAGTAAAAGTTTAATACTATTAGCATGATATTAACACCGCAGGAGCAAGAAAGCATATTGCCGGGCGTTTACAGAACTTCTTTTAATTATACAAATGGCGTTCCTGGAATAAGACCTGCAGAATCTAATTCGTTTAACATACCACTAGAACTGGAAGAATTGATTAAAGAAGATTTAACTAAAAAAGGACATCATGAAATTATAACTGGAAAAGAAAAACCATCTGTCAGAGGAGATTGGTCTAAAAGAACATATTTTCCATCAATTGATTCTTTTTTAGATGGATGGAAAAAAGGATATGAAACAAATGTAAGTCAATTTGGAACAAATCAAGTTTATAACAAATTAGGATTTGAACTTTTCTACGTTAATTGGAAGCCTAATTCAGATTTTTTTGCATTTGGAAAACACGAAGGAATCCAATACATTGGAGACAGAGCAGACTTAAATCCGATTTTAATTTTAGCAGACAATAATGGAATGAATGATCAAAGAGGATATTTAAATTTAGGTATTAATGATTTTAGAAAATTAAAAGTTTATGTCTATAGAAAGACAGATGATGAAGGATTTAGAATAAGGGATAAAGACAAAATTGATTTGACAGGAAACTCACCAAAGATACTTCGAAACGATTTATTATATTACACGGATTATCATGAGGTTGAAGAATTCCCTTTTGATTCACCAAATAGCCTGAAATCTGCTAAAAATATGTGGACGGCAGTAGGAATAAGCCCAATTGATATATATTCTGCAATTGAGAAATTAGGGTTTGTTTTTCCTAAGTAAATATAATTCTATAAAACTTTCTTTAAAAACATCCCTGTATAAGAATTTTTGACCTTCACAACTTCTTCAGGCGTTCCCTGTGCAATTATTTTCCCGCCTTCATCGCCTCCTTCAGGACCAAGGTCAATAATGTAGTCCGCTGTTTTTATGACGTCAAGATTATGCTCAATGACAACTATAGTGTTTCCTTTTCCTACAAGTCTGTTTAAAACTTCTATGAGTTTTTTTACGTCGTGAAAATGCAGTCCTGTTGTCGGCTCGTCAAGTAGATACAACGTGTTTCCTGTGTCCCGTTTTGAAAGCTCACGCGTTAGTTTTATTCTCTGAGCCTCACCGCCTGAAAGTGTTGTTGACGACTGTCCAAGCTTAATATATCCAAGTCCAACATCATTTAGCGTCTCGATTTTTCTTTTTATTGGCGCAACGTTTTCAAAGAAAGCCAAAGCTTCTTCAACGCTCATACTAAGAACCTGCGCAATGTTTTTTCCCTTGAATGTGACGTCAAGCGTTTCCTTGTTGAATCTAGTGCCTTTACATTCTTCACATGTGACGTAAACGTCAGGCAAAAAGTTCATTTCTATTTTTATTACTCCGTCTCCTTCGCACGCTTCGCATCGCCCGCCTTGTACATTGAACGAGAAACGTCCAGGCTCAAATCCTCTTGATTTGGCTTCTTTGGTTAATGAAAATAAATATCTTATCTCGTCCCATACTTTAATGTATGTAGCAGGGTTTGACCTTGGCGTTCGCCCAATTGGCGACTGGTCAATCATGATTAATTTGTCAACGTTTTTTGGAACGTCAATTCTTTGATGTTTTCCAGGTGTTTCTTTTGATCCGTATAGCTCCTTCATCAACGCCTTGTATAAAACCTCATGAATTAACGATGATTTCCCTGAGCCTGAAACGCCTGTAATTACAGTTAATACTCCTGTTGGTATTTCTACATCGATGTTTTTTAAATTATTTTCTGATGCTGATTTTATTTTTATATAACTCTTTGACGTTCTTCGTTCATTTGGTGTTTCGATGAATAATTTTTTTGAAAGATATTGTCCTGTGATTGATTTAGGATTTTTCTCAATCTCCGACGGTGTACCCTGCGCTATTATTTCTCCGCCGTGAATTCCTGCGCCAGGACCCATGTCAACAACAAAATCTGCTGCGCGAATTGTGTCTTCATCGTGCTCAACAACTATTAATGTGTTTCCAATATCCCGGAGTTTATTTAGAGTTTCTATTAATTTATGATTATCTCTCTGGTGAAGCCCGATGCTTGGCTCGTCAAGAATGTATAACACCCCCATAAGATTTGATCCTATCTGAGTTGCAAGTCTTATCCTCTGCGCTTCGCCTCCTGAAAGTGACTCCGATGAACGTGATAAAGTAAGATAATTTAAACCAACATCAAGCAAAAACTTTAATCTTGATTTAATCTCTTTTAAAATTTGTTTTGCAATGAATTCCTCTTTTTCTGTAAGTTTTGTCTGCTCAAAAAAGAATGCAGCATCTTTAATTGAGAATTCTGTAACGTCCATTATACTCATCTGATTTATTTTTACAGCCAATATCTTTTCTTTGAGTTTTTTACCTTTGCATTTTGGGCACGGAAGATGCCTCATGAACTTTTCTATCTCTGTTTTCCTGTAATCGGATTCTGTCTGCAGGTATAATCTTTCCATCTGATGCACTATCCCTTCCCAGTATTTTGAGCCTTCACCCCAAAATGTCCTGATCTCTTTGTCAGACCCGTGCAGAATTATATCATATTGCTTGTCTGTCAAGGAATTAATTGGATCAAGTATGGAAAATCCGTATGCTTTGCCAACTGCTCCAAGCTCTTTTACACGCCATGAATCCATGACATTTTTGTATGCCTTTACAGCGCCGTCAGCAATGCTTAATGTTTTATCTGGAATTATTAAGTCTGGGTCAATTTCAGCCTTAAATCCAAGTCCCGTGCATACTTCGCATGCTCCAAACGGCGAATTAAATGAGAACATTCTTGGCTCAAGCTCTTCAAATATGACGTCGCATTTGGGGCATGACATGTTTTTTGAGTAAAGTTTTTCGGATTTACTGTCTAGAACAATTACAAGTCCCTCAGCCTTTTTTAACGCTGCTTCAACTGCTTCTGTTACTCTGGAGATATCTTTTGTATTTGGGCGATCTATGACAATATCAATGTCATGTTTTTTCTGCTTGTCAAGATTAAGCTTTTCATCAGTTGATATAATTTTTTTGTTGACCCTGACTTTTGAGTATCCTTCTGCTTTTAAGTCTTCAATATTTTTTTCATAAGTTCCTTTTCTTTGGCGGATTATTGGCGCAAGAATACTTATGTCTTTATTTTTGAAATCATTTACAATTTCTTCTGCAATAACCTGCGGAGTTTTTTTTTCTATTTTGATATTATGTGTCGGGCAAAACGGCGTTCCAATTCGCGCGTATAATAAACGAAGATAGTCATATATCTCCGTAACTGTTCCAACTGTACTTCGAGGGTTTTTTGAAGTTGTTTTCTGCTCGATGCTGATTGCAGGTGATAATCCGTCAATTGAATCAACGTCTGGCTTGTTCATAAGTCCAAGAAACTGCCTTGCATATGCTGACAATGATTCGACATATCTCCTCTGTCCCTCAGCGTATATTGTATCAAACGCCAAAGTTGATTTTCCTGAACCAGATAAACCTGTGATAACTATGAATTTATTTCGAGGAAGTTCAATAGTTATGTTCTTTAAATTATGCTCCCTCGCCCCACGTACTATAAGATTGTTTTGCATGTTTTCACGATTTTTTGAAGTATTTATAAGAGTTATGTTAAAGACTAAATATTATCATAAATATTTTTTCGATGACCAATAAATCGTATCTCAATCTTTTTCTTATGTTTGTCAATGTCAGCTATTACTCTGTAATCACCGACTCTAAGTTTATAGTCAGCCCTGTCTGTCAATCTGATAAAAAAGTGAAACGGGTTTTCCTTTGCTGATTGGATTTTATTCCAGATTCTTTTTGCATCTTTTTTCTCTAATTTTTCTAAAAAGTCTATTGATTCACGGTCAAAAATCAGTTCATACACCAATAATCACCATTGTTTTCATCAAAAACCAAGCCTCTTTTTTGCTTCAGCTTCAGTAATAAAATTCCCTTCTTTCATGCGTTTTCTTGCTTTTTCTATTGATTCAATGGTTTCTTTGCTTAGTTTTGGGTTTGTTTTTGATGTATTCGCTATGTATATGACTTTTTTAATAACTTCATCATAGCTTTCATTCTTATACTCCCTGAACTGGTCAAGACCCGATTTTGTTTCTGTATGTATTTTTATTGTTGTTTCACTCATGATATCACCTTTGTATACTATGGTATACTTAGGTATATTTATACTTTTTCTTAAATTGGATTAGTTTTAATTCTGAAGAATCCATTTATATATCTCACGCGAGCATGTCCAAATGTCCAGTGACCCACAAGAAAACAAAGTTTTCTGTGCACAGAAAATGCGTTTTTGCATTTTCTTGTGCTTTAATAAGGTTCAATCGAAACAAGTGGAGTTATTTATGCACGATAAATAACTCATAAAAATAGAAAAAGAGTGGTGTCCAGTGGAATAAAAAATAGGTTATTACCTTATTTTTTATTAGTGTCCTTTTTATTTTTAAGTTGAGATAATTTCTCTTTTTTTATCTCTAAGTCAATACACATAGATTCATCTAATATTAGTTGATTTACTCTCCAATTTTTAAATCCATAAAAAGACATTATAACTCCAATTATTAGAAGAGGTATCATTAAATACAAATTAATATCATCCTCCATTTTAACTAAGGTTTTATATCGTTGGTAATTAAGAGAAGATTTGATATAATCTTCGGTTATAACGATGTCCGATTCTTTTTTATTTAAATTGTTTAGCTGTTCAATGGAATTACTCCTGTTAGAAAGCATGGCATTAATATAAATACTGAAATTGTCTGTTGATTCATTAAACTGTAGAAATTCTTGAAATAGGTTAGATGATTGATTATTATATTCCTCCACTTGTCTATTAATCAAGGAAATTGCAACAAAGGTATTTTGAATGTTTGGTGAGGTATTTTTAAGACATTCAAAATTTGTTGTAAAACTTGAAATATTGTTTTCTTCACTAAACTCAAAACAAGAAGAATTTTTTAGTGTCTTAACCGCAAATTCTCTGTAATGTGTCCCCTGCTCTAAATTATTTCGTTTTTCATCTAATTTTGATTTTTTATCTGACAAATTTTGTAAAGAAATATTTAATTCATTGAGTTTTTTAAAAACGAGTTTAGTAGTATTATCAAATTCTTCAGTTAATTTCTGGCGTTCTAGTGTTATACTATCTAATTGAGTATCTAATTTAATTTTTTTTACTATATCATCCGAATATTTCTCAGTCAAATAAAAATAACTAAATGGGAATATTAAACTTAGGATAATTAATATCAAACCAGAAATTGCCATAAATTTATATAAATTATCATAGGGTATATCTGGTATGCTCATAATTAGATAATGTAATTGTTATTTAAAAGGCTTTTGAAACTTAATGTAGATATAGACGTCGGATAAAAAATCAGTGAAGGTTTCCTTTTTGTTCTCTTTGTCTTAAATAAACTTTAATTTGATTTCTCACATATTGAATATATTTTGTATTTTTTTCTAGTCCTTTCCTCATTAAATCTCTTTGTATGGTGAACAGCTCTGCTTGATATTTATCTATAACATCCATAACTGAATAGAATGAATAAACATTTCCTGATGCAGCTTCAAAAGTTTTCTCACTAAACATATCATATTTTAGCTCTTCTATGAATGAATAATCTTGTAAAATTCCCAAGAGTTCTATTAAGTATGGTCTTATATTGTTATAATTAGGATTTTTTATAGTTCTATAATGAACTGTTGCTTTTCTCAAGATCTCTAAAGTTTGAGCGTCTGGAATACTCTTTCTATAAAATATCTGGTCTTTAATAATTCTAATTATTTGGTAATCTTTTTCTTCATTGGTGAAAGAAATTTTTTTTGTAAGAATATTTAGTCGATCAAGAGAAAAGGTGATATCTCTGGTGTCCTCAATTTCAAGTAACGCCAAAGTTATGTCTGCATCATTCTTCGAATTTAAAAGTTTAAAAGCCACATCCAATAATCCGTGTTTGTTTTTTAGATGTGGAATAATAGCATATCTTGCTCTGCCATCTTTATTTTCAATACCTAATTGTTCAAAATTATCTTTTTTTGTTACTATCAATATCTTTTTTTTATCACGAACCCTATATATTGCGCGGGTGATTGTTCTAAGACTGCATTTACCACCATATAATGTTTTGAGAAATGAGACAAGCTCTTTGATGCGAATTCGTTTTGTTTCATTTACCTTAGTTTCAATATCTAAGTCAAGGTTTATGTCATTTTTAATGATATCTAAGTCACTTGTGCTTAAATTACGAGTCAGTTTCATAGTCATTTTAGAAGTCATGTTGTATTTAAATAACTATCCCCTAACTAATATGATGAGAGAAAATTTATTAGTATGTAAAGAAAAAATAGAAAATTTAAAAATAATTATACAAAATATGTTAGTTGTACTATTAGTGATAGCTTTTATTATAGTATTCATTTATACTTTTATTTATAATTCAAAAGATAAATT
>JAHFPP010000081.1 GCA_023266675.1 Candidatus Woesearchaeota archaeon
AGGAGGTCCATAAATGAATCAAAAAGGACGTTGCCACAAGTGTCATGAGTACAAAAAGGTTCACAAGAATAAAAAGACAGGCAAACTTACCTGTGAATGCTGTCACAAAAAAGAAAGGTACCGTGACAAATCTACACACGAAAAATGTGTTAAGTGTGGAAGAATCACACATGTTCAAAAGAGAACAAAAGATGGTTCAATATGCGTAATCTGTTACGCAAAAGATTATCGCAAGAAACCAGAAAAACAAGAAAAATGTTCAGCTTGTGGAAAGGTGTCGCCTGTAATAGCCAGGGATTCGGAAGGAAAACCCATATGTCATAACTGCTATGCGACACGATTTAGAAACAATCCATCTGTCCACGAAAAATGTACGACGTGCGGAAATGTAGGACCGGTGCACACAAGAAACGACAAAGGAGAAATCACTTGTGACAAATGTTATGCACTGATGATGTTCTACAAAAAAGAAAACGTGCTAAACTGGCTACTGGATTGGTTATTAAAATTTTTATTATTTTTAAGGAAAATAATAAAAGCCGTCGCTTCCTAGCGACGGCTTTTATGTTTTATTTTTAAACCACCTCACACATTCCCCCGGCACAAGCCAACTCTTTTTTTAAATCTGATTGGTCTGTTTTTTCGTAAGTAATAATTTTTGAAAAATCTATATTACCCATTTTCTTTACAAGCTCGTTATATTTCTTTTCATTTATTTCTTCATATGGTGCGAGTTGGTAAACATGTTCACTTCTTGGCAAGAATGAAAGTCCTCCGACAATATCCCAATTTTCATAAATCCAATTTGCTACAGCAATCCACTCATCTTCACTTACATAAATAGTTACTGATGGATTGTGTTCCGTATAATTTACTTTTACCATTTTCCAAAATTCTAATTGTTGTATCGCAGACATGTCATTTCTGTACAAAGAACCTTTTGGTGCCTTCACAGGAAAATCAATAACATAAGTTGTTGCATTTTCTTTTGACTGACCATTTTCCGGTTGATATGGAACTCCTTGATCTCTCAACATTTTAAAAAGTGAATCTGTTGCAGAAATTCTAATTCTTCTGATATAGAATGGTGCATATCTTGGATGCATACCTGACGCACAATCAACCGTCTGAGAAACTGTTCCTGATGGCTTAACGCAAGTGACACATGTCGAAGCACTTATTTTAAATCTTTTTGCATACAATTCGTTTGCTTTTACTGCGGCCTTTCTTAGTTTAGTTAAAACAGCAGCGTTTCTTACAACTGGACAATCCCACTGACCTGTAATTGAAACTCCGAGTAATCTTTCTTTTTCACAATTTTCTTTCCACTCTTTAGAAAGGTATGGGAAATGCGTAAGTGTTGCTTGATATGTACCTAAAAGAGCCGCTAATTTGATTTTTCTTAATAGATCCTTGGCTGTATCCTTTTCCCTAGCGACTACCTCAGAAAGGTTACAAAACTGCTTAGATTGCAAGATAATTTCACCACATGGATTGGTACCCAAAGCACCAATATAGCCACCTAAGGTCTTTAATCTTCGTTCTGGTAGTGTTGTAGCAAGTCCAGCACGATTAAATATTCCTCTTTCTCCTGTGCCTGATTTCATAAGAGCTATCCACTCATCAAAAAATTCTGTAGCAGTTGGCTTATGCATGTATACAGCAGAATTGTTAGCAATACTTCTTTGTGGTTCTGTTAGAAAAAATTGTCCTTTCTTTGCATCTCTCATTGCATCATCATCCAAATCAGAAAGTGAAATGAGTGCACTTCTTCTTACTCCACCGGCAACAACACAATCTCCTATTGCACAAATAATATCGTGTGCATCAAGATTTGAAAGACGTCTTCCTTGTTTTGTAATAACTTTTCTTTTTACTAATTCCATAAGTCGAATAAGTGGATCGGGGCCGGACGCTTTTCCTCCCATTGTTTTTAATCTGGCACCTGCTGGACGAATAAGAGAAAAATCAAATTCAACATCATGACCGTCGTACCAAGTTTTTATTCCGTGGGTCAGAGCATCTGCCCAACCTTCTTTACTGTCAGCAACAACATACTTAGCTAATTTTTTTCCTGTCTGAAATTTAATTTGAGGAAGTGACTGAACGTTTTGACTTTCAACAGAAAAACCAACTCCGGTTCCACACATTGAGATATACATTATTTCTGCAAAGTCAGTAAGAAGTGACGGAGCGATGAAAGAACAATTGTATGCACAAACATTTGTTCGCTCAACAGCACTACCTGCAAATTGTAGGAGTCGCATTGAAGGCATGACTTCCTGATTTAAAATTGCATCTCTCAAATCTGCATACTCTTTATCTTTTATCATTTTGCCCATTCTACTTTTCATCAAAGAAAGATATCTGTCCACTGTTTCAATCCAGGTCTCTCTTCTTTCTTCTGCATCAATCCATTTTGAGTATGATCTGTAATAAACAAATTCTCCAAGTTGGTTTTTAAAATATTTTTTACTGTCAGCTGCAAGTTTTTTTACTTTTGGAGGAACAGCGACTCCGACAATTCTTAATTTTGATCTTTCTTGTCTGTAAATAATATATTCCTTCGCGGATTTTACATACTCACCAAGAATAAGTTCCTTCTCAACAATATCCTGAATACCTTCAACGTCTGGCATAAAATCCTTGAATTTCTTGGCTATTCTGACAAGTTCGGCTAAAACCTTATTAGCAACAAGCTCGGCTTCTTCAATAGAACCTTCGCTACAAACACTCATGGCTTTGTTTATAGCATTAGTAATTTTCGTTAAATCAAAAGGTACAATCTGACCATCCCTCTTCTTAATACTTCGGATAAGATGTGCTCTTCCGTGTCCTGTTTTTACCATGTTTATAAAATTACTAACTAATAAATTTGTAATGATAATTTTACACCTAAAATAATTA
>JAHFPP010000082.1 GCA_023266675.1 Candidatus Woesearchaeota archaeon
CGGACATTTCCGCTAGGGCTACTCGCGCCTAGATGTCTAGGTTTCCTGCTTATCCTCGCCATTCCCGCTCTGCGGAGCGGTGGCGAGGGCAGGAGACTGTTTGGGGGAAGGAAGGAATCCTTCCCCCAGCTTCGCCTCGTCTCGGCAGGGCTCGACCAACCGGCTCAGCCAACCCCCATCCTCGTTTTCATATCGGCTGTATGTGGTGTCGCTTCCGCTTCGGATTTCTGTATTGCAAGATAACGGCGGCGCTCATCCTTTAGTCATGGACGCCCTAGCGGAAATGTCCGAGGCTCAAATGCAAATGCGCTTGACCCACCCTCCCGTTCGCGCGCAAGCGAACATTCTCCCTTCATTATTATTTTTAGTCGGAAGATTATTTTCTGGTTTTCTTTACTTTATTTCTATCTTTTGTGACCTTTAATACTTGTTTTTTAATACCATCGTTGCTAATAATTTCTAGTGCCTTTTTGAAATAGTTGTTCCTGTTTTTTGTTTTTTTGGATGTATCCTTTTTCGGATTTCTTCTGATTGGTTTTATGTTATTTAGCAACTGTTTTTGAGTCTTCTTTATTTGTTTACGTTTTAATTTTTGAATTGTATTTTTTCTTAACAAAATATTTCTTCCACTAAATTCAAGTCCGAGATAATCAACATAGTCACGACTTTTTCGTTCACCAAGACCGTCTGTAACTTTTTCGCATACCAAGTTTTCATTTACTTTTTTAAAATAGGTTATAAAAGATTTGCTAGCGTTAATTCTAAGTTTAGATTCCTTAATCTTACTTTCAATAAATAATAGTAAACTCTCTTTTTGTTCGTCTCTACAAACAAAAACTAGGTCATCGCTGTATCTTCTATAAAAGACGTCTGGAAAAGATGTATTTATTTCAAAATCAAAATCTATTAAGTATATATTTGCCAACAATCCACTAACAGGGCTTCCTTGAGGTATTGCTATATTTGTCCTGTTCTCATGGACAAGTCCTTTTAAAGTATTGTAAATTGCATACTTATTATTTTTTGTTTTCCTTTTTATTTTCTTACCAAGAAAATCAGAATGCTCGATATATCTGTGAGCTGTTAATGATCTGAATACTTTATAAAAAGACTCATCAAGCTTTTCTGTATTATTAACTTTACAAATCTTTTTCTTTAATAAACTATGGTTTAGATTATCAAAGAAGCCTTCAATGTCTTGAGTTATGACAACACATTCACCTTGCTTTTGTATGTGGTCAAAAACTTCTTGTGCAAAATGAATATTGCTTTTACCTTTGTTAGTTTCTTCAATTTTAATTTTTCTATAAGCAGTCACATTTCTACTAAGATTTAAATTCTCTAGGTAT
The DNA here is from genome assembly GCA_023266675.1 of Candidatus Woesearchaeota archaeon. Classification (GTDB taxonomy): domain Archaea; phylum Nanobdellota; class Nanobdellia; order Woesearchaeales; family BM511; genus JAHFPP01. The sequence continues at coordinate 1,350 of JAHFPP010000082.1, forward strand.
TTCTCATATTTTTCTTGAAGAATAAAATTATAGTAACTATAAATATGGGCATCTATGTGGGACGCGTACATTATCGGTCTTAATTTTATTGACCTACGCACTTCACCTTCTTTGTTTTTGCGAAAACGAATTTTAACCTCTTCTCTTTTTATGAAAGGTAAAAATTGATGATTCTTTATATCTTCAATAACCTTGACTACTCTTTGAAAGGTTTCCTCGTTATCTAAATCAAGAGCATCATCAATATGCTGATATGTTCTCAGTTTCCTGTCTGGTTTTATTTGGTTTTTCCACTCTTGATATGTCATATAAAACGCAAAGACCTCTTCCTACAAACCGTTGACATGGTTCGATACTTGGAAGAGGTCATTCAACTATGTGTTGGCTTGTATTATGTGGTCTCGCTTATTTCTAAGCTAAGGTCAACTAAAAACGTGTGTATAATAATTATAAGTCTAATCAATTGCTATAAGCAACAAATTATGATTCCATTCCTATACAATGTGCTGTTCAACCTGATGGTCAAACATTCTTACGACTGCTTAAGTGCTGTTGCCAGACTCTTGCAAATCGTTGATAACACCGGGACTAGCTCATCTGGGAAGAGATAACGGTCAATACAAGCAGAGACCGTTCATGTAGTTGCCCACAATGCCTACTTCTTAAAAGCTAGTAACTAAACACTAGCATAAATATGAAAAATTATCAATCTATATTTTATAGCTTTTATTTACAAACGACATAATGTAAATATTCTAAAGTTTTATTTGAACTAAAGTCTCGATTCTCGTCTTTGTCTGCTTTAAATCTGTTATATTCTTGAGTAAAATATCCATACTTACCTCGTGAACCCATTATTTCTTTTATATCATCGAGTGTCATGAGGCCTTCATTATTGTAGCTTAAGAAAATATATTTTTGTTTAGCATTTGATATTAAATCACTAAAAGATTTTTTAACTTTTGTTCGAGAGCAATATAAAGATTTCTGACTCTCGTATTCTCTCAGCCCTGTTTTTCCGTGAATTTTTGGGTCATCATATTTTGCAATAGTTTCAAGTAAATGATAATTTGTCGCGTACTGTCTTTGGTTATAAGGTGGGTCAAGATATAAAATATCCCCCTCAATTTTTCCCACAAGTTTATTTATATCTTCATTAAAAACTTCGTGTTCTTGATCATTTATTATTAACTCTGCTGGCTTTAATACAAACGGCACTTGTGCTGTCTTTTTTAATTGCTTTAAAAATGCACCATAAACTGAAGCTGTGTTAGCTCGTTTATCAATAGTTTCCAAAAGTGTAGCTAAAAGAAAATAATATTCATTATCTGTAATTAACTTCTCATTTTTCCATTCCTCTATTTTCATTCTGATAGCATCACATCTCATTCCATTCTCATCTGAAAAATATTGTCTTTCAAATTCTTGATTCTTTGTTCCACCCGAACAATAGTTTTTGTATATAAATCCTTTTTCTCCTTTTATGTTTGATAGATAATCGCAAACAAAATCTT
>JAHFPP010000047.1 GCA_023266675.1 Candidatus Woesearchaeota archaeon
AAGATCTCCCTGTCAGTAATGTCATTTCTTACAAAATTCCTAACCATCTGTTTTGGGGCTTTTTTCATGATAATATACATTTTTTGAAGCATATCAGAAGGTATGTCATTAAGCACTATTCCAAACATTAATAGGTAAAGATTGTTTATCTCATCCGCAACATCATTTGGCAAAGCTAAATCTTTTTCTGAAAAAGTATTTTTTTCAATGCAGCTTGTTATATGCCTTGATATTACCCGATACTGCCTTAAGATTTCGTTAAACCCCATACCATTTATGCAGGGAGCATAAAATGCTGAATCCCCAAAAAGCAGTATATTATCAAGCGATCTCTTTTCTATTATTCCTGACGGATAATAAGCGGCTTTTAATTCCGTTATTTTGTGCTTTTTTATGCCAAATGTCTTATTTGCGTCATTCATCAGTCTTTCATATAGTTTCCAATCAGGCTTCTTTTCTGAATACTTGTCATACAATAAAAACGCTTTTTTTTCGCCTGTTTTTGTAAATCCATAAGTAGAATAAGACTTTTCACCAGCTTTTTTGTATGAACAGTAGAAAATATGATTTTTCACATCCTCGCTGAATTTGGCATAATATGAATAGCAATTTATATTTATCTTAATCTCTTTAAGCTTGTATTTTCGCATAATAATGGAGCTGTTTCCCGTGCAGTCAATAAGAATTTTTGTTCTAAATTTATTGTTAACAACAAGCCGGCCGTCAGCTCTTTTAAACTTTTTAAAAACAGTGTTCTCAAGTATTACAGCTCCCTGTTTTTTGTTTATTCTTCCAAGATATTTTAAAAACCCGTGTTCCTCTATGGTTATGAAATCATCTTCAATGGTAAACTCTTCAATTTTACCATTATGCCTTGTCTGCATAGACCAAGTAGCAATCTTATTTGTTATAAATTTTTGAGGGAATTTTTCATGGCTCCATCTGTCAGTATAAGTTATCCAGCTTTTATCAGAAACACCCAATTTATTTTTTTCAATAATAAGAATCCTAAATTTTTTGGATAATTCCTTGCCAAGCAAAAGCCCTGCGGGACCAGCGCCGACAATAATTGCATCATACTCTTCTTGCATATCTTTTTTTTAAAACATCACATATTTAAAATTATCTAGAAAAACGCCTTGAACAGGTTGTAATAAACCGACCATCCGTCAAATCCCGGTATTGGAAGAAGGTTGAAGATGAACAGAAAGAGGTTTATCTTTTTTGACAAAGCCCACGCATAAGCGGCATTTCTTGAAAGCTTAAACTTTTTTGAATTTTTAAGAACTAACCAAGATATTCCAAACATTACAAAATTAAATAAAGGCCCTGCAAATGCAATTAATGAGTATTGAAGATAAGTTCCAGCTCCGCTAATTGATACGTATCCAGGTACAAAAAATACAAGTGGAAATCCTGCAATCATAAGCACAATTGCAAACGCCAAAAAGAGGTACGCTGCATAAAAAGTTGCCTGTAATCCAAAGCTCATTGCTACAAATTTGTGCGCGAGTTCATGAAGTATAATTCCTGGTGCAGCTATTGCTGCCGCAAAAAGAATGTTGTCTTTATTAAAATTAAACTTTGACATGTAACCGCTTTTATACTGCTCAATTATGTCTTTTGGCTCTCGTTTTCGTTCAACATAAAAACTGAATATGAATCCTACACCGAATGTCATTACAATAATTCTCCATATCTCAATTAGTGTGATCAAAGCCATTGATTAAAGAAGTTTTCAATAATTTAAAAACTTTTGTTAATAAACATCGAGTATCGAAAGATATAATAATAAAATAGGTATAATTGATAATATGTTTTTTAAAAAAGATAAATTTCCAATTAGAAAAGACACGCTTTCAAATGAAGAAAGAATAATGATAGGTATCCTATTTATTCTAAGGGCTGCACTCGTATATGCTTTCGCGCTTGGGATATGGTATAAACATTGGATAACGTTATTCATCTCTTTGACTGCGTTACTGCTGACATTTTTACCATCAATGATAGCTCATAATTATAAGATTAAGCTTCCTGCGGAATTTATCCTTATAACAACAGTTTTTATCTATATGTCTTTGATTCTTGGGGAAACAAAGGGATATTATGCAAAATACTGGTGGTGGGACAATATGCTTCATACCCTTGCAGGGATAAGCTTTGGTTTCATTGGTTTTCTGATAGTATACAGTTTATTTAAGACAGGAAAGATTGATACTAAACCTGTATTTGTTGCATTATTTGCTTTTTGTTTTGCCCTCTCAATTGGCGCCATGTGGGAAATATTCGAGTTTAATATGGATTCTTCGTTTCACACAAATATGCAAAGATTGGAAACGGGTATAAAAGATACCATGTATGACCTTATGGAAGACGCTGTTGGCGCATTATTCACCTCATTTATTGGTTATTTTTATCTTAGAGGGGTTAAAGGGTCTGGTTTTTTTGATGGGATAGTAACACGGTTTGCAAAGCATAATCCACATCTTTTCAGGAAAAAATAAGCTTGTAAACCCAAACTCTTTTATATGCTAAATTATTTCTAAAAAATTAGTATAATCATGATTAAGTGAGGTAACACAATGAAAATTGAAAAAGGACAGAAAGTAAAATTACATTACACAGGAACGCTTGATGACGGCCAGGTATTTGACTCATCAAATGGAAAAGAACCGCTTGAATTTATCGTAGGAAGCGGAATGGTAATCAAGGGATTTGATGACGCTGTTATAGGCATGCAAGCTGGAAACGAGAAGAAATTCATAATTGAATCAAAAGACGCTTATGGCGATGTTGTCAAAGAACTCATGCAGGACGTTCCAAAAGAGGCTTTTGGCGAAGAAAAACCTGAGATTGGCGCAACAATTGGAATAAAAACACCTGACGGACAGGTTATGCCTGTCAAGGTAGTTGCTGTAAAAGACGACAAAGTTACACTTGACTTAAACCATCCGCTTGCTGGAAAAAGATTAACTTTTGAGATAAAGATTGTTGATGTGGAAAACCTTACAAAAGAGGAGCTTGAAGAGCTTAAACATCAGTCAGAGCATCATCACCACGGACATGGCTGCGAACACGGATGCGAACATGAGCACAGGCATGAACATAAACATGGTGAAGGCCATGAACATGAATGTTGTAAAGATGACCACAAGCATGAAAAACATTCTGAGCATCACGAACAAAAGCATTCAGACAGTAAGGAAGGCAAAAAACACAAGAAATAAATCATTTTTTAATTTTTATTTGTTTTTTTATTTATTATAAAATTATACAACTCATACAAGATTCTTAAAATTATTTCTAAGAAGATTATTAATAAAAGATAATAAAGTATAGTTTTAGAAAATGAGGGTATAGAGTATATTTTCTCAAAAGTTTTTGCTAAAGAGATATAATTTGGATCAAGAAGATAAACTGCAAGCAAAGAAAATGGAAGCATTTTAGAAAGGTCTGATGCCAGATTTTCACTTAAATACGCAATTATCCTAATTGAACCAATAAGTGCCACTGATATTAATATCATCATTTCAGTATTGTTATTTGAGAAAAATGACATAAGAGCAATTAAAATTACAAACCCCATGAAAACAAGAATAGGATAAAGTAGTATATGTTGAATTATATAAAAAATTGTTCTAAAAAACTTTTTAACAGTTTGATGCTTTGAGGTATTGTATCTTTCAAGATGCAAAGAAAAAATCTCTTTTTTAGACAAAAACTTGCAAAAGCTTGAGATAAAGATTAAATATACAACCATTCCGCACAAAAAAAGAACCAATGGATACACGGTATTCCACCACTGCGAAAAACTGAAAGTTATCATAGTTTAAACCTCTTATATTCAATACAGATTATATTGATTCTTCTGTTTAATGTACTTTTCGACTTCTTCTTTATCAAACCATGAGCCGCCGCAGTTTTTACAAACATCCAATATTATCTCTCCATAAATCTTTTTGCTCATACTGATATTGCATTTAGGACATATTAATTCTTTCTCTCCTATATCCACAGCGTTAGTCTTTAAAAATTTAAACATTAGTTTCCTCAAATAATAAGTAAGTAGGTGGTATTTAAATTTTCTTATTGAACATAAAAACAACAAATTTTTTAAATATCGTCTACGATTTTGAAAAAGCAGTAAGCTTTTTAAATAACCTAAAAACAAGCGGGTTATAATCGTTTTACGGGGGTAGAAATAATGAGTGGATACATAGAATATACAATTTTAGGAGTAGGATTAATTGCTCTTATAATGGCATTTTGCACATTTATGCAAGTAAGAAAAATGCCTGCAGGAAACAAGAAGATGCAGGACATCGCAGAGCTTATTTCTCTTGGCGCAAAGTCATTTTTAAAAGCAGAATACAAGATAATGTCAATATTCATTGTTGTAATATCAATACTGATATTCTTCTTTTTGGACGTCAAATCGACTCCAAATGTTGATGAAGGATTTTATACTGCAATCTCATTTATCATAGGAAGCTTCGCATCAATAGTATCAGGAGCTATAGGAATGTTTGTTGCAACAAAAGCAAACGTTCGTACAACAGAAGCCTCGCGAAAAAGCGTTGGTGAAGGATTCAAAGTCGCATTCAAAGCAGGCTCAGTCCTCGGACTGTCCCTTGTAACATTTGCAATGTGCGGAATAACACTTTTATTCATGCTATACTCTGCAATTGGACTAGAAACATCAACAGTCGTTGAAGTCATAACAGGATTTGCACTTGGCGGCTCAATGATGGCTTTATTTGGACGAGTTGGCGGCGGAATATACACAAAAGCAGCTGACGTCGGCGCAGACCTAGTAGGAAAAGTTGAGAAAGGAATTCCTGAAGACGACCCAAGAAACCCAGCAGTAATCGCAGACAACGTTGGAGACAACGTAGGCGATATAGCAGGGATGGGCTCAGACCTTTTTGGCTCAATGGCAGAAAGCACAGTAGCAGCTTTAGTAATAGGAGTTATCGCATTTGGAATAAGCGACCCAAAAGCACTTCTTTTCCCACTGTTAATATCAGCAGCAGGAATAGTAGCAAGCATGATAACACTGTTCTTCATCAAAGTCAAAAAAGGCTCAAAGAACGTTGAACTCCCAATCAAGATGAGTTTAGTTATAAGCACAGCAATAGTTGGAGTTGCAGCATATTTCATGACAAAATGGGCAATACCTGAAGCGTTTAAGCTGCACGGAATAATGTACAGCGGAATTGGAGTATATTACTCACTTCTTGCAGGACTAATATCCGGACTTTTGATTGGACTCATAACTGAATATTACACATCAGCTTCATACAAGCCAGTAAAAGACAACGCAGAAGCAACAAAAACTGGCGCTGCAACACTGATAATAAATGGAATAGCTTTAGGCTATGAATCATCAGTTGTACCAGTATTATTACTTGCAGCAACAGCAGTAATAGCTTTTAGCTTTGCAGGGCTCTACGGAGTTGCTCTAGCAGCTTTAGGAATGCTTGCAACACTTGTAATAGCATTGACAGTTGACGTTTACGGACCTATATCAGACAATGCTGGCGGAATAGCTGAAATGGCTGGCCTAGAAAAAGGAGTGCGTGCAAACACAGACGTTCTTGACGCAGCAGGAAACACAACAGCTGCTATTGGAAAAGGATTTGCAATTGGCTCAGCAACACTAACAGCGCTTGCACTTTTCTCAGCATTTGTAACATCATACACAAATATGTCAGGAAAAGACATCGTTGTAAACCTACTTGATTTTAAAGTGCTTGCAGGAATAATGATTGGAGGAATGCTCCCATTCATATTCTCAGCACTAACAATGAAATCTGTTGGTCGCGCAGCGCAAGGAATAGTCATGGAAGTCAGACGCCAATTCAAGGAAATAAAAGGATTAATGGAAGGAAAAGCAAAACCTGACTACGAAAAATGCATCGCGATATCAACAAAGTCATCACTTAGAGAAATGATACTGCCTGGAGTAATAATCATATTTACACCAGTAGTTGTTGGAACAGTATTTGGAGTGCAGGTACTCGCAGGAGTGCTTGTTGGCTCAATCGCATCAGGCGTAGTCTTGGCAATATCAATGTCAAACTCAGGCGGAGCATGGGACAACTCAAAGAAGTATATTGAAGCAGGAAACCTTGGCGGAAAAGGAAGCGACTGCCACAAAGCAGCAGTTGTAGGCGACACAGTAGGCGACCCATTCAAAGACACATCAGGACCGTCATTAAACATCCTGATTAAATTAATGGCAATAACCTCACTGGTACTTGTGCCACTGTTTATATAAGAAAATTATTTTATTTTTTTATTAATTTTTTATTTTTCTAAAATTAATTATTGTCTGGAAATCCTTTCGACTTAATCATCTTCAAATCTTTTGTGATAACTAAATATTTTTCTTTAGAGAACTTTTTCAGATTTTTTGAGCCACAGACAAATATCGCTGTTGCAAGTGCATCGGCAACTGCAAGCTTCTTGTGGACAACAGTGACCGATATTATGTCTTTCTTGTTAATGATGTGAGACTTGTCGTAATCATTATTATAGTACTGATTATAATCCCCTGACGTCGCTACTGATTCGCTTTTCAAGTTAAATGAATAAATTGTTTTTTCCTTGTCACGAGGATGCTGAATTGACATATTTTCAGTGTGTTTTCCAAATGAGATCATATCTCCGCGTAAATCAATGAATCCTGATTCAACACCTTCATTTTTCAGAAACTCTGTCAGTTTATCACCTATATATCCCTTTGCAACACTTCCAAGGTCTATTAAGACATCATCATTTTCAAGCGTTAAAACATTTCCTTTGATTAAAACATCTTTGTATGAGCAATTAACTTTTTTTTCTTCGTCTTTTTTTCTTGACAAGAATTCTTTTCCTTTTGCCGCGTCATATTCTCCTTTTGTGAACTTTGAAAACTTGATGGATAGTTTTATGACTTTAGCAAGCTCTTTTGAACATTTCATATTTCGTTTCTGGTTAAGCCGTGAAAGCTCGCTAGTCTTATCGTAGAAATTGAATATTTTTTGAAGCCTTAATGCTTCAGAATAGAATTTGCTAAAAATAACTTCTGACATATCCTTATCAAAATCATAAAGAGTTAATTCTATATTATCTCCAACTAACTGGAACTTTTTTGAGATTTGAGTTAAATCATGATTTGCCATATTATCAGTTATCTCCTTGTTTATTAAAACCTTTTTTTTAAACAAAAGCGAAATGAATATAAATCATATTTAAATATAGAGTATAATGTTTTACAAAATCAAAGGAGTGGACACAGATAAGTGCAACGGATGCGAGAAGTGCGTACAGATATGCCATCATAGCTGCTTTGATATGGTTCTTTCAGGAAATAATGTTGTTGCTAAATTTATTAATCCAAAAACATGTGACTCATGCGGAGACTGCATCGTTGTATGCCCTGTAGAAAACACTGCAATACTTCTTAAAAGTGCAAATAAAAATAAAGAGGGGTATGTAGTAAAGATTGACGGGGAAACATGTGACGCATGCGGAAAATGTATAAGCGTATGCCCTGAAAAAAACATTGAGATAGTTGAAGAAAATGGAAATATTTTTGCAAAGATAATTGATCCTGAAAAATGCGCTTCTGACGGACACTGTACATTCTGCTGTGAGAACGACAATAAGAAGTATGCTAAGCATAAAAAATGAGATAGTTTTTTATATAATATTTGGGTTCTGATGTGCATGGCTGATTTAATAGCATGTTTTACAACTGACAATCACAATAGGCATCTTCATAGACTTATCAATGAATCGGAGTGGGACAGGATTTTTGTAGTAACAACGCCAGAACTTCGGCGGCGCCACAAATTCCAGAAAGAAGTCCTGTATATAGTAATTGACCCAAAGAAGCCCATAGATGAGTATGTTGAAGACATAAAAAGCAATCTTAAGGGATTCTTCCTTGAAGTAGGTATAAACCTTGTGAATGGTGAAGGAAAGGATCATATGGCGCTTTTGTCTGCTGTCATGAAAGCAGGTCTAGGGTTTAGGCTTGTTGCAGTAACAAAGAACGGCGTTGAAGAAATATAGATTTCTAAAGATTTTAAAATGTAATTAGGCAGAGCCATATTCATTTTCTAAGAAATTTAATCATACATATTAATAATAATAAAATAAGCTAAATCATAAATTATTCTCTAAAAATAGCTAAATATATAAACAAGTTATCATACGAATTAATAATATAACTGAGAAAGTAAATAAAGTCAGGAGATTAATCATACATATTAATAATAATAAAATAAGCTAAATCATAAATTATTCTCTAAAAATAGCTAAATATATAAACTAGTAATCATACAAATTAATAATTAGTTTTTGCGGTTGTAATAAAAGTGATAGATAAATCAGTTAAAGATAGAGATATAGATTCCATTCTTGATAATCAAATCAATCTTGAAATTCTTCTAAAAAAGTCAAAACAGGAGCTAATTTCTCTAATTTTAAAGTCGCAAGATCTACAGATACCTATATCATTATTTCTCAACAAAGCAGGACCTCTCGAGTCACTTGTAAAATACCTTAAAGACGAGAAAAAACTTGAAACAAAAGTAATAGCAGAGAAACTGAACAGAAATATCCAGACAATTTTTACAACATATCATAACGCAAAAAACCAAAAGATAAAGTTTAATGAAAAGGGACAAACTGTTCCTTTATACATTTTCTCTAAAGATGATAAATCAATCCTTGAGTCGCTTGTTTTCTACATGAAAGACTCATTAAAATTACGCTTCTGTGAAATATCAAAAATTCTAGACCGTGACAACCGGACGATTTGGATTTACTACCACAGATATACCGCAAAAACAAAACAAAAAAATCCTTTAGGAGGGAAAAAATATGGAGAGAAATAGAAACAGGAAAAAGCACATAGAGAGAGTAAGAAAGAAAGAAAAAGCAAGAATTGAATACAAAAGCAAGACAAATAAAACATTAAATATTTTCAGAACTCCCTCAAAAGTATTACATAACCTAGCGATAGCTCTCCTCTTCCTAACAGTTTTTGTAATAAGTGCGACAAATGCAAATGCAATAACAAATCTGATAGCGCTTCAGGGAAATGCAAATGACAACGGTGTGCCAATAAACAACGGAGACCTTGTAATAACAGTGTATGATGCAGCAAGCGGTGGAAGTCAAATACATGATTCAGGAACAGATTTCAATGGTGTTGTAAACAATGGTCGATATGACGTGCTTGTTGGAAGCGGAAGCAACTCACTCTCACTTGAATATGGAAAAAATTACTACATAGACATGTCCATAAACGGACAGAACCTTGATTTTAACGGTGCAGACAGAAAAATATTCCAGTCAAGCGTTGGCGACATTAATGCATCATTCATAAAAACAAACACGATAACTGATGCAGAAATAAACGCTTTGGCAAATATAGCAAAATCAAAGATAAGCTCTAGCGGTACATGGACTGAAAGCGAAATACCAAGCATAACTGGCGCATGGAGCGGAACAGTAAACTCTTCAAAGATAGTTTCACAAAATCTCATGAACGTAAATAGTTCAACATATTCAAATTATTTAGGTGGATATCTTGCATCTACATTCCTTCTAAATGACTCGACTCTTAACGCAAGAATTGACAGCTTAAACTTAAGCAAGGCAAAGATAGGAACATGCCCTTCAGGACAAATTGTTCAAAATATAACAGCAAACGGCGTTGAATGTGTAGTTGACCAGACAGGAAGTGTAGGGGACGGAAACAATTATACAACAGGTGTAAGCTTCAACAATAGCGGAGGAGTATATCAGATTAATATTGCAAGAAACGGAGCATCAAACATAACTGCAACATTTGATATAACATCATACAACGACAGCACAGCAATAAATACAGAAATAACAAATAGACAAAACAACGACACAAACCTGCAAAATCAGATAAACAGTTTACTTACAAACGACACTAACCTAAACTTAAAGATTAATTCAGTAAACAGCTCGTCAAACATTAAAGGTTTTGGATTTAATATTACAACAGAATTAAAAATATGGTTTGATTCATTATACACTTCAGTCAACATAAATGTACTTACAAACTTCTACAATAAGACAGACAGCGACGCAAGATATCTGCAATTGTCAGACCAAAAGTACAATGAGAGTGCATCGATAAATTCTGTAAATTCAACAGCTGTAAATGCACAAACAATTGCTATAACAGCAAACACTACAGCAAGCGCCAAAGCATCACCTGGAACATGCGCTGTCGGACAAGTTGTACAAAATACAACTACTGGAGGCGTACAGTGTATATCAGTTGGCGCAGGCACAGTCACGCAAATCAATTCTGGAACTTATACAACTGGTGGTGTAATAACTGGAAGCGGAACAATAGATGTTAACACAACATCACTAACAGCAACAATAGGCAACTGGAGTGCGGACAAACCAAACTATTTGACAATTGCTAACGATAACGCTCAGCAATTAAGCCAAAACAACACCATAACATCAATAGGAAACTGGAGCGCAGACAAACCTAGCTACGCAACAACCGCCACAG
>JAHFPP010000048.1 GCA_023266675.1 Candidatus Woesearchaeota archaeon
TTATATAGAAATCGCACACACCTGTCCAGTGAGTCCAGTGCAGAAAATCATAATTTGATAGTTAAACATTCAATAAGTGATTTTAAGAAATTTGATAAAATGCATAGAGATTATGTTAAAACATATAACAAGAATATTTAAATATAAGATGCCAGAGAGTGAATGTAAAATGTTTGAGAAACTAGTGGATATTGTTCTTTCGGATAAGCCAATGCCTCTTGTGTCGGCGCTTGATGACAGAAGGATAATGTATGATGAGTATCTTTTCGGATTAAAAATAGAAGCAGGAAATCCGCTTATAGTGTTTAACCCGGGACTATGCATTTTAAGAGCATATGCAGGAAATAAAGTTATAAGAGGTATGGATACAAGAGACTCTGATTTTGAGTATCTTGCAAATGACTATCTTTTAAAGATGTACATGCATTCAACAATTATTACAACGCCTAAGAAAAGATGTTTGGCTGGAAAAATTAGCAGAAGCCGCGGATATGAAGTTAATTTTGTAAGAATTTAGATAAATTTAATTCTAATAAATTAAAAAAATCATCCAGTGATATTTCCCATTATCTGTGATGCTACAACATTGAAGATTATTGTTATGATTAATGCGATGACGCAGTAAATTATTGTACTTTTAACAAGGTTTTGTCCGATAAGATATCTTTCATTTAATTTGTCAGCGCCGTTTTCTATGCCGTTTATAAGAACAGTCAATATATAAACAATCTGAACAACATATATTCCAACAACAATCTGAAAGTAAAATGTAGGGATGCCATTTCCAAAAAAATCAACTCCTGCACCCATCATGCCTGCTCCGCCAGCGCCGCCTATTCCGCCGCTTCCTTCATTTAAATTTTTAAACTGCGAGCTAAGATTTAGAAGTATTGTTGTTATCATGCTTGTAATACCAATTACAATACCTGATATTGCAGGCGTCAAGAAAGAAATCTGCCCTTTCATTGAACTTATTGTATCTGAAAGCAAATCCTTTAACCGCTCATTTGTTTTATGAATGTCTTTAATATATATTGAAACGTTTATCATGGCATTACTTGCAATCTTTGGGCCTTTCTTTGCGCTTTCAGTAAAAACCTTCATCGAACTTTCAATTATGTTTGATGGATAAAGAGTAAGAGCTCCGTGCTCTGGATCAAATATTGCCTGCTCAACACTCATGCCAAGCTTTGTTATTCTGATAGAGACTTCATTAAAGAAATTTCCAGGGATAGATCCCTCCATAACCTCTGCAACTTTTGAAAAAGCAAGTTCTGCAGGTACACCGTCACCAATCCTATTGCCTAGCTGGAAAAGCGCTGACGCAAATTCCAGCTCAAGTTTTTTGGCCTCTTCGCTTATTTTTATAACGTTTTGCGCTTTAAGCCTATAATAGAGTCCAACACTGATTCCAAGTGCCAAAGTCACAAAAAAACTAAGAACTGTGGCTCCAAGACCAAATGGACCAACCATTATTGATGCATCTTTTTTATCCGCGGTATATTGTAATAATTTATACCCGCCATTTCCTTTGGCGTCCTGACCGCCAAGCGGCATATCAAAATCAGGGTTTAATGTGTGTAAAATTATAGGACTTATTCCAATAATAAAAAACAATATTCCAACAATTAAAGCAATTTGGATTGGAGGAATTGCAAATTCCCTGTTTCCAAGTTTGAAAATTATATTCCTGAATTTTCTGAGTTCAGGATTGCTCTCAGAAATGTCAGTTGCACCATATCCAGTCGGTCTGCTTGAAAGAATTGTTTTCCCAAGATAAAAAACACCTAGCGGAAGAGCGACGTTGTACAAGAGTGCAAGATGATACCACTTTACACCTTCCATAAAGGAAACAATTAGTGGCAAAATCACAAGGCCGAGTATTGGAAGAATGATACCAAGCATGTGAAGCATCGTAATTGGGCTCTTAAGGTTTTGCGCGTAGTGAAGCATTTTCTCGTAAGTCTCTTCAAGCATCAGTGACAATGCCTTGTCAAGCGCTGCAATTCTTCGCTCTTCACTCGTCTCATAAAGCGATGACTCTACAAGGTGTATTGACTCGATAAACTCCATATTCCATTTTCGCCATGTCAACAGATAATCTTCAAGCGATTCCTTTATTGATTCAAATTTTTCAGTTTCCACATTCCATATTATTTTTTTTAAGTCAAGGGAAAGAGGCGGTGAAAGATGTTCTGAAGCGTATTCTATTGCAAGTTCAAGATTTGATGTATGCCTCATGTAAGTAACGATATAAAAAATGCTAAGTACCATCTGATTTGAAGTTTTTAGTCTCCAATTATTTGCAAAGAATTCAGGAAGCTTGACAATTATCGGATAAAGTATCATTCCAAAGAATATGAAAAAGATTGAAAAGAAAAGCTCATTGTTAGAGTTTAAAAGCATGTTTGGAATTATAAATCCAAGAAACCCTCCAAAAAACATTACAAACGCAGGAAGCAAAAGCGACAAGCTTGTTGCGCCAGTTGGCGTGATATTAAGATGGCATATGTCAATTGATTCCTGTATTAATTTTTCTTTTTCTGCATCAGGCTTTACTTTGATTATTTTTTCAGAAAAATTGCACGCTTTTTCGTAAAGACTCATATGACGCGGAAGATATTCACTTTTAAACTGTTCATATTCGACAGAATTTATTTTTTCAATATCATCTCCTTTTTTAAATGATTTTTCTTCCTCTTCAAAGTCCATATCTGTCTTTAGTTTATGCTTGTATTTTTCAAGAATATCCTTGTATTTCCTGTCATTTATTTCTGTTTTATCAGCCATTTTTCAAAATTTTCTCTGCCAGCGTAAATTTTACCATCTCTTTTTTTAGCCACTCCTCCCATTCAAAAAAGAGTCTGTCATTATCTCTTGAGTTATTTTCAAATTTTGATTTTGACGTCAGTATATGAAACATGTCATTTGCCTTAATGACAAACTCTGCTTCAAGAAGATCAGGATTATTCTCTGTTTTTGAATAATTGACAAGTGTCTCTTTTGTTTTTGCGCGAAGAAGAATATCCTCCCAAAGAGCGTTCCAGTTTCCGGAGAATTCAGGGATATTAGATGCAATTGTTTTTAATATTTCACTATCGCCGTTTATCAGCTCATCAGTTGGCAAAAGTTGGTCTGTTTTAGCGTCATACCTCATCAAGTCAACAAATCCATTCTCTGTCATCGGGTCGTTTTCCCATGTTTTTCTCACTTCAGTAATCTGTGTTACCCTTCTTATTTTGGAAAGTCCGTCTGATGATTTTATAGGATTAACAATTATGATTATGTCTGTTGCCTTAAATGATGTTTTTGGAACGCCGATGTCATTAACCACCCTGTCAAAAACCCCGTAAGGCGAATCTCCGTGTATTGTTCCTGCTACAACGTTTGCAGCTGCGCCAACCCTCATAGCTTCATAAAGCGCCTTAGCTTCAGTGCTTCTGACTTCCCCAACGATTAAGGAAGAATCTCCAAGTCGAAGTGTGCTTCTTATTCCGTCTGATGCATTCATCTCACCTGTATCACGCGCAAGCGCTGACGAGACTTTCATATTCTGGATATTAAAACCAAGCTTCATCATCTGATGCGATGGCAGTTCTAGCGTATCCTCTATGGTGATTATTCTGTATCTTCGCATAATCTCAACCATTACTGAGGAAAGAAGTGAAGATTTACCACTTGACCTTGTTCCTGCAATAAGCATTGAACGAGTGCCGTCAACTAGAAAACTTATCAGACCTGCTGCTAGCGGCGTCATTGTTTTATATTTTACAAAAAGAGGTAGCGTCCATGGCTTGTCTCTGTGACGCCTGAAAGAAAACGCAAGCCCTGTTGGGTCAAGGGGTTCTGATATTACAGAAACTCTTGTATTTGCTCCTGGAAGAATTAATTCAGTGTCAAGTATCGGGTCTGCTTCATCAAGTGGTCTTCCTGATAAAAGCCTTAATTTTGATGCCCAGCTTTCAGCTTCTGTTTTTGTAGGCACAATATTAGTTATGCAGTCATTGAATTTTCCGTGAACTATAAACATTGGCGTGCTTCCAAAAGGACTGTTGACTGAGACGTCCTGCATATCCTCATCCTGTAAAAGCACTTCAATTAGTCCAAACCCTATAGTATATCTTACAAGAATATTTGTGAGTTCAGTTAATTCTTTGTCTTTTAGTTTTATTCCCTTATATGTTGAGAGTTCTTCAATCAAGTCTTTTCCAACATTAAGAAAAACTTCCCTCATTCTTTTTGGGTCGACAAACTCGCTTTTCTTTGGTTTATGCTCTGCCAAAATGTTTCTTGCAAGGTCAAGTATTTCATATTTTTCCTCAGAAAGCTTGAACTCAGGTGGAATAACGTGATAAAGAGTCTGCACGCTGTCAGCAAGCCTAAACACTGTCACCTCAACATTGTCTCCGATGATGTAGCTTGCGATTTCTTCGGCATCTTTTGGATACTGGGCCATTATCTTTGTATACATGAAATCAGGCTTAATTAGTGGCGAGAATATTTTTCTGTAAATGTCCCGATTTGTTAGATCGTATCCTGCAAGGTATGGTCCTGCTGCTGCAACAAGTTTTGTTTTTTCAAGATTTTTTTGAATGTAAGTCAATAAAGAAATATATCTGCTTCTTGCACGTACTTCGTCATCATCAAGCGCGCGCTCATGCATTATTGTTTCCCGCCGTATTATCCTTTTTAACTCAACGTATGCGCCAAGAGGGTCAGTTTTTAACGTGTTATATAGAATATTCTGAAGTTCAGTATACCACTGGTCTGCAAGGCGTGCATTGTATAAATTAAGATTTTTATATGAAAATGCATCCTTTTCTCTTATAAACTTGTTATAGATAATGCCTATCTCTACAAGAATCTTTGTCTGGTCATAATCATATTCATACTCCCTTTTTTGGGAAAACACTATCTTTGAAATATTTGGAGTCTGGGCGAGTTTTTCAATGACTTTTGACATGAAAAGTGAGCTGTCTTCAATTGAGGGTATATCTTCTACATTGTTGCAGTCAAATTTTAGGATGACATCTTCTCCCTGCCTGATTATTTCTGAAAAAAAGTTGTCTTTGTTATTTGAGAAAATCACTCGTCACCCCTCCCTTTTCTTAATTTTAAAATAGGTGTTGTAATGCAGGTTTTATTGAAAACCCACCCTTAACGCATTAAAGCGTAAAGTTTATTATCACCTAAACAAATAGTTGAATGTAATATTTATATAACTTCCTATTTTTAATGTCAATAAGAAATGTATAAAATTAGATTGGATATGTGGAAAAAATTAAGGAGATTTAAAAATATTTAATTAATTGGAAAGTTTATTTAGAAAAGTAGTTATATAATATAATTTATATAATAAAACATTGAAATGTTCATAAAAGAGAATTAAAAATGGAAAATCAAGCACAGAAAAATGATTCACCTCCTTCGTTTACTGGCAGCCCGTCCCAGATTCAAATACCTCAAAAAGGAGAAAAGATGGATGTATCGTTAAATAAAGTTGGAGAAGAAATTGGCCAATCTTTAAGGACTTTAAGGATGCTTGAAGAGAGATACTCAACAATCCGTTCAAAGATACAAGTTTCTGACCAGAACATAATTGAGGACACAAATAAGATATTTACGCAGCTAAAGCTTATTGTGAAAGACATAACTGACTTGAAAATAAAGATTGAAGACATGAGGCTAAAGCTTAATACATTCTCAACTGAGATTAAAGAAATGGCATCAAAGCAGGATGTGAAGGTTTTGCAAAGATATGTAGAGATGTGGGAGCCTATGCAGTTTCTGACTGAAAAACAAGCAATACAGATTATAAGGGAAGCGTTAAGGCAATATAAAGAGAAAGAAGAAATTAGGAAGTAAGCTCAATATAGTATTTAAAGAAAAAAGGCAAATATTGCGTAACTCATTAGTTAATCGAAATGTTTTTAAACTTTCTACATAGATATTAAGTTATGGCAGCGCCAAACTACAATAATCCACTGCAGGGAATACCAACAGACAAGGTTCTTCAGATGAGAGGTCAAGGCCTTTCAAACAACCAGATAATACAAGGTTTACAGAGAGAGGGATACATGCAAAGCCAAATATTTGATGCTATGAATCAGGCAGAAATAAAGATGGGAGTTACCGGAATTCAGCCGGATTACATGCAAAGCTACGAACCCGCAAACCCAATGACTATGGGAGCACAACCTCAAATGCCTCCACCTCCTCAGAATCAGACAAGAGCGCAATCACCTTCTCAGGGCATGAATTTTCAACCTCAAACTATACAGACTAACCAATCAAGCATTATGTCTGAAGAGCTTATTGAAGCATTGGTTGACGAGAAATGGAATGAGCTTCTACGAGACATAAATAAAATTGCTGAATGGAAAGACAAAGCCGAAGGAAGAATTTCAAAGATGGAACAGTCTTTTGATGATATAAAGAAGAATTTTGACACACTTCACAAAGCGGTAATTGGAAAAATAGGAGAATACGACAAGCACATTCTTGATGTCGGAGCAGAAATACAGGCAATGGAGAAAGTCTTCCAGAAGGTTCTTCCAACATTTGTAGAGAATGTAAATGAACTCTCAAGAATAACTGATAATATCAAGAGGAAATAAATCAACCTTTTAGAAAAAGCTTGAGCAAAACAGTTAGACTATCACAAAAAAGTGATAATCTATATTTTACTATTAATCTAAAAAGATTATATAAATTGAAATTTGTTTAAATCCGATATATATATCTATTTCAATAAGAATTTCTAAAATAATTTTTACAAAGGTGAATATTAATGAGTTTATTTGGGTTAGGAACTAAAAAAATGAAGAATAAGGAATTTAGTGCATTATTTAGTAATTGTATATCAAGAAGAAAATCTGGAGAGATGATTGAGACACATAATCATAATGTAGAATATGTAATTGAATTTATAAATGTTCGAGTCTGGGATGCAAATCGTGAAGATAGAGATAATCCTTTAGTTAATAACCGATTTAAAAAACCAACTGTAAAAATTCAGGCATATAGAAGGGATGGATTAAGTTTAATAGTAAAACATGATAATAGTGTAATGCATATACATATAGATGAGCTTAGAACTGTAGTTGATCATAATGATAGTCATTATATGGTGGATAGTGGAGGCAATCAAGTTAATATTGATTTTGATAACAGATACTACTAATTTTTAATCAAAGATATTCTTCTTTTATTTTTAGATATAACGAAAGCTAATTAACCTTAGTTATCAGAAGTATCGTGAATGTTCCTAATAGAAGTATGAATATGATACCAAGCATTTTTGGGTGAAAAAGCGTTGCACCAAGGTTTGTCTGGTAATTTCCGCTGTCAACCTGTCCTGTTCCTCTAAAGTTATCAGCTGTACCGCTTGCTATGTTTGTGCCATTTGAACCTGAGAGTGAATAGTCTACAACATTTGATGAACCACTATCAGTTAAGTATGGACCTACTTTCTGTCCATAGCTGTTTCCAACGCCTATAAGTATGATGATTACTGCAAGCGAGATTATCCAGTAGATCACTGTTTTATGCCCGCCCCCTGCTATTAAAAGATTTGCTACATTGACGCCTGGATTAAACATTGAATAAGCCATTAGTATCAAAAGAATTGAGATAAACATTATTGTGAACCATGGAACAACAAAGTTGATTACACTAATTGCATCTTTTGAAAACATAAAAAGGACAGCGATTGATATTGCAATTAAGGAATGGATTCCTGAATTATCTCCAAGGACATGCCCCCATGTCAAAAGAGCATAAACTACTATGAATATCAGTAAAAATGTAAAAATGCTTGAGAAAAA
Source organism: Candidatus Woesearchaeota archaeon (assembly GCA_023266675.1). Classification (GTDB taxonomy): domain Archaea; phylum Nanobdellota; class Nanobdellia; order Woesearchaeales; family BM511; genus JAHFPP01. Next base: position 7,827 of record JAHFPP010000048.1, read on the forward strand.
ACTCAAGCCTGATATGTCAAGAAAAGTAGCCATTTAGTGTTGGCCTCCGCCGCCGTGGATTATCTTGCTGAATTGATCTCCAAGACTTGAGAAGAACCCTGCTTTTTTTGATTCAGCGTCTTCTTTTGTGATGAATGCTATTATTATTCCAAATACGAGTATTATCACAACAAGGTTTCTTATGTCGCTATCAACTGTGAGCCAATAGAACCATGATGCATTGAACCAACCTGCAGCATTTCCAAAGATGATGACTATTATTGCTATTGCAATTATTGTGAACCATCCACCCATTGTTGTTCCTGCGAGCCTTATGTTTGCTCCAAATACTCCAAGGATGATAAGCATCATTAGTATTGCCACAAGTATTATTGATACCTGAGGAAGCGCAGAGTTCATTATCAGAACTATGTCTGATTCCCTTGAAGGGTATCGTCCAAGCACGTGAGGAATCACAACACCAAGCGCCATTGAAAGGGCGATTATCACGTTGTAGTTTTTTCTTCCTTCACCGAGTAGTTTTGTTTTTTGCATTACTGCAAAGACTATTGTGAATATTATTATGAATGGAAGCAGCACATCTGATATTCCATAATATTCAAGTGTTCTTATCATGTCAGGGAATCCGACCATTTTTTCTCCTCCTTAAATGTTTTTTTTAATAATAAATTTTTTTAATTAATGATGTGATTCTGAATCTTTTTTACCTTCTTTTGGTGTATTAGTTATATAAACCATGAATCCGACCATTATTGATACAAGTATTAATGAGCCAAACCAGTTTGTATCCCAGTGTGACGCCAGGTAATCCCATGCCCACTCTGTAAATGGCTGGTTATTATAATGAATTGCGTGCAGAAATATTCCGAGTATTCCTACAAAAAATATTACGTAAAAAGTCTTTAACCAACTTCCTGATAAAGCGAATTCCTTATCTCCTGTGTGAAGGCTTCCGACCAAAAGCATGAAGCAGATTGATAAAAGCATTAGTACAACAACGTTTGCCATTGCCTCATTTATCGTCCTCACAAGCTCAGTTGATGCCACAACAAGGAATGATATGACAAATGCGAGCATTGAGTTCTGGTTTTTTCTCGTATATTTTTTTCCGTCAATCTCTTCAAGACCTAAAACCTTGGTTTTTTCAAGTATTGCAAATACTGCTGTAAAGACTAAAAGAAATGGCAAAATGACATCATAGATGCCAAGCTTATCCAGAAATTCAATCATTCCTCTAAAATTTGATACCATGGTCTGTTCTTATTGTGATATGAGTAGTATATAAAGTTTTCTAACAACCGGTTACGCTCTGCTTGAAAATGCAAAAAAGCATTTTCTGCATCCTGAAAATCAAAGATTTTCATGAGGTTGACGCGCAAGGGTCTATTCAAGGTTTTCTTGAATAGCCCTTGTTTATTGTTTAAGCAAGCTTTGGAAGATTTGCCGTTTTGGAGTTTATATGTTTTTTATATAAATTGTCCAAAAGTTTCTTCATAAGCTTATGTTCCTTTGATTTTAACTTTATTCCTGATGCGAGCGTGTATGCATGAGTTTCATCATCCATTACTGCCTCATGATATCCTGCCTCAAATTGAAGTATAAGCTTTCTTATGCTTTTAGTGTCAAATCGATTAAGAATTGTTAAAACTTCTTTTTTGTATACTTTATTTGTGTAGAAAAGCCCATGAGCAATCTCATGCTTGAGTAAGGAAGCTACGTGAGGCATTTCTTTATGTATGCCTATAATATAATAAGGTTCTTCTGTTTTTTTAAACATATCAAGTATTCTTTTTTCCTTGCTTGACAGCGGATTGAATTTTCCCTCATAAAAAGGCGTTAAGACGTACGATGGCACGTTAAACCCGCTCCAATCATGATGATAGGTGAATTTTCCTGTTAATTTGCCTTCCCTTGAGTTTTGCACGTACCACTTCTTGAATTCTTCAAGCGAGAAAATCTTTCCCCGAAATTTCGGTGACTCATAATGCTCCTGAAACCTCAGGAAAGTTGATGTTATGTCAAACTGGTTTTCAAATATGATTAAGTAAATTTTATCGGTTATTTTCATTAATTTTAGCTTCATAAACAGAAGGAATATGAGTCGATTTTAAAACTATCGTTTAACTGATGATATTGAAAAGTTAACCGTCTGTGCCTACAAATGCTGAAATTTGCGTAGCAAATGTAGGCATGGCCAGACGTAATCGAACGAACACTTTTTAGTGAGTGAGATGGAGTAGGATAACTTTTCAATATCGCCGTAACTGGCTTATTCAGCTTTTTTTGATATATCCTGCTTTTTTAGTGCGTCTAGAAACGCGAGGAAGTTTCCTTCCCATTTCTTTATGCCAATATGGCTGCAGGTCATTGATGGGTCAATATATACTTTGTTTCCAAGACTTCTCCATTTACTACAAAAAACGTTGTCTTCACTCACTAGTTCGCCGTCAACAATCTGGATGTCAAAAGCCATCTTTCGTATTTTGCCTTCATTTTTATATTCTTTAGACATCTCTGAAACTGCTTTTAGCGCTTTTTTGGA
>JAHFPP010000049.1 GCA_023266675.1 Candidatus Woesearchaeota archaeon
AAAAAATGGACCACGAAACGCTGTGTGCATCACTGCTCCACGATGTTGTTGAGGATGTAGGCATAACAATTGACACAATCAAAAAAGAGTTTGATGATGAAATAGCAAGCATTGTTCACGGAGTTACAAAAACAGAGAAAGTTAGATTTACAACAAAAGAGGATTATAATGCTGAGAATCTTAGAAAAGTTTTACTTGCAACTTCAAAAGACACAAGAGTAATGATTCTAAAACTTGCAGACAGGCTTGACAATATGATGACATTGTCTGAGTTTACAGAAGAAAAGCAAAAAAGAATATCGCAGGAAACTCTTGATATCTATGCACCAATTGCGCATAAGCTTGGAATGTGGAACATTAAAGGAGAGCTTGAAGACCTTTCATTAAGATATCTTGACCCTGAAACATATTTCAAGCTTAAAAAAATGATTAATGAAAAAAGGTTTGAAAGGGAAAACAAAACAAAAGAAATAATGAAGGAGATAACAGGAAAATTTGAGAAATTAAATATTGACGCCAAAGTTATGGGTCGCGCAAAATATTTCTACAGCATCAGCAAAAAAATGCAGGAAAAGGGAAAATCATTTGAAGAGATAAATGATTTGATTGCACTAAGAATAATCGCAAAGACCGTTCCTGAATGCTACACAATACTTGAGCTTATCAAAAGTATATACACACCAATTCATGACAGGTTCAAGGATTACATAAAAAACCCAAAGAAGAACGGATACCAATCGATACATATCGACGTAAAAACAAGCGACAATAAGATTCTTGAAGTACAGATAAGAACAGTTGACATGCACCACCAGTCAGAAGAAGGCGTTGCAGCGCACTGGCAGTACAAGCAGACTCAAAGAGATAAGATATTTGACAGAAAGATTGGATGGTTAAAGCAGATTCTTGAATGGAAGTCAGAGAGCAAAGGAAGAGAATTTTTAGAAGAGTTAAGAATAGACCTTTTTCAGGACGAAGTTGTTGTCCTGACACCAAAAAGCGATCCGATAATACTTCCTGAAGACGCTACACCAATAGATTTTGCATACGCAGTTCACACTAATATCGGCGACTCATGCTCAAAAGCAGAAATCAACGGAAAAATTGTTCCGCTTGACTATAAACTTAAAAGCGGAGATATGTGCAGGATAATAACACAAAAAAATTCAATGCCAAATCGCTCATGGCTAAATTTTGTAAAAACATCAAAAGCAAAATCAAAAATTAGGGCAAAGCTTGGAATCCACTCAGAGAAGGACCAGAAAGCCGCAAGAATGATGCATGAGATGGAAGGGATAGAATTTAACCTTGTAAAATATCTGGAATACAACGGAAAAAAGAATATCAAGATTTCAAAATGCTGCAGTCCTCAACTAAATGACCCAATTATAAGTTTCATAACAAAAGACGGAAGCGTTACTGTTCACAAAAAAACATGCCCAAACATCCATACGCTTGAAAAGTCTCAGGAAGTCCAGATAAAATGGAAAGAGGAAGACAAGTCAATTAAAACAATAATTATCAGTGTCCGTGACAGAATAGGATTAATCAGCGACATACTAAACGTTGCAATACAGACAAAGGTGCCAACGCTTGCTATAAACATAAAGACAATAAAACAGAATATCCTAATGACATTAAAAGTCAAAGTCATTGACGACGCAAATCTCAACGCATTTATTGAAAGGATTAGCAAAATACAGGACGTGCACTCAGTAAAAATCTACAAAAAACTTTTTCCATTCTTTAATTTGGATGACTTCAAAAAAAATTGAATTCATAGAGTTGCATTTGATAGAATGCATAGCAATATTTAAATAGAAAAAGAGAATCTTCTTTGTTATGGCAGATGAATTCAAAACTAAAAGTGCAATTATCGGAAAAAAAGGAAAGCTTGAGAATGATGACAATTATCCTATTTTTGTAAATCTTTTTGATATCAACGACCCACACAAGGATCCGAACATGGTGCCAAAGAAATTTCTTGAGTACAAAGTGCACAAGATAATCACAAAAGGACTTACTGTCGAATATTTATTGATAGGAAAAGACCTTCTCATAAACAATCTGAAAAGTATAAAGTTATCTGTTGAAGACCACGGACACCTAGTTGTTGAAGGCGTTCAGGAAAAAGAATAAATTTCTAACTTTTTTATAAATATTATAAGACTCTAAGTGAGTTACGTTTTTGTTAAACGTTTCTGTTTTTGAAAATATTTTTAATTTTCAATACTCACTCTGTTTTTGCTCAAGCACAAGAAAATTAACTAATTTTCTGTGCCATAAAAACCATGTTTTTCTTGGCTTTTTCTTAAAAAGGTTGCAAAACATTTATATAGGAGTAACGCCCTTAATTGTATATTAATTATATAGTGGTGGATAAACTGTGTTGAACAAAAAAAGAATAAGTTTAGTTTTGGCATTAATAATCGTTTTCTTGACACCAATTATTGCAAATGCTGCTAGCACACAGACATTTGACATAGAAATAGTTCCTATTAAAAGCAGCATAGATGAAGATGATATAGCCCAGTATAATCTTACAATCAGCAATGACGCAGACATTGAAGACACTTTTTTAACACCATACACAAGCGACGCAGACTGGGTGCTTACAACTGATCCACAGGTATTCAAGGTTCCTGCAAAGTCATCACTGTCATACACAATATTTGTAGATCCAAAAACAGAAGTTATACCAGGACAGTACGGCTCAACGCTTAATGTTAAATCATCAGTTAGCGGACAGATAAGAAAATCAATGTTTCTAATTTATATCAGACCATTAAACCCTCTTCCAATGGGTTATACATCATCAATCGCACTAAATGTTGAAGTGCCAACTGACATAGACCCTACAAAGCAGATTCCGTTAAAAGTTTACATAAGAAACAGGAATGCAAAAGAATATCAAAACCTAACAATTGAAATAAAAAGCGAACTTATAAACAAAATATACTCGACATATTTTAAAGCACTTGAAGAAAAAACAGAGGAGTTCTCATTTAATATCGATGCGTATACAAAACCGAAGGATGATAAGTTAACTGTAACATTATATAATGGCAACGAAACAATTAACCAGATAAAAGTTCCAATAAGAGTTATAGCTTATTCAGATGTCAAAGAAAAAACTTCTGTTGACCAAAGATTTTTGAAAACAAAAACAACAGTCACACTTACTAATTTTGGGAATATAGAAAACAATAATCCTTACAAATATGAAATAGGATTTTTTCAAAAGATTGTAACAACAACCCTGCCTGCTGGGTATAACTATGTAACCAATGATAAGAACAATAGGGAGATGGATTTTCCTCTAAATCTTGGACCTGGAGACTCAATGAGTATAGAGATAACAACAAACTACCGATTCTTAGTATACACGCTAATTATTATTATAGTGGCAATAGTTATTTACTACCAGCTTAGAAGCCCTGTAATCGTAAAAAAAGAGGCAATGACACATGAGGCAACATCGCAGGGAGTGTCAGAGTTCAAAGTAAAAGTATTAATTAAAAACAGGAGTCAAAAGCCTGTTGAAAACATAAAAATAATAGAGGTTATACCAAGCCTTGCCTTGCTTGTAAAGGAAGCTGCTGTTGGAACAATGGAACCAACCAAAGTTATCCAGAATGAGAATAAAGGAACACTGATAAGATGGGATATAAACTACCTTGAACCATTTGAAGAAAGGATAATAACATACAGATTAAAGTCAAAGCTTAACATCGTTGGTGGACTGACTTTACAACCTACAAAGGCAAAGTTTGAAACGTCAACCGGACGAGAAAGAGTGACATTCTCAAAAAAACACAAGATAGAAATCAACGAGAAATAGATTCTAAAGAAATTAAGTAATAATAAAACAAAAACTTATTTAAACATCCCACAAATCCATATAATTATCCCCCCTTAGCTCAGTCGGTAGAGCGTTCGGCTGTAGATAAAATCGCCAACTGACTAACGCATCTAATGCAAAGGAATGAAGGTTGGACAGCTGATACCGAAAGGTCCCCGGAAGTTTGTAAGTGAAAGCTTCAGACTGGGAAATTCGAGTCTGGGAGGGGGGATTTTATTTTTTTAAGATGCTTAGGATTTCTAAATCCAATATGTTTCATCCATAACTCAAAATTTTTATGCCCATTAATGTCAAGTTCATATGTTATGCATGGTGAATCATTTCTCTTTCTGTTCCTTAGGTATGGACCTGCAAAGTTTATACCTATTTTACTTAGAGTATTACATATATCATCCACCATATTCTTTGATTTCAAATCAGCAGTTATTCTTGGATATGATTGTTTTATTTTTCTAGATTTGAATACCAGACTAAAATCTGTATCGGCGACCCCTCTTAAAAAAGCACATGATAAGATAATATCATTCTTTATCCATTCAGGCATTCTTACAATATCTGATTTTCTGCCAACAGGAATTCCTAATCCTTCAAAGAAGATTAATGTATGTTTAGAATAAGACCTTAATTCACCCCATTTTGCTTCATAATCAACTAATTTAACTTCTGATTTTTGAAATAATTCTTTTAAAATTTGAAAATATTCTTTATCATCTTGTTTATGACCTGCAATTACTAGCATATAACTTGTTCTTTTTTTAGAAATGTATCTGCTTAAGTGCCCGTCGCCTGCGACAATGCCGCACATTTCTGCAATTTCGGGAGTTAATTTTAAATTCATGCTTAAACCTGGTTTGGAAATTCAAAATTAATGAGTGAAATTAGATTTATAAACATTTGTCGCATACCTGTCCAATTGTCCAGTGGATAAACCTTCCAAGTATTATACAGACTCTATAAATCCTAATTTTCTTCATAATAAAGCGATAAGTTTTTAAATCCCCCCCAATTTCTCGTGATGTTTGCAGATAGTATTTCGACGAGTGGTATGGTGAAAAACATTATTAGGGGAGACAAATTTTTTTAAACAGTAAAAAAACATCTTAGCCACAGCTATCTAAGTCAATAAAGCAAAAATGTTATTCGAGGATGAATATCATTTGGAAAAAAGAGTTGCTCTGGTAGTCTAGTGGCCTATGATGAAGCCCTGTCGAGGCTTCGACCCGGGTTCGAATCCCGGCCAGAGCGTATTTAGAATAACGAAAAAAGGATCAAAACCTAGAAAGCTAGGTGAATTCAACTCGTTGAATTCGCCGTGTTTTAGTCAAGGTTTTCCTAAAACGTTGGGCCGGTAGCTCAGCCTGGTAGAGCACTCCACTTTTAATGGAGTGGTCGCGAGTTCAAACCTCGTCCGGCTCATAATCAGAAAAAAACGAGTGGTTAAAGCATGCTTTAACTCACTAAGTTTTTAACCGACGTTTAGCGTTGGTAAGTATTATTATTTTAGTTTATCAAAAGGTGACCTCATGGGAAAAACAACAAAAACATATAACAACCACATTCTTGTTCCAAAACACGAAAAGATTTCAGAAAAACAAAAGCAAGAACTTCTAAAACTGCATAACTGCAAGGAATCTGACCTGCCAAAAATGAAGATAAATGACATCGCTATTGCAGAAATGTCACCTAAAGCTGGAGATGTTTTTAAGATTACAAGAAAAAATGAAGGCTCATCAGTCTTTTACAGGGTGGTTGTAGATGAATAAACAGGAATTATTACTCAAAAAATACTTTGAAGAGAACACGTTTGTAAGTTCTAACATAGAATCATTCAACAAGTTCATTGAAGAAGAACTTCAGAATGTCATTGACGAAAACAGGGACATTGAACCAACAATCATCCCTCACAACATCGACGAATTCAAGATAAGGCTTGACAAAATTGTTGTAAAAAAACCGGAAATAACAGAAGCTGACGGCTCAAAAAGACCAATTTACCCAGCAGAAGCACGACTTCGAAAAATAACATACGCTGCACCAGTTTACATCACAGTAAGCGCACACATCGACGGCGTTCAGCGAGAAAGCTTTGAAACACAAATCGCGCACCTGCCAATAATGCTAAAATCAAAGCACTGCCACTTATTTGGCCTATCCAAAGACGACCTAATAAAACAAGGAGAAGATCCAAACGACCCAGGAGGATACTTCATAATTAACGGAACAGAAAAAGTAATAATCAACATCGAAGACCTCGCATCAAACAGACTTATTGTTGAAAAGAACAGCATAGGGCCTTCAGAATACACAGCAAAATTATTCTCAGAATACGGTTCATTTAAAATACCGCACTCACTTGAAAGGCTTAAAGACGGAATATTTTACCTGACATTCACAAGGGTAAAAAGAATCCCAGCAGTTCTATTAATCAAAGCGCTTGGACTTGTAAAGGACGAAGAAATAATGAAATTTATCTCGATAGACGATCCTAACCAAGTCTACATAAACCTGTATGAGTTCATTGAAACAAAGAATGATGAAGAAGCAATAGACTTAATCGCAAAGAAGATAGGAATAACACAGACTAAAGAAGTCCGAGTCGAAAGAATGGCAGAAATAATGGACAAATACCTTCTTCCTCATATTGGAACAAAGAAAGAAGACAGAATCCTAAAAGCATACAACATATGCAAAATGATAAAAAAGCACATCGAAGTCTCAACAGGAAAGCTTGAAGAAAGCGACAAAGACCACTACGCAAACAAGAGACTGAAAATGTCAGGAGACTTACTTGCAGACTTATTTAGGGTAAACATAAAAGTGTTGATTGGAGACATGCTTTACAACTTCCAGCGAATTGTAAAAAGAGGAAAATTCCCATCAATAAAAGTTATAATAAGAGACAAGCTATTGACATCAAGGATACACTCATCCATGGCTACAGGAAACTGGGTCGGCGGACGAAAAGGTATTTCACAGAGAATACAAAGGCTAAACTTCCTTGAAACACTTTCACACCTCCAAAGAGTTGTGAGCCCACTGTCAGCAAGCCAGGAAAACTTCGAAGCAAGAGCACTTCACCCAACACACCTTGGACGACTTTGCCCGGTTGAAACACCTGAAGGAACAAACATCGGTCTAAGAAAAAACCTTTCACTTCTAACAAAAATATCACAGGGAAGCAATGAAGAAGAGCTGATGCGAACAATGCTTAAAATAGGAGTAAAACCTGTACAGGTGAAACAAAAATGAGCGAGATCTACTTAAACGGAAAATTCATAGGAACATCTGACAATACAAAAAACCTAATCGAACAGTTCAAAGAAGAAAGAAGAAAAGGAAAAGTAAAGCAGGATGTCAGCATTAACTTCAACGAGAAATCAGACGAAGTACACATTGAAAGCTCAAAAGGAAGAGTAACACGGCCACTTATAGTAATTAAGGAAGGGAAACCTCTTTTAACAGCAAAACACCTTGAACAGCTTGAGAAAAAAGAGATAACGTACTCAGACTTAATTCTTCAGGGAATAGTCGAATACCTTGACGCATCAGAAGAAGAAAACATGCTTGTAGCGTTTACAGAAGAAGAGCTTACAGTAAGACACACACACATGGAACTTATGCCATTATCAATGCTTGGACTTGCAACTAGTTTAGTTCCATTTGGAAACTACAACGCTTCGACAAGATTAAACGCTGGGTCAAAAAACCAGAAACAGGCAATTGGATTTTACGCAGCAAACTACAACGTAAGAATGGACATGGACGTAAACCTACTTCACACACCACAAGTGCCAATCGCAACAACAATCACACATGAAATATCCGACTACGACAAACACCCAGCAGGGCAAAACGTAGTAGTAGCAATCATGAGCTACGACGGATACAACATGGAAGACGCAATAATCCTAAACAAGGGATCTGTAGACAGAGGCCTAGCAAGAAGCACATACTACAGGCCAGAACTTGCAGCAGAACTAAGATACCAGGGAGGACTTATTGACGAAATAGGAATCCCAGACAAAGAAGTTCGAGGATACAGAACAGAACACGATTACAGGATGCTTGAAGAAGACGGAATAATCTGCCAGGAAGCAAGAGTAGCAGAAGGTGACGTAATAATAGGAAAAACTTCGCCGCCAAGATTCTTATCGTCTTTAGACGAATACAACCTGACACAAAGCCAGCGACGTGAATCATCAACATCAATAAAACACGGCGAGCGAGGAATAATCGATTTCATACTAATAACTGAAAACGAAGAAGGAAACAGATTAATCCAGCTAAGACTGCGAGACCAAAGAATACCGGAAATCGGAGATAAATTCACATCACGACACGGACAAAAAGGAGTTGTTGGACTAATAGCACCATTTGAAGACATGCCATTTAGCGCAAACGGAATAGTTCCTGATATATTATTTAACCCTCACGGAATCCCGTCCAGAATGACAGTTTCTCACCTGATTGAAATGGTAGGCGGAAAAGTTGGCGCACTAAACGGACGATTCATTGACGGCACAACATTTACATCCGAAAAAGAAGGAGACTTACGTAAAGAACTTCACAGCCTAGGCTTCTCTGAAAACGGAACAGAAACAATGTACAACGGAAAAACCGGAAACGCGTACCAAGCAAAGATATTCATCGGAAACATGTACTACCTAAAACTAAAACACATGGTAGCAAACAAGCTTCACTCAAGAGCAAGAGGACCAATCCAGCTATTGACAAGACAGCCAACAGAAGGACGAGCAAAAGAAGGAGGACTGCGACTTGGAGAGATGGAGAAAGACACGTTTGTTGCACACGGAGCATCAATGCTTCTAAAAGACAGATTTGACTCTGACAGAACAATCGTTCCAGTATGCGAAGAATGCGGACTAATAGCAATCCACGACGAATTTAAGAACAGGAACTACTGCCCTGTATGCGGAGACACATCAGTGATATCAAACATCGAGATATCATACGCATTCAAATTGATGCTTGACGAACTAAAAACATTAGGTGTATACCCTAAGGTAAACCTAAAGGACAAGTACTAGGAGGCAAAAAAATGGAAGAAAACATCCCAATTTACAAGAAAGTAAAGTCAATATCATTTGGCCTCATATCACCAAAACTGATAAAAAAGATGGCATCAGTAAAAATAGTAACACCAGAACTTTATGATAAAGAAGGATACCCAGTTGACGGAGGTCTCATGGACATCCGAATGGGAGTCATTGACCCTGGTTTAAAATGTAAGACATGCGGTTCAAAACTAAAAGAATGTATTGGACACTTTGGATACATTGAACTAGCTAGACCAGTAATCCACATAAACTTTACAAAAATAATTCTTGACACACTAAGAAACACTTGCAGAGAATGCGGCAAAGTTCTTGTAACATCAAAAAAGAAAGGAGAACCAATAATAAACCTTGTTGCTGAAACAAGCCTTTCAGATGATGACGAAGTAAAAGAAGATGCATCAGCACCAAAAGTCGCAGCACACGCGCCGACAGAAAGCAAAGCAAAAGCAGCAATGAAATGCCCGCACTGCAGCGCAAAACAGTACAAGATTCAGATTGAAAAACCAACAACTTATGTTGAAGACGGAAAAAGAATCTCCCCAATCGAGATAAGAACACGACTTGAAAGGATACAGGATAAGGAACTTGAAAAACTTGGAATGAACCCTGAAATAGTAAGACCTGAATGGGTTGTATTGACGCTTTTAGCAATCCCTCCAGTAACAATAAGACCTTCAATCACACTAGAAAGTGGAGAAAGAAGCGAAGACGACTTAACACACAAGCTCGGAGACATCGTAAGAATCAATCAAAGATTATTTGAAAACATAAACGCAGGAGCGCCAGAAATTATCATCGAAGACTTATGGGACTTATTGCAGTACCATATAACAACATTCTTTGACAACGAAGTTCCTCAGCTACCGCCAGCAAGACACAGAAGCGGTCAGCCACTAAAAACAATAACTGAAAGAATCAAGTCAAAAGAAGGAAGAATCAGGCACAACCTTGCAGGTAAAAGAACAAACTTTTGCGCAAGAACAGTAATCTCACCAGACTCAATGCTCGCGCTTGACGAAGTAGGAATACCAAAAGAAGTCGCAATGAAGCTAACAGTTCCTGAAAAAGCAACAAAATGGAACATGGACTTCCTAAAGGAATTCATAAAAAGAGGACCAAAAGATTACCCAGGTTCAAACTATATGATTAGGCCTGACGGACGAAAAAAGAAAATAACTGACGAAACAAAAGAACAGTTAATCGAAGAATTCCAGCCAGGATATGTAGTTGAAAGACACATAATGGATGGGGACATCGCAATCTTTAACAGACAGCCATCACTTCACAGAATGAGCATGATGTGCCACAAAGTAAGAGTACTACCAGGACTAACATTTCGACTAAACCCTGCAGTATGCG
>JAHFPP010000083.1 GCA_023266675.1 Candidatus Woesearchaeota archaeon
AGAATTCTTTACTTCATCTTCTAATAAGGTTTTTCTTTTTATCATGAGTTTAGAAAGAATGTTGAGTATTTAAATATTATCATATTTTTACTACTTAATAATAGTTTCATTTTATAATTTATTAATGAAAATTTTTAAAAGTGTACAAAATTCAACAAGAAGTGCTTTGAAAATTAAATGTATTTAAAAAAATTAAAAAAGAGAATGAAGTATACTCAATTCCGAACAGTTATTGTAGGCTCGATTAACTTTAGTTTTTTCAAGTCAATTTCACAGAAGATATAATCTTCCTTTGTGTTCTCCCAATTCCTGCAGACTTCAATCTCTGTTGCACCGAATTTTTTAAATGCTGCAAGAGAACCATTTGGCCGGAAATGTCCGATGACTCTGTCATAACCAAGCTCCTGTGCAGTTATCAAAAATTCCTTTAAAAGCTTTGATCCTATTCCTTCTCCACGGTAGCCATTTGCTATAACAAAATTAAAGAGATAAACATATTTGATATTTGAAAATTCAGGTTTATTCATCTTATAATCTATCATTTCCGCATTTGTCGGCGGATAAGCTATTATGTTTCCTACATAGGTATTATCAAAAAAAGCAAGTTTTCCAATAGCATCTCCATCTATCAAAATTTGTGCATAACCCATTTTTGACGTTCGTATAGATTTCTTATAGGTAAGTTCTGACTTCATAACTGAAGAAACAACTCTTTTCCAGTTATTTGTGTTTATATCTTCGAAAGTTAACATGAGAAACTGCAAAATCAAGGGGGTATTAATATGCTTTACGGTAGAATCTGATTTATCGTCAACAATCAATAAATTTTTATATAGGAAGACTTAAATCACTATATAGTGCTAATAATAATAAATTTATAGGCGGTGATAATATGAAATCAGTCCAATTAAAATGCTACCGATGCGGCAAGGAAAATGACGTTATTGATATGAGGTATACTGCATTAAACAGGATGATTTGCAAAAATTGCATGGAAAAAGGAAAAACAACCGTAGCAAATGAGATTATTCTGCCAAAAAAAACAACTAACAGCTCTTTTGACTTAAAGAAAGAAACAAAAACACAGCCCAAAAATGAAGCAAAAGAGCCTATGATTGAGTATATATGCAAAGAATGCCATTACACCTTTAAAAGGAAAAAATCCGCAATTATAAAAACTTGCCCTTACTGCAATGCAGAAGAATCGCTTGATGTAAAAAGCGGAAAAACTGCTGACAATATTTTAAAGGAAAGTACTGGCGAAGGATATTGAAGATATTTAAAATTAACAATGAATAAAAAAAATAGCAGATAAAATACAGGTGGGAAAATGAATATACCAGGAAAAAGTGTTGAAATCAAATGCAGACGATGCGGAAAAACTGCAAAAGCTGAAGATTTTGCTTTAGATTATGTTTACAAAATGGCTGTATGCCCTTCATGCATAAAAGAAAGAAAGGCAAACGACTCAAAAACTATCAAACAAAGTGTTAAGGAAGCTGAAACGCAGACTGAAGCTCCAAAGAAAATACACCCGCCAGGATGGGATGCTGAAGATGAATACCTTGAAAAATTGGCTCGCCAAAAACAGAAAGGAATTGAAACACCGCAGCAACCAACACCTGATTCACACCATATGAGCGGAATAAACAGGATGCAAACAAGTTCTTACAGTTCACCAAAACCCCAAACAGTGAGTTCAACTACATCAACAAACACACAATCATCAAAACCTATGAGTGTCGCGGATTTTGGGATGAGAGGAACTGCAAAACCTACGTCCCAACAATCAACTACACAGCCCAACACTTCTCAAAGTAGCAGTTCACAGTCAAAACCTATGGGACTTTCAGATTTTGGTATGCGCGCAGCCACTAAAACTCAGGCGCCTGAACAACCGCACGCATCAACATCTCAAAGCACGCAGTCATCTAAACCAATGGGGATTGCAGATTTTGGAATGAGGTCAAGCGGTAGAGCTGAATCATCTTCTGAACATCTACACCAGGAAAAAAGCGCTGTTGCTACAGAAAGAGAAGGAAAATCAAGCTCTGACCCTGACAAGATGAAATATAAATGCAAAAAATGCAACTATGAGTTTTATTACAACCGCGAAAGAAACATGCCTCGCGCATGCCCATACTGCAACACGCAAGTAATGCATTTACTCTGATAATCATTTTTTAGAAAAAGATTATTAAGAAATTATTATTTTCTCTTTTTGGTTTTATTTTCTACTTTTTTCAATTCCCTGACTGATTTATAGAAAAAGTACCCTACAACAAGGAAAGTTGATAATGGCGCTGCAAAGTGAGGAATATGCATTCCAAAACTGTCAAGAATCATTATAATACCTAAAAAGAGAATTGAATACATTGCGCCGTTTTTTAAATACTTATATTTTTTTACACGGTCAATATTGCTTACAGTCAATTGCCTTACAACAATTGCGCCGATTCCATTTCCAAGCAGGATTAAAGGAACGGCTAAAGTAAAAGCAAACGCCCCAAGAACACCATCAATAGAGAAAGTTGCGTCAATTACCTCTAAATAGAGTATTTTGCTTATATCCGACATGCCGCTTGATTTGCTAAGCAGTTTTTCTTCCTGCTCTTCTGCATTTTGCTTGAAACCGTGTGTTATAAAAAAAGCCGTTGAACCTATAACTGCACCAAATGCCATTAATGGATTTGCATGA
>JAHFPP010000006.1:0-20055 GCA_023266675.1 Candidatus Woesearchaeota archaeon
AATGCTTGTTTTCCACGCCATAAACATCTCTGATAACTGTTCCACTTTTATCCATTAATCCATTATACTCTCCACTGCCAATTAAAAGACATCTTACTGCTGAAAGTAAAACAGCGTCATTTGCTGCAGGGATATCATTATCTCTTCTTACCTCGTGGAAAGAAAGCCGGTCGTTATAATTGGAAATAGGGATTGTGTCTTTATTAATGTCAAAATAAACAGACTTGACAAAGTTTGTCCTTTCTTCAGCATCTTTCTCTTCTTTGTCAGTTATTAAAATTTGGGACACTCCATAAATTCCTCTAAAAATATCTTCATAAAACGACATCATTTTGTGCTGTCCAATTCCTGCAAGCCAAATAAGATCATCAGTTGGAATCGCGCTGTTTTGGCGTTTGTCATTTTTTAGCTTTTTTGCAATTGCAACAGCGCCAGATGCTTTGATATAAGTTTTCACGCCAGTCTCTTCTTCGTGTCTTTTAAACTGAAGGGCCCAGTTATTTCTCAGTATATCATAATTTAATCCGTCTCCTTCAAACAGGCAGTTTGAGCCGAATTTTACAACTTGAATCTTCATGAAAGTCACCTTGGTTATTTTATTTATTAAATAGTCTTATTTTATTATCATAACTTTTAAATTAGAAATATTTTTTTAACCCCTAACGGGAAATATGATTATGCTGAAACTGCTTTTTTGATTATTAAAAATATTAGAAGCTTTATCTTTTACAAGGAATATAACCACAACTTGTGTTTGACATGATAACAGTTAAACGTGTGAAATATATAAATCTTTAGATATCAATCAATAAAACTCTTTTCTCATAATCAATCCGTTTTCTTTATCAAAGAACTTAATTATCTCGCGCTGAATTGCAAAACCTGTCCTCTGATAAAGATTTATTGCGTTTTTCCATCCTTCTGAAACTATAAGTTCTGCATTTGTAACCTTGGCGTACTTGGTTTTTATATCTTCTATTAATCCTTCAAGAAGCATATTACCAAGACCGTTACGGCGACACTCAGGCAATACCACAATGGAGGATATATAAAGCGTATCACCTAAAACAGTGTGGTTGTCTTTTATTGAATGGTTGATTGCATAATGAGTATCTCTTATCTTTTTAGAATCCCATATCTCTGATGATATATATCCAACTAATCGATTGTTATCTTTTACAACAAGAAAACCATCTCTAAATACACTTGCTCTTTCAAGCAATATCCCCTCGCTTTCTTTCACTTCATCAGAAAATGATTTGCTTTCTACTTTAATCATCTCATCTAAATCTTCAGATGATATATTCTTAATTGAAAAATTAACCATTTTATACCTCAATTCTAATCAGATTATACTAAAGGCCTCATAAAAGGGAAATAGATTACGTCCCGTATCGACTTCTGATTTGTCAAAAGCATAACCATCCTGTCAATACCAAGTCCAAGCCCGCCTGTTGGCGGCATGCCGTATTCTATTGCTTCAAGAAATGGTTCGTCAAATGGGTGGGCTTCCTCATTTCCAAGGCTTTTTGCTCTGTCCTGCTCTTCAAGAAGTCTTCGCTGAATTATCGGATTATTCAGTTCTGAGTAAGCATTTCCAATTTCCATCCCGCAGACAAACGGCTCAAAACGTTCGATAAGATCAGGATTTTTCCTGTGTGTTTTGCAAAGAGGGGTTGTTTCTTTTGGATGGTCAATAACAAATGTTGGAGAGACTAAATTTTTCTCTGAATATTCCTCAAAAAGTTTTTGTACAAGTTCTCCTTTGTTTGTATATTCGCCTGCGTTTATTTTACTGTTATAACCTCTTCGCATTACCTCCTCTTTGATATCATCAAGTGACATTTTCTCGACTTCTATTCCCAAATTTTCAAGAACAGAGTCATACATTGTCACTTTTTTCCACGGTGGCTTAAACTCAAGCATCTTCCCTTGGTATTCTACTCTTGTCGTTCCATTCACTGCTTCACATATGCTTGAATACATATTCTCGGTCAATGACATCATATCTTCATAATCCTGATAAGTTGCATAACACTCCATCATTGTAAATTCAGGATTGTGTGTTGCATCAATCCCTTCATTCCTAAAATTTTTGCTTATTGTGTAAACTCTTTCGATTCCACCGACAATTAATCTTTTCAGATATAGTTCTGGTGAAATGCTCAGATACATCGGAATCTTTAGGGCGTTAAGCTCGGTTATGAACGGTCTTGCATTTGCTCCACCATAAATTGGCTGAAGAAGCGGAGTTTCAACTTCCAAATATCCGTCTCTATTCAAGAAGTCTCTAACACCTTCAATTATTTTTGTTCTTTTAATCAAAACCTCTTTTACTTTTGGATTCATGATGAGGTCAACGCTACGTTGCCTGTACCGAAGTTCCGGATCTTTAAATCCTGCGCGTTCGTCAGGAAGAGGTCTTATTGACTTGCTTAGTATCATATACTTATCAACATTTATTGACAGCTCCCCGCTTCTTGTCCTGATAATTTCTCCATCTGCACCAAATATGTCGCCAATATCTACTTTTTTTAAGAGCGAATAATTCTCTCTTCCTAATTTTGATTCAAAAAGACAAAGCTGCATTCTCCCTTTTGAATCTTCTACATCCATAAACGTGACTTTTCCCATATCTCTTATAGCGCGAATTCTTCCTGCAACAGATTCATTTCTTCTTGTTGATTCTCCTTTTTCAACGGTTCTATACCTCTCACGCAATTCTGCGGATTTATGCGTTACCTCAAAATTATGAGGATACGGGTTTATTCCTAACCCTAATAACTCTTCAAGTTTCTTTTTCCTTTCATTAATCAATGAATTTTCGTCTGCCATTTTTTCACTTTATTCTCTAATTATTCTTACAATATCTCTCCTTGCTTCAAAACCGCCTTTTGGCAAACATAAATCATCTATACCAATATTTGCAATCTGCTCTTCTGAGATTTTTGATGCTGATTCGGGAAGCAGGCATCTTGAGTATTCAACAAACCTTGACGTTCCTTCCGGTACTTTTCTCATTTCTTGCTTTATCATGGTGTAATCCTGCTTTCTGCATTCAAATGCCAAAGTGCAGTAATTCATCACTCCGTCTTTCTTTCTGTATTCACAATCCATTTTTCTCAACTCCTTGTTTTCATTTTTTCATATCTACTGTTTTGACATATTTATTGTTATGATCACACATATGCAGAGAGCCGTCTCGAGATCTTTGTTCAATCAGGTATTCAACAGTTATTTTATCAAAAACTTCACCCATTTGCACAACATAAATCCCCGGAGGGTAGCATTTGATGTTTTCTCCGGATACTTTCCCAACAAGTGATTTAATATCAAATGGAGTATCTTCTTTTTTCATAGTCTGGACTTCAAATGATTCATATGCCCTCTCAACGCGTCTTGGCAATGGCGCGTAATTTTTTCTTGAAGAAGAAGCTGAATCATCTCTCCTTCCTTCTTGAATTATTCCTCTGATTTTATCTGCG
The DNA here is from genome assembly GCA_023266675.1 of Candidatus Woesearchaeota archaeon. Classification (GTDB taxonomy): domain Archaea; phylum Nanobdellota; class Nanobdellia; order Woesearchaeales; family BM511; genus JAHFPP01. The sequence goes on from JAHFPP010000006.1 coordinate 3,486, forward strand.
GTGTATTCAATGTCTCCTGGGTTTAATGCAAAATTCATTATGAATGTTAATGACCCAATCTCATCTTTCTCAGGGATTATCTTGTATCTCTCCTGTAGCAGATTAGAAATTTCACCACCAGTCATTCCTGTTTTTCTAACATCAATGTTTACTTTTGTTAAATCTGAATCAACAATGCTTGGATACTTTTCAAATGTCATCACTTCAACGCCATCTATACTGCTCAAGTATTGTCTAAACCTGCTTGCATATTCTATTAATGTTTCAATCCTTTCTTTTCCATGCTCTTGCATAACCTGGCGAGTAACATCCATCGATGCAAGTAAGGGGTATGATGGGCTTGTTGTGTGAGTTACGTTAAATGAATTGTAAAACTCATTTCTGTGGTCTTTCATTCTTTTCCCAAAATGGGTTATATTTGACGGATTAATTCCGCCTCCCTGTTTGTGCATACTTTGCGTAGCGATATCTGCTCCAAGCTCAATTGCGGATGTAGGGAGATTTGGATTAAATGCTAAATGAGCGCCCCATGCTTCATCAACATAAACAAAGGATCTGTTATCTCTAACTTTAAGCTCTTTAATCAGTCTTTCAAGGTCAAAGCATCCTCCTTCATAGTTTGGACGAGTTATGAGTACTACTTTGGTATCCGAATTCATTTCTTTTAGTACGTCGTCAACTGTTGGCGGTAAAAATAACCCTGAACTTGAATCAAAATTAGTATCAACATACCTAACGGGAACTTTTGAGTTCATTGCACCTTCGACAACGGACTGGTGCACATTTCTTGCAGCAAGCACATGAGGTTTGGAGTCATACTTTGTAAACATGTTCCCTATAAGATTAAAAATCGCCATATTCGCACCGCTTGTTCCGCCATACCCAAAATGCGAAAATCCATCACTATTCTTGTATGCTATTCTGGCAAGTTCACTCATTTCTCCAAATACGCCTGTACTGTCTTGTGGCTTTCCAAATTTAGCTACAGAGACTGACGCTTCAAGATTGGAATTATATGACTTTTTTACTTCTTCAAAAACTGAAGGTGTGCAGAATAATCTGCTGTCCTTTAAATCTTTAAATTTTTCACTTGGTAGTTTTCTTTCCATTTTTGCATAGCTCCCGCTATATTGATTTTAATCACCGCTCTTTAAATCGACAAAAATTTCTCTCTGTCTATATCTTCAATGATGTTGAATGTTTTGATATCATTTATCCGAAAAGTGTTTTGAAGCACTTCAAGGAAATGCTGAGTTTCTCTCTGATTCCTAAACACTGTTTCAGCAAGGTAATCATATCCTGAATTTGTAAGATACAAGTTGTTCACATTTGGGTGCGCCTGAAGGTATTCTTTTATCAATTCCCGGTTTTCAGGAAGCACACTCATCACATGGACATTTTTTGAATTGTATCCAACCTTTTCAAAATTTATCAGCGCAGTATGTTTTATCATACAGTCCTCATTTGATTTTATTCTATCAAATACTGTCGATATCGGGATTTGTGTGTTTTCTGATATCTCTTTTAGTGATGCTCTTGCATCTTTTCTTAAGTGTGAAATAATTTGAATGTCTTTTTCTTTCATTTTGGCATATCTCATTTATTTAATGGAAATATAGTCATATCCACTAGATATCGAGAATCGTTCTTACTGTCAAAAAACAAAGTCCTTTTGTTGTACTCTGCAGCAGATGATACAATATCTTCTCTTGAGACGTGTCTTGGCAAGCCTAAAATCAGTGTGCCTACATCTGCATGCAGAGGTGAATGTATCAATTCATCAATACGCCTTAACGCGTTTTCAGTTTGGTCATCAAGAGGAGTTACATAAACTTCAAATTTAATTCCTTTAAATGCGTTATATTCTTCAAGTGACGTGGCTCCTTTCATAAATCCCTCTTTTAGTTTTACAGGGCCATAAACCTGATTTCCTTCTCTGCATAGATAGCGGGTATCAACTGAAGATACTGAACTGCAATCGATGATTATGGCGACTTTATTGTCTATTGTTTCATTATCATTAATTTTTCCTGCCATTTTTTGTCCTCCCAAAAAACATTTTTTCGTTAATTTCGTAATATCTACGAATAAGCCGGAATATTATATATACTTTTGGCAATTATAATTATTACATATAATTATATAATTACTTTTAGAAAAGTATTTATATTAAATGAATATTTTGACGTTATGAAGAGAAAAATAAATAGAGTCGGACAGAACACTTTGACTGTAAGCCTCCCAACCAAATGGGCTCAAAAACACGGATTAAAACAGGGAGATGAGGTTGAGGTTGAGGAAGAGGGGTCTTCAATTATAATCGGCACAGCACATAAGCCGCAGAAATTGGATATCACAATTGACTTGTCTGATGCTGGCGTAATGTTAAACAGAACTATTGCAGCAATATACAAAGCAGGGTATGACAGGGCAAACATCTCATACAAAACTCCGTCTGAATTGGAAGTTATACAAAATACTGTGTATAGGGCATGTCACGTTTATGAAATTATGAATATTAAAAAAAATGTTGTTGAAATCAAATCTATTTCAGAGCTTAACCATCTTGATTTCAATTCTGTTTTTAGAAAGATGGCTCATGCTATTTTAACCATCTCCCAAGAAACTTATGAAGCTGCTAAAAACCAGAATTATGAAGAGCTTTCAGTAATAATTCTAAAAGACAAGGTTGTAGATAGACACGCCGATTTTTGCAGAAGAGTAATAAATAAAAATCATGAACTTGATTATGAACGAATTGGGCCTCTATATGTAATTGCTGAGCAAACAGAGATTGCAGCTGACATATTTAAAATAATCAGTAAAGAGCTAATAAAAAATAGAATAAAACTTTCTCCTGCAATGTTACATCTGTTTAGCGAGGTTCATATGATAATGGAACAGTTATATGATATGATTCACGATTTCAATATAGATAAAATCAGGAAAATTGGTCATCAAGAAGTTAAGCTTAGGGAAGAAATAGATGAACTTTGTAAGACGCAAAAGAAAGACATAAAAGTTTTAGCTTACCTAATAAACATGTTTGAAACATTGTTTGAGATGAAAAGCGCAGTTATAACTCTGCACATAGGAATAAAATAATTACTATTAAGTAGTTATTAATAGCAACATTTATAAATCTAATATGCATACTGTCCTCTATGATATGCTCAAAAGAACAGCTTGAGGGAATTGTTAATAAGTCATTAAGTTTTAAACCTCTTACTGAGATACCTGCAATTTTAGCGTATACTTCTAACTCAAGCGGATTTAATGAGGGTGAGAGAGAGTTCTTTCAGATATTTGATAAAAAGGACAATCCTATCATTGTTGATGATAAACCGCTTGTTTTATATCGCGGAGAATGCCATGGTGAAAACAGGATAAAAGGATTATATCACCGTGGCGTTAATATATTATTCTTAAAAGACGGAGAAGCGTATGTCTCCACAAGAACACTTGATAAAGATACTTACCCAGGATATACTGAATTTAGCGCTTCAGAGCATTCCAAATTCGGTGAAGATTATCTAACTGCTGCAGTAAGAGGGTGCATGGAAGAACTTAAACAAAAAGTCAGTCCAAAACAACTTATGCCTTTCTTGCACACTAAATTTGACAATGAAACCCAGTCAGAGCAAGTCACGTACTATCTTTTACGCCATGACGGCAGTGAAATAAAACCAGACACAACTGAAATTGCAAAAGGCGAATGGGTTGACCTAGCATATCTCAAAAACACGCTTAAAGAGGATGAATCAATGGCAAAACTTCATTTTAGAGATGATCATTTACCGGCATTGAAATACTTCTTAAGGTGTTATGATGGTGGATAATTCTGACTATAACGAGATAGTGCATGTTTATCCCGATGATACACATAGTTTTGATCCATTTTATACTTTAAATGAATTGACTAATAAACTGATTAAACATACTTTCTGGAAAATTTCTTCCTCATCTACTTCTAAAGGCATGCCTCCAACAAAAATCGATGCAGTAGAACTTGCAAGGTATACCCTTAATAATCCCTCTGTAAAATCTATATTTTCTATACATTCAGGATCACCATTATTTCTTAATAAAAACCGTTTAACTAATTTATTTTATCAATTAAATGATACCAATCCGGGTGTCCTTAAATTAACATCCCATAACCTGCTCCCTTATATTTATCAGGGGGATAATGAAACAAGACGAATAGCATATAAATTAAAATTTTCAAAAGTAACGGTTATGTCTTTATATGAACCTACACCCAGGTATTCATCTTCATTACCTTTTATAGATATCTTTAACTTTGATAAATTAACTGATACAATTATTGGTGTTGGTTTTGATGGCTCTTTATCAAAACGCACATTTTCATTATCTCCTTCTTTTGAGACTAATCCCTTAATTAATCTATTAATTAGTGATGCAACTCCTAAACTTTATGTTGTTGTTGCACCTACGGGATTTGGCAAGAGCACGCTTATTGATGAGATGCGATATTTGTGTGTTAAACCGATGCCAAAGGTTACAACAAGGCCAAATAGAAATTTAGCTGAATTGCGAGATGATTCTATTGAATTTGTTTCTAGAGACACGTTTACTGAAGGGGTTAAAGAAGATTTTATTGTTGGGGGACACGCATATAATAGCCATCTTTATGGTTTAAAAAGAGATAAAATAAAATGCATTCCTTCTACACATAGGAATTATATCGTCGATTCTTGTGATGTTGAGTCTGCGCTTAGATTAAGGCAAGAATTTCCTGATTTGGTCAGACTTGTAACTCTCTTTCCTTCAGTAACTTATTCAGGATTTGGTCTGGAAGAACGATTAAAAGATTTATCAAAACCTTCTTCTGGTTTTGATTCATTTCAAGAAGAATTAGACTACCTAAAAAGAAATAAGATTGCAAAAACAGATACAAAAGCGCGCTTGGAGTATGTGGTCTCAGAATCAATAAAGTTTGAGAAATATTTACCGCACTTTGATATTGTACTTAAAGGTTATGACCTGCAATCAAATGTCAACCAATTACTTTTGGAGATGGCAAAATGAAACATTCCAAAATTAAAAAAGAGGTAAGGACAAACGTGGATAAGAAAGATGATTCTGAATATGATGAGATATTTACAATTCGGTTTCAAAATTCTTCCTTTGTTAAAATTACTTTTAAATATGTTCCTTATATTGTACAAAATAAAAATTTTATTAGATTTGAATCATACTGGCTTGAAGAATTACCTAAGAATCAAAATTTTTTAATTCATGAACTTAATGAATATATTTCAACTAAAGAAAGTTTAAGCGTCCTAATCCATCCATCAATTAATAACTTAAGGTCTTCTGCAAGAAAAGTTATTTCACATTTAATAAATTCAACAAAAAAACCACAATTATTTTATAGTAATACTACTTTTTCCAGATACACATTAAACGATATATCTCATGCCCTATACGAATTTGATAACTCTATGAGTTTGCCGTTATTTAATAACAACTCGGATAGAAATTCTTCTTCTTACATTACATTAATCCCTTACTCAAAATTTAATGCTGTAATTGACATCAATGCAGTTCTAACATATCCTAACAACAATTTTATAAACTTATTTACCACCGATACACATACCAAACTTTATGTTCTTGTTGCTCCAACAGGTTTTGGCAAAAGCACGCTTATTAATGAAATGAGGTATTTATGTGTTAAACCAATGCCTAAAGTTACAACTAGACCTATTCGGAATTTGGCTGAATTGCAAGATACTACTATCGAATTTGTTTCTGAAGATATGTTTACTAAATTATCAAAAGATGAAGTAATTATTGGTAGTCATTTATATAACTCTCATCTTTACGGTTTAAAAAAAGCAAAAATACTCAATATTCCCAATTCATACATAAACTATGTTGTGGATTCTTGCGATGTTGATTCTGCATTCAGGTTAAAACAAGAATTTCCAGATATAATAAGGCTTGTAACTTTGTTTCCCTCCTTAACTTATGCAGGGTTTGGTTTAGAAGAACGATTAAAAGACTTATCAAAACCTTCTTCTGGTTTTGATTCATTTCAGGAAGAACTTGATTATTTACATAAAAATAAGATTGCACTAACTGACACAAAAGCGCGCTTGGAGCATGTAGTTTCAGAATCAAGAAAGTTTGAGAAATATCTGCCTCACTTTGACATCGTGCTAAAAGGATATGACATGCAAGCAAATGTAAATCAATTATTATTGGAGATGGCGAAGTGATTGTGAATGGGGGAAAGTATTGATGACTTAATTGAGGAAAGTGAAGGTAAGTTACTTACTGAAACAAGATTAGAATTAACCCCTGAAATTACAAACATAACAGGTATTGAGAGATTAACAAGATTAGGTGAACTTTATGTTAAAGGTGATGTTCCTTCTGAATTATTAGCTTCTTTACTAGCTCATTCGACTCAGCTATCATCTTCTTTAAAAAAAGTTGAGATTTCTGAAAATTATGTCATTGGAAGTTTATCCTTCTTAGAAAATTGTAAATCTCTTGAAATAATCTCTCTTCCCGATTATTGTCATTTAACAGATTTCTCTTTCCTTATGTCTACTAATTTGGCAGCAACCTTAAAAGAATTGACTTTGAGGAACTGCGGCATCGAAGATATCTCTTTTTTAAGACAATATACCTCACTTGAACGGGTAAAACTTGGTAATTGCGAGCATATCCCTAATATTTCCTTATTAAGCTCTAATGTGCTTTCTTATACACTTCATGACTTGGATTTAACCGGTCTTAATTATTCAGTGAAAGATCTTAATTTTCTTGAAAGATATGCGTCCCTCAGAAAATTAAGGATTAGTATTTGTGATGGTGTTGAGGATTTCTCAATATTGGGTTCCAGAAATTTAGCTAAAACTCTAAACGAATTAGATTTACAAACTGTTTTTCCAAAAGATATATCATTCTTAGAAAAGTATGAGTCTCTTGAAAAGTTATCATTACATCTTTCACGTATTGATTCTGGTTTCTCAGTGTTAAGTTCAAAAAATCTGTCCAGCACATTAAAAAGTTTGCGTGTGTCTGGAGGTATTAAGGATATTTCTTTTTTAGAAGGATATACTTCCCTTGAAGAATTGACAATTAAAGGGGGTGTCTCTATATCTGATTTTTCAGTATTAAATTCTAAAAATTTAATTGAAAACCTCAAAAAGATTCGCCTTGAAACAATTGGTATAGCTGACGTTTCTTTTTTGGAATATCCATTATCTCTTGAAGAATTAACATTATCTTCTTGCGTCTTTATTCAAGATTTATCGGTTTTAAATAGCTCTAATTTAAAAGACAACATAAAAAAGTTGAATTTAACTTTTACTCCTCATTTAGAGGATATCACTTTATTTTTAGATTATAAAAACTTAAGGTCTTTACTTTTATCACACCAAAACCTAAACTGGTTCAAAGTTGTGGATGGAAAGTTTATTAATCAGGAAACAATCCAAACACTTAGAGAAAAAGGAGTTAATGTTGATATTCAAGGGGATATTAAATCTCCTGATTTTGAACAACAGCCTTGTTTGTATCTGGTTTGTGGTCCTTCTGGTTCTGGAAAATCAACTTTAATCAAAGATTTGAGAAAAGAGATGAATGTTAAACAGTTAGTCAAATCCACTTCAAGAGAATTAAGAAATGGTGAAACTCCAATAAATGGGGCAATATTTCATAGAAGTTTAGATGAGATGACAAGACTATATCAAGATAAAAAATTATTATTTTTTCATGAATACGTTGGCAACCTTTATGGTATCGGGTTATCTGATTTCTCAGGTTCAAAACAATCCAATAATAAACATCTCTTTGATACATGTGATATTGACGCAGCATATCGTTTAAGAGAATTGTATCCTGGGTTTGTTAAAGTAATTGCCTTAATACCAACAATTTCAGAGATTGAACAAGGATTGCAAAGACGAAATAGTTATGATAAACAAAACAGGCTTCCCAGAATAAAAGACGAGTTAAATCTAACACTTGCCTACTCACAAGATGCAGATTATGTTGTTCATGGAAACAGTTGGAAAGAACGAAAAGATAAGATTAAAGAAATATTAAAGACTTAGTTATTCCCTACGTATCCGCTTTGCTTGTTGTACATCATGTACGGCAAAAGCGCTTTTTTTATTCTTTTTCTGAAAAAAAACATCATAACACCTCTTTAGTTTGTTATCGTCTATAGTATAGATAAACGTATACTAGTATATAAACTTTTTTATTTCTTAGAAAAATCTAATAAAACTCTATTTCTCCATCCATGTAAACTCCTTTCTTGAGCTTTACCGGTCGCCACGAGTCCTCTACAAGCGTTGCATCAAGCCACTCTGCAAGCTCCTTTGGGTTGCCAATAGTTGCAGAGAGTCCGATTAGCTGCATTTTTCTTAAGACTTTTTTTAGAACTGTAATTATGACTTCAAGCGTTGGCCCGCGCGACGCGTCGTTTAATAAGTGGATTTCGTCAATAATAACAACACTTACAAATCTTAGCCATGGCGTATGGTGTCTTATGAGTGAATCAAGCTTTTCGCTTGTCGTGACAATCAAATCGTATTTTTCAAGGTAAGAGTCGTTTGAATCTGTGTCTCCAACTGAAAGCGCAACTTTGATGTCAGGATACCTTTCCTTGAATTCTTTGTATTTCTCTGATGCCAAAGCTTTTAGCGGCACAATATAAACAGCTTTGCCTATCTGATTATATATAGAGTTTAATGATGCAAGCTCTGCAATCAGCGTTTTTCCGCTAGCTGTTGGCGTGCAGACTAAAAGATTTTTGTTTTCAAAAAGCCCAGCTTTTATTGATTTTTCCTGTGAAGGCCTAAGTTCAGTAATCTTTGACTCAAGCTTCTCATAAAGCTTTGGGTGAATCTCATTTTTTATATCTAATAGTTTCATAATCAATTTAGAAATCCGTTCTTTATTAAATCTTATTCTTTTTTACAAGCTTTCCTTTCTCAAACTTGTAAACAATCGGTTTTCCTGTAGGCACTTCAAGCGAAGCTATTTTGTAATTGGAAATGTTTTCAATGTGTTTTATTATTCCCCTTAAACTGTTTCCGTGCGCAGATACTATCACATTTTTTCCTGATTTTACATCTTTCATTATATTTTTCTTAAAATATGGAAGCGTTCGTTTGATTGTGTCTTTCAGTGACTCACCATTAGGCGGCCTTATATCATAGCTTCGTCTCCACTCAAAAACCTGTTCTTTGCCGTACTTTTTTCTTGCCTGGCTTTTGTTTACTCCTTGAAGTGCTCCGTAATACCTTTCGTTAAGCGCGACATTAGAATAAATTGGGATTTCCCTGTTTTCAAGTTCTGGTGTGTGAAAGCTCCATCGTTTTTCTTTTCCTTCATTATGTAAAAATATTCCTGTGTGGTTTTGTTTTGAAAGAATTATGAGTAATGTTTCTGTAGCTCTCTGGAGTTTTGAAGTGTAAGCAACGTCAAATGATATCTTTTCTAGCTGCTTTGCGCATATTAACGCTTCTTTTATGCCTTTCTCGCTTAATGGTACATCAACCCATCCTGTAAACTTATCCTGCTTATTCCAGCGTGATTCTCCATGCCTTACAAGTATCAAGTAACCCATTTTATCTCCTTCTTTATCAGTTTATTCCTTTATTTTACTTTTGCGTATAAATACATATCGAAATACTTATCCTTTAATTTAATTGATTTTCTGCTTATTCCTTCTTTTTTATATAGGTTCTTTATGGCAACTTTCTCGCTTGCTTTATTTCTTACATCCATCATTATCTCAATTCTTGCAATACCTAATTTCTTAAAGCATATCTTTTCCAGATGTTTAACAACTTTAGATGCAATGCCTTTATTCCAATGTGTTTCATCAACAAAGTATCCTATCTCTGCAATGTGTTTTCTTCTCGGGTGGATATGGATTCCTGCGCCGCCAACTATTTTTCCATCAATTATTATTGCAAGCCCGTAATCTGTCTTGTTCTTTCTTAATTTTAAACTGTTTTTTAGGTAATCAATTTCTCCTTTAAGGCTTTTTGGCTTTGTACTAAAATACTTAAAATTCGGGTTATTTAATATTTCAAAAAAGCGTTTTGCGTCCGTTATCCTATAATCACGAAGTGAAATTTCATTTTCTATAATTCTATTTCACCTTCATTTTTGAGTATTTTGCGCGTCCTTCAAGCTCCTCTTCAATCCTTAAGAGCTGATTGTATTTGCATGTACGCTCGCCACGGGCAGGTGCGCCGATTTTTATCTGGCCGCAGCCAAGAGCCACAGATAAGTCTGCGATGAACGGGTCTTCTGATTCTCCGCTTCGGTGGCTTACCATTATGTTCCACTTGTTTTCGTTTGCAATTCTTGCAGCGTCAAACGCCTGCGTAAGTGTTCCTATCTGGTTGACTTTTAATAAAAGAGCGTTACACATCTTTTTTTCAGCTGCTTTCTTGATTCTTTCAATGTTTGTGACGAGTAGGTCGTCGCCGACAACCTGAAGCTTTGATCTTCTCATGAAGCTTGACCATGATTCAAAATCATCCTGCTCAAATGGGTCCTCAATTGAGATTATTGGGTAATTCTTTGCAAGCTTGTTGTAATAATCTATGAGTTTTGCCGATTCAAATATCTTGTCTTCGTCAACAGTGTATTTTTTGTTGTTGTAAAACGTTGATGACGCAACATCAATTGCTATCTTCATCTTTGAGCTGTAGCCCGCTTTGTTGATAGCTTTTGTCAGGATGTCAAGCGCGTCTTCAGGGTTTCTTAAAGGGGGTGCAAATCCTCCTTCGTCGCCTACATTGATTGCGTTTTTCCCGAATCTATCAAGTAAAATTCCCCTTAGGGAGTAATATGTTTCTGAAACCATCATTGTGGCTTCCCTGAAATCTTTTGCTTTAACTGGCGCTACCATAAACTCTTGAAACGAGAGTCCGTTTCCTGCGTGTGAACCGCCGTTAATTATGTTTGAGAAAGGAACCGGCATCTTCATCTTATAGCCAAGGCTCTTGTTTAGATGCTCATACAGGTTTTTATCATTAGCCATAGCAGCAGCGCGACACACTGCCATTGACACGCCAAGTATAGCGTTTGCGCCTAAATTCTTCTTGCTTTCAGTGCCGTCAAGGTCAATCATTGTCTGGTCGATTAACAGCTGGTCAGAAACATCCATTCCTATAATTGATTTTGAGATTCTATTGTTAACATTATTGACTGCATTCAAAACTCCTCGTCCGTGATACCTTTGCCCGCCGTCTTTAAGCTCTAACGCTTCATAAACGCCTGTTGACGCGCCTGACGGAACAATTGCTCGTCCCCAAGCCTTCTCTGCGATGATATCAACTTCCACTGTTGGATTGCCTCTTGAGTCCAACACCTCTCTTGCTACAACTTTTTCAATTTTTGCCATAACACCACAATCAAAAATAGTAGAATATAAACTTTTCTCTTAATTGGGCGGTGTAAATTCTTTTTTTGAGTTAATATTAAATTTAAAACTGTTTTTTATTAGAATTTCTTTTCTATAAATTTTATTTTGGTATATCTTTCTTATTAATCAAAGCCCTAAACCTGGTTTTATATCAAATTGATATGTTTCTAACATTCTTCTTGCATATGGTAAGTCATCACTTAACTTTAGAATAGAATTTCCTACCCACCACCTTTTTGTTTCTCCTATTTTTATGAACCTCATTCTTTCTGATTCGGGTGAATTTGCAATGTGTTCAAGCGCTTCAATAGGAGTATGACCCGCTGTGTTGCCATTTTCATAATTTACATGCAGCTTGTGTATTGCCCTAATGGCAGATATGTCCTCTGGGGAATAGTTCTTGGCAGCGCAATAATCATTAAATTTCTTTATTTCTCTCCCTTCTTCAATCATTTCTTGGATATGTTCTGAAATAAAATCAGATATGTCTACTTCTTCATCCATATTCTTTTATTTTATCATTTTATATATAAATCTTATTAAAATATCCTACCTTCATAATAGTAACTAAATAAAATTTAACTTTTTAGTGGTTTTTGAAAATAATTCGTGTATTCTATAAGAAATCTTTTTAAATGAAGTTTAGATTCTGCTCTTATGAGCGACACATTTCTACCGTTTGAGAAGACAAAAAGGCAGGTTCTAGTTAAAAAACCTGCTGAGACGTCAGATAAGTTTGGTCGCTCGCCAGACAAAAGAAGCGTTGAGGAGCTCATAAATTATGGAATAATCAACGTTGACAAGCCAGAAGGTCCAACATCCCACCAGGTGTCAGCTTACGTCCAGAAGATTCTTCATATCAAAAAGTCTGGGCACTCAGGAACGCTTGACCCGGGTGTAACAGGATGCCTTCCTGTAGCAACAGGCATTGCTACAAGGATTGTTCAGACTCTTTTACCATCAGGAAAAGAGTATATCTGCATGATGCACCTTCATAAAGAAGTTGATGAGTACGAGCTTAGAAAGGTCATTACAACATTCATTGGAAAGATTAAGCAGCTTCCGCCAATAAAATCCGCTGTAAAAAGACAGTGGAGATTTCGAAAAATATATTATATTGATATTCTTGACATGGACGGCAAAGATGTTTTATTCAAAGTTGGGTGCCAGGCAGGAACATATATCCGAAAGCTTGTGCACGACATAGGAAAAACTTTAGGCTGCGGCGCTCACATGGCAGAGCTTCGGCGAACAAAAGCAGGACCGTTCAATGAAGACACATTAGTCACACTTCAGGACTTGCATGATGCATACCATTATTGGAAGGAAGAAGGAAACGACAAATACATCAGGCACTGCATAAAACCTGTTGAGTTTGGAGTTTCGCATCTTGCAAAGATATGGGTCTTTGACACGACAGTTGATTCACTGTGCCACGGAATAAACCTCAAGGTGCCTGGAATCTCCAAAGTTGAGTCAGACATTCAGGTAGATGACCTGGTCGCAGTAATGTCCTTAAAAGACGAGCTAATCGCCATTGGCAGTGCAAAAATGATAACAAATGATATACTAAAAAATGAACGAGGGGTTGCTGTAATGATTGACAAAGTATTTATGCAACCTAATATTTACCCGCGAATCGAAAAAAAACCAGATAAGATAGCGATTCCAAATGAATACAAATGATGACCCCGACGCGGACGGCGAGAAGCATTTCTCACAGGATTTCTTCTTAAAAATAATCGATAAATTTGTTGAAAACGAAAAAAAAATATACATCTTTCTTGCAATATTCCTCTCTTTTATCATTGTTCTTGCATTCTTTGACATGATAAACATAAAAAAGATTTTCGCATTCATACTGTTTGTGATAATAGGAGGGACTTTCAAGTATCTCATCACCAATTACAAGCTTGGAGTTGAGTTCACACCAATAGTTTTCTTTTGTGTGCTTATAGGAAAATATTTCGGAATATTCTGGGTGATACCCTATATTCTTATAGCTGATATAATGGCAGAAGTTATAGCAGGAGACGGGCCAACTGGAGGGTCAGTTCCTTACTGGATTTGGATGTTTTTAATAGCAATAATTGCAAAGCCATTTGACCTTCTTGGAGTTGGCATGGTTCTTATACCTCTAATCCACTTTCTAGGAAGCCTAGCAATAGATCAATTTCTTAAAGGCGGCATTAATGCATGGAGGTTCTCGTCTGCACTTGCAAATCTTGTAATCCTCTTATATTTTTTTATAAGACTCTCCGGGTTTTTTATTGGGATTGCGACTTAACTTTTTCCGATAAACTAGATTAGAAAATATTTTTTTCGATAGTTTTAAATAGTTTTTTTTTATAATTTTTAAAAGCGTGGGTGAATATGAGTAAAAATAGGTTTTATGATAAGAATAAAAGGGAGTTTATTAAGAAAGGACTCCTCGCAATTGGTCTTGGTGGGGCAGCAGCACTTTTAAGTAAAGTCGGATTTGTTGATGCTGATAGAAGACCATCTGTTCCTACTCCTGTAGCCTCTGGAGGAACAGGTGTTTGTACTATCACAGGTATTGTAAAAGGTAATGGGGCATCAGCTATGACTGCAGCAACTGCAGGTGTTGATTATGCCGCACCCTTACCTGCAAATGCTGCTGGAGCATTAACTAATAATGGTTCTGGAAGTCTATCTTGGGCAGCTAGTTTACCTATCCTTAAAACAGTTGCTCGTTCATCAAATACTCAACTAACTTCAGCACATTCAGGATATTATTTGCGAGCAACCGGGTCATGGACACAAACATTTGATGCTGCCTCTTCATTAACAGATTCTTTCTTTTGTTATATTGAAAATACATCAACAGGTGAAATTACAGTTGATCCTAATGGAACAGAATTAATTGATGGTGTAAGTACTTTCGTAATGTATCCTGGTGAAATTAGGATAATACATTGCGATGGTTCTGCTCTTTATTCTAAACTAGTTAGAGGTGGTTATAAAGTATATAATACTCCCGGAGCATATACCTTTTGTACTCCTCCAAATTATAACTGTATATTAATCGACGTGCTTGGTGGTGGTGGTGGTGGCGGTGGAGGGGCCAAGACACATTGCTCTATTCGTTGTAGTAATTGTTTTGGATGTAGCTGTGGAGAACTATCCTATAATAGTTCCATGCATGGTGGAGCAGGAGGAGGTAGCGCTGCTAGATTATGTGCTTGGTTCGATACACAATGTTATACTGTTTCTGGTGCAATTAATGTTTGTGTTGGTTGTGGTGGTAGTGGTGGTAAAAATGGTTGTTTAGGTACAGTTATTTGTTGCGGTTGTTGTGGTGGTAGTGGACAAAATTCCTATTTTGGTACATATTGTGCATATGGTGGTGGTGGCGGCATGGGTGGATGTCAAAATACGTGTCGTTGTTGCAATATAGCAGGCGGTTCTGGCGCTGGAATTTGTGGCCCTGGTTGTACTACAACTTGTGGCACATGTGTAGATGGTGGGGCAGGTCTAACTGCTAACATGTCTTGTAATGGTTGTTCTAATATATGTGCATTTTTAATTCCTCCATTATCATATTGTTCTGCTGGGTCTTTGAATTGCTGTGTTTTTAATTCCTCTTCTTGTTATGCGTATGTCAATACTTTAGGATGCGGAGCTCCATCATACCAACTATATGGTAATTCTGTGTTTAATTGGAGACAACAAATTATATGTATAAATAATAAAAAAGTAATTACCGGCATGGCAGGGGCTCGTGGAGGAGCATATCTATGTTCTGCAGCACAGGGATGTAATTGGCCAGGTGTTTCTGGTCCTGCCTGTTATATTGATATTGCTGGTGGTACAATAGGTGGCGGTTCTGGCGGCGGAGTAAGCTGGGGAGCGGATCAGCCAGGTAATGCACCGGATGGTGGCTGTTGTATATCTAATAATCCCACTAACTGTATTTGGGGTGGATCAGGTGGATGTGGTATGCGACAACATCCTTGGGGAAATTTAACAGATTGTTGTTGTGGCTGGGTAGGGTGTTATTGTAATCCTGCATCAACAGCCGGTGGATGTGGTAGTGGTGGCGGTGGAGGTGGTTCTGCTTCCGAAAGTTGTGCTGCAGGGGATGGTTCTGCAGGCGGTAATGGTTGGGTTTGCATAACTTATTTCTAATATTACTAACACTCCTCTGAATTACACACACAACCATCAAAAAATCGACTATGATTAATTTTTTACAAATATCTTTTTTGCATACTAATTTGATTATTTCTAATAATCAAAATTAATCTCGTTTACACTTAAATATTTATATACTACTTAATTATTTTGTGTTGTTAGGGTGAGAATGAATGAAGAAGGTTATTATGATTGATGGTGGTGCTGGCAGAATTATTGCAGCGATTCCGGCGCTTGAGAAGCATTTAAGGCTTTTTCCAAACGATGACACTAAAATAGTTATTTTTGGATTTGATAATTTTCTGTGGGGAAACCCTAAATTTCAGGATATTACTTTTGGTGCGGACACAAAAGGAATATTTGACCAATTCATAAAAGATACAGATAAAGTTATAACTCCTGAGCCTTATCGTGTTCCAGGATATTTCAGACAGGAACTTTCGCTTGCAGAAGCATTTGATGAAGAAATAAATAATACTATTGATCATTCTGACCTATCTAAACCAGTTTTATTCACGTCTAAGACTGAAGAAAAGTTTGCTGCAAACATGTGGGCAGACTGCATGGCTTCGCAAAAGAAGAAGAAAAATATAGTAATCCAGCCTTATGGTCGTGGCGTGAAAATGGATAGAAATGATATTATAGATGACGCTTCACGTTCAATTAATTCATCAGATTACTTAAAAATTGTTAAAAAGCTTTCAACCAAATACAATCTTGTGCTGATGTGTGAAAAACAATTTCATCAATCTGAAGATATATACACGGTAAAACCCGAGGTTGATCCTCGTATGTGGTTTGCAATAATTGAAGCGGCTGATTATTTTATCGGTTGCGATTCCCTTGGTCAGCATATTGCCTACGCAATGGATACACCAGGAACAGTCATTCTTGGATCAACATTTGCAAAGAATACCTCTTATCCGGATTATTTTCAGATAATAGAGAAAGAGGGAGTTGAAAAAAAATACTCGCCAATAC
>JAHFPP010000006.1:20065-34438 GCA_023266675.1 Candidatus Woesearchaeota archaeon
TGACAGATATAATGACCGGTGCATGGATTTCTCAGAGAAAGAGCTTAACAAAATAATTGATAAAATAATTGATGACGTGGAGAAAAAAACTAAATGAGCTATCAGATACTTGGAGTAAACCCCGGACACAATGGAAGCGTTGCATTGATTCGTGACGGTGAATTGATATATTATGCTGAGGAGGAACGGTTATCCAAAGTCAAATATGACGGTAATCCATTAAAAGGAATTCTTGAAGCCATAGA
This sequence comes from Candidatus Woesearchaeota archaeon, assembly GCA_023266675.1. Taxonomy (GTDB): domain Archaea; phylum Nanobdellota; class Nanobdellia; order Woesearchaeales; family BM511; genus JAHFPP01. Next base: position 20,311 of record JAHFPP010000006.1, read on the forward strand.
GAGTTACGGACAAATTGATGAAATAGTAATTGCAGGCACAGCTGAGCTTCCAAAAATGACTTGGTCTGGAGAAGACCCATATACAACTTTAGTCAGGAAGTTTTATCCAAACGTAAAAGTCACAGTGATAAATAATGAGCATCATCTCACTCATGCAGCAACGGCGTTTTATAATTCGGGTTTTAATAAAGCAGTCGTTGTCGTAGTAGACGGTGCAGGCTCGTTTAAACGAGAAAAAATTGATGAACAAGACAATTATATTGAAGGATACGAAGCAGAATCAATCTGGATTTGTGAATACCCATCAAAATTCAGTTTAGTTTACAAAACATACGGTCAAAACATTGGTGTTAAAGTAATAACTGAAAAATTTGAGATGGATAACGCTGTTAATATTACTAAAGCGTATGAAGCGGTGTCTCATTATCTTGGATTTGGGTTCATTGAAGCAGGTAAAACAATGGGCCTTTCATCATATGGAAAGCAGGATGATACTCTTCCTAAATTGTTTGTTGGTAACCGCGGTTCAAAGGACGTTTTTGTGCCAAGTTATCCTGCAGGAGCATTTGTTGATGTAATCAGATTACCTCAATTAAGACAGCAGCATGACCCTAAAGAATGGCATTATAACCAGTTAAAATTGTCAGATATTGAAAAAAATTTGGCATTTCAGATTCAGCAAGATTCTCAAAAATTAGTTGCAGGAATGATTACGCGAGCAGTTAAATCTATAGGGATTAACCAAGTCGCTTTAGTTGGAGGATATGGTTTGAACTGTGTTGCAAACTATTTTTTCAAAAAAACACTTCCGGAAGTTGAGTTGTATAATGAACCGGTATCTCACGACGGAGGAACTTCAATTGGTGCTGCAAAGTTTATATGGCACTCTCAAAAAGAAGATATGACTATTCGCAAGCAAGAATCAATCTACTATGGAAAAAAATATGCAAATGAGATAATAACGTCTGCTTTAGAAAAAAATAAGGATAAAATTAAATTCTCAAAAACAACATCTGCAGCGATTGCTAAGTTAATATCAAATAAAAACATTGTGGCAATATATCAAGGAAAATCAGAAGCGGGGCCTAGGGCTCTTGGCAATCGTTCAATCCTTTATGACCCTCGAGACGAAAACGGGAAAAATTTTGTTAATCAGGTTAAAGGAAGAGAATGGTTTAGGCCATTTGCAGGAACAGTTCTTGAAGAACATGCAAATGACTGGTTTGACATGGCAGGAATGAAAGAATCTCCGTTCATGATGTACGCAGTTAATGTAGTGTGTGACAAGGTCAAACAGATACCTGCGATTACGCATGTAGACGAAACATGCAGAGTCCAAACAGTTAACAAGACTCAAAATGCGAAGTATTACGAATTAATTGTTGAATTCAATAAACTTACCAAGGTACCTATACTTTTAAACACTTCTTTTAATTTGGCAGGAAAACCGCTTGTAGAAACAATTGATGACGCATTAAACACCTTATACATGAGTAAACTAAAATATTTGTATCTTCCTGAGTTGGAGATACTTATTACAAAGACGATTCCTGACTTTGAAAAAATTGTATGTGAAACTACTGATTGTAAGAACTGTGAGATAGAATAGATTATGGGAAGATTTAAAATTTCACCAGTTGAGAATGCAGCACCATCGATTATACCACAAACAGAATCCTCTGCAAATCCAACTATCTGGCCAAAATCATTTCCAAAAGCAGTAATAGGAATTGAACGAGATGGTATCTTAATACAGGATAACAATTTTCTAAAATACCCCGACCAAGTAGTTCCTTACATGGATGCACTTCTAGCTGTAAGAGACATGAGAAAAAAAGGTTATCGCGTTATAATATTTACTAATCAGCCGGGGTTAATGCTTGGTAAATTGTCATCTAAAGATGTTGACGCAGTTAATTCCAGATTAATGCAATATCTTGGGCAAGTCGGATGCTTCAGCATTGACGGATTATTTTATTCAGGGTCTTCAATGTCTAATGACGAGTACGCAATGCCAAACCCAGGTATGCTTCAAAAAGCAGAAAGAGAACTAGGAGTTGATTTTTCTAAAGGATATTTTGTGGGAAATCGTTTATCAAACATGAAAGCAGGGGCAAAAATGAAGTCTAAAATGATTTTTATCAAAACAGGAGAATATGAGCACGAGCTTAGGTCTGTTAAAAAAGCAGTCGGCATTGGCGGAAGAGTATCAGAATTTAATTCATTGACTGATTTTGCAAAGATTCTGGAATAACTTATTTATCTTGTCTTATTAACATTTATCTTGTTGCAGTATTTTTCTATTTTGCACGTCGAACACTTTGGAGAAATAGGTCGGCAGATGTGTTGTCCGTGCGCAACGAGTATGCTGTTTATTGTTGTCCAGTATTTCTCGGGAAGAATTTTTCGAAGCTTCATTTCAGTCTCAAGCGGCGTTTTTGTTTTTATATATCCAAGGCGGTTCATTATTTTGTGAACATGTGTGTCAACGCATATCGCGGGCTTGTCAAATGCTACTGCAACAACGAGGTTAGCGGTTTTTCGACCAACACCTGGCAGCTTTAACAGCTCGTCTATTGTTGACGGCACAACTCCGCCAAACTCTTTTTCAAGAATTTTAGGCAATTCTTTCAGATGAATTGCTTTTGTATGGTAAAACCCGACAGGGTAAATCAGTTTTTCAATCTCCTTAACATCCAGTTTCTCAAGATCTTTGTATTTGTTTACCTTTAAAAAAAGATTTTTGCAGGCATTTGCTGTTGTCCTGTCGCCTGTTCTTGCAGAGAGTATTGTTGCTATAAGAACCTTAAATGGGTCTTTTGTCTGTATTTGTATCAGGTCAACTATAGGTGTATTATGATTTTTGAATTCTTCAGACAGAATTTTAAATACTTTGGAAATATCAACTTCTTTCATTATATCTGCTCTCTGCTCAGAATAAAAATTTATAAAAAAACAATAAAATAAGATTTATTATTTAAAAAAATAATAATCTAATCTTCTTCGTCATCCATACCGTGTAACTTCTTAACGACTTTTTTCTGAGTTTCAGATAAATCGCCGCATCCACAGCATCCGCCGCATCCTCCCATAATATTCACCTCGTCCAGTTTTTTTTAAACTATAATTATGTTCTTATAATTGGTATTACTAACATCCGCCTTTTAAACTTTATCTTTAATGAATGGAAAATTATTATATTTAACAATAAAGAATGTTTTATGTGAATCTGTGAAGGTTTAGGAATGATTCAATCTCTCCCTTAAGCATTTTGACGTCATTTTTTAATGTCCCTGCAGAGCTTTGATTTTGCATCTTATAGATGAATGTGTCAAAAATAGTTCTTAGGAAAAAATATTCTGCACGCTGCTCCCATCGTCCTTCGTAATCTGTTACTAGATAACCATAAAATGTTATCTCCACAACGCCGTTTGTAAGCTTCTTTTTTATGCCATCAATTTCCCTGATTTCATCTTTTGCATGATGAACTGTTATTACCATCTTAATCTCATGTTTTATATAATCTGTTATCTTTTTCCATGGCTGCATTATCACATTAACGTATTTGCCGTCAGTAGAAACCTGTTCCTCATTCTTTCTTACTCTCTTATCAAAACCTTTTTGCCATAGGTACGCATCAACTACGTTGTAAAGCTCTTTAAAGTCAAAAAGTCCTTTATATGAAATCTTTTCGCCGTCAATAATTGTTGTTCTTTCAGCCATGCTTATCTTTTGTCAATTTTTTGTTTTTTTAATGGTATGGTGATCCTATTGTGGAGGTCTCCATCTTTAAGTGAGCTTCTATCTCATTTTTAAATCTGTTCATTTCATAATATAATCCATCCCAATGAATGGAATTTATTTCTTCCTGCAATATCCTGTTTTTTAAAAATTCATACATTTTGTGGTAAAATTCAGATTTTTCAAAATGACCTTCATAGTCAACTTCAACAACAGTATTTATTTTTATCCTTATTCTGCCATCATCCATCATGACTTTTCTTCCGTCTTTTATGACTTCAACAGGTATCTGGTCCCATATCCTTAAATCCCATTTTATCCTGTACTTATAAAATCCGTCAACCTTTTTCTCGGTGTCAACAGACCATTCTATCTCTACTCCGTAGTTGCCTGGTTTTTCCTTAAATTTGGTCTCAAAAAATGTGTAATTGTTTGTTTCAACCCATCCCCTCATAAATTTCATCAATGCTTTCCAGTTATAAGTTCCCTTATATTTTAGATAGGTATGCGCGTGTGCATTCGCATTATCCCATGAGCTTGCATCTGCCATGAGATTATTTTGGATATAGAGGTATTTAAACTTTACTACATCGCCTTTTATCAATTGTCTTCGTTCTTGGAATTGGTTTTTTAAATCATAACCTATTTATACTTATAGAACTAAAATAGGTGTATGGGAAAATTATTTGATTTGGTAAGGCTTTCAAGGCCGCTTTTTCCAAAGGAAAGGGAAAAATTTAATGAGCTTGAAAAATATATTGACTTAAAAAACATAAAAAAAGTTAAACGCCTATTAAAAAAAGGGTGTATCTTATTTGGTTATTCATCGCTTGCATTATCAGGTGATGTTCTTTTCAATACAGATTATCCAATTATTTATACCACGCAAAAGTCAAAAGATGACAAAGATTTGAAAGACTTTGTTAAAACAATAACTCTTGAAATTGAAAAAACAGCGAAAGTTAATGCATATGAGCGGTTTTCAAAAAATGCAGATGAAGTTATCCCTAAACTTATTGCACCAGGAATCATAGGAATGGACCTTGTAAAAAAAGCAGTCTCACTTCAGCTATTTTCAACTGAGAAAGTTCATATACTTCTTTTAGGCGACCCTGGAACAGGAAAAACCGATGTTATCAGGTCAGCGTCTGAGCTTGCTCCGGTGTCAAGCATTGGTCTTGGTTCAGGAACGTCTGGAGTTGGCCTTTCAGTGATGGTTAAAGGTGGGAAAGTTATAAAAGGGTTATTGCCTTTGGCTGACAAGGGACTCTGCTGCATTGACGAATTAAATCTCATGAAAGGTGAAGATATGGCAGCACTTTATTCTGCAATGGAAAAAGGGTTTATTGCTTATGACAAGGGAGAAACACATATCACTCTTGACGCACGGATAAATGTTCTTGCAACTGCAAACCCTAAAGGTGATAAATTCTCTGGTTGGATGAAAGAAACAATAAAAAAACAGATACCTTTTGATTCGGCTTTAATGACGCGGTTTCATTTATTATTCTTAGTCAAGAAGTCAAGCGTTGGTGAGTTTGAGGCGATTGCTAAAAAAATAGTTGGGCATGGTAATTCAGAGTTTAATCCTCATGACGTCAAATTTGTCAAAGAATACATTGATTATCTAAAAGATTTCAAAGTTGAGATACCAGAAAAATTAGAGCACAAAATAACAAATTTTGCAAAGGGGCTTAAAGAAAGAGAAGACGAATTCATTACTGAGATTAATCCGCGAATCGTTCACGGCATCATGAGACTTTCAAAGGCATCAGCCAAAATGAATATGCGTCACGAAGTTAATTCTGAGGATATTGAGAAAGTCATAAACATCGTTGAACGAAGCTTAAAGATTGAGAGATAAATTTAACTTATCACCAATCTTATAACTTAATTTAGAAAAAATAATTTATACTGCTGCTTTATTATCTCTTTTGATAACCTTTATCAGGTATTGGTTTGAGAACTTTGAGATTGCCCTGTGAACTGCTTTTCGCGCATGTTCAATATTGTTATCATTAACTTCTACTCGCAAAACAGTCTTTCCTTCGTACACTCTTGCTGCTAGGCTTATTGATTTTCCAAATGACTTCTGCATACCAGTACTCATCCTGTCTGCGCCTGCTCCTGATGCCAGAGGGTTTTCTCGAAGTATGTGATGAGGGTAAACCATTACTCTAAAACAGTATCCGCTTTTACCTAAATTTTTTTCAAGGTATCTGATAACTGTCAGTCTTGCTGACTCTATAGAATTATGTCTTAACTGAATATCGGTTTTTGACACAAGGTCAACGTAATAATCATATTTTTTCTGAGATTCGCCCATAACATATCTGACTATCTTGTTTGCTGGGACTGCTCTAACGTATGATTTTGCCTGATATTTTGATTTTCTTGTGTAAGGTCTTTCAAGCCTTCTGTATGCAACTGCTTTTCTTAATCTTGCCATAGGCTAAAAGAAAAAAGGGTTCATTTATAAACATTTCGAAATATTACTTTACGACAATATTTTTAAGTAGCTTTTTGCTAAATAATATTAAAATATTACAATATATACTCAATTTTACTTTTATAGTTATTAGACAAATGTTTTTACAATACAGATTTGCAGTGTGCACAGAGTTCTTCTGCGTCTTCTGTTTCAAAAAGGTTTATTGAGTAGTCTCCGCATACCGAGCACACTCCTTCATTCTGTTTTGAGATGAATACGGGCTTTCTACCTTCTTCTTTGATGTTGTACGTCTCGTATATTAGTCCAAAAAGCTGAGGCTGAACCCTCATTATATCCTTAAACGTTAATAGTCCAAGCAATTTATCGTGTTCAACTACAGGAAGCTGTGTTTGGCCTGATTTTGCTATTGTTTTTACGGCATCTCTCATCTCGTCTTTAGGTGAAATTGTGTGGACATCAGTTGACATGGCGTCTTTAACTTTTGTTTTTACTGTGTCAAGGTTTTTTAATGCGACTTTTCGCGTCACATCTCTTTCAGTCAGGAGGCCGATAAATTTTTCTCCGTCTTTTATCACAAGGCTAGCAACTTTATGCTCTGCCATCAGTTTTGCCGCGTCCTGAATGGAAGATTCTTTAGAAATTACTACTGGACTTGAAGTCATTGCGTCATAAACCTTATAACTTAAATTCATGTAAACCACCCACTAAAATTTATTGAGTTTTACTAGGCAAATCTCATATATAAAACTTTGGAGGAAGCTTTAAATAAAAGATACAAATAAAATTTATAAAATTTTATTGTACAGATAAAGTCTTACTTTATCTTGTAGAAAAAAGAATATATAGACATAAAAAAATAAATAATAAAAAACTAATAGTTAAGCAAAACTTCTACATCTTTTCCAAAGATTTCTTTTAAGTCATTGAATATCGGTTGCTTGATGAAGACTTTTGGAGCGATGGTTACTTTTGATATTGCGTGCTCAAACGCTTCAAGTGTTGTTTTTCTTATATTCTTTAAGCTTCCATCGTCTGCTAAGTCCGCAACTGAGAGCTCTTTGTCCGTGTTGTCAATATCATGAATGATATAAGCTTCTTTCTCAAGAAGTATCACTTCGCCATACCTGTCTCCATGTTTTACTCGGATTTTTGTTTTTTCAAGCTCTTTTCCTCTCTTTCGCTGGATGTACTCAATCATCACTTTCATGAATCCCTGGGCTTCTTTCTTTATTTTTGTGATTTCAGTCTTTGAAAGCTTTCCCTTGTCATACTCCTTTTTTGCTTTTATTATCTGTGTAAGCACTCGGTGGTATTTTTGAGGTAGCGCGCCTTTTGAAATCACATCTTTTTCAAACATGTTTATTATCTCAGTTTCAGGAATCTCTGTTTTTCCTTCAAGCGTCAATATATCCCTTATTATTGTAACAGTTGATTCATAGACATGAACAATTGATTCCTTCTCTTTTATTTTGTCTATCTCTGTGAAGAGTTGGTTTATTCGCTTAAGGTAATCCTCTGCATCTTTCAAAAGATTGTCAAGCTCCGTTCCTGAAATGTTTTTCTTTGTCTGGTGTTCAAGCTCTTTACGAACAAGTATCGTTTTTTCAAGCACTTTAACCCATTTATCCTCAAGAAGTTTCTCCTTCTCAACAAATATCTCTCTTAGCATATGAGGTGTTTCTTTAGGAGTTGGTGGTGGCAATCCATAAAGCATTATTGCTGCCTGTGACGGCGTTAATATCGCGTAGAATATGTCTTCCATTCCTATTTCGTTTATTCTGTACTGCACTCGCTTTAGCATCTGGTCGCCTGAACTCATGAACATGTCTATTGCTTCAGGTGACGGCTTTATCTTTCCCATCTTGAGTAGCTGTTTCCATGGCATGAAGATTCCCCTGTCATAAAATGGGATTCCATCTCTTAGGAATGTGAATATTATTGGGTTTGCTTCTTTGATGTTGTCCCAGAAGTCAGTAAGTATATAGACCTGGATGTTAATCTTGTTTTTAATTCCGGTCAGCTCTCCTGCTTCGGCGCCCATTCCTATTATTATTGCTCGTAACTTGTCCTTGAGTTCTGCCCGAGTCATCTTTTTCACGTCGGTGTCATCAATGACGACAAAAACATCGATGTCGGATTCTGGCGTTGCTTTTCCCTGCACAAGTGAGCCTGCAAGGACGTATGAAACAATGTATTTCTCAAATTTCTTTAAAGCCATTTGCTTGTGGATTTCAGAAATCTTGACCGCTGCAATCATTCCTCTGTCAAAAACTATTGCGCTTTGCGCTATTGCCTCAAGCATATCATATTTTGCATCGTAGCAACTTTGCCATAGTTCTGATAATATAACAGCCTGCACATCAAAATTCGGCTCTATGTCCTTTGCTGTCTGAATTATTATTGCTCCAAGCTTTTCCTTAAGCTCATGTTTTGGCATCTTTTTTGAGTCAGAATCATCAACAAGCACAAGAAGGTTTATTGCATCCTTATTTACTGTCTCTCCTTCTTTTGGCTTAGAAGGCGGAAGAAGCGTTATGCCCATTATGTAATTGTCAAACTTTTTGACGACTTCCTTCTGGAATTTGTCAAGTTTTCCTTTCAAGTGCTTAAGTTTCTCCTCGGCTTCCTTTGAAAGTCCTTCAGGTATCTTGAATTCTGAGACTTCTTGTTTTGCCTCTTTTTTATCTTCTTTCTTGTCGTCTTTTTTATTCTCTTTCTTAGCCATTTGTGTCACCTTTGAAATATTAATTTAAATCTTAATTTTTTGTATATTTTTTTAATATTTTTTACTTATATCCTCTTAATATTGGCTTATTTTTAAATAAATTTGTCATGCAAACATCATTACTGAGACATATTTGTCAATTCATGTAAACCTCTGGTTTATACCGAGTTATTGAAAAGTTAAACGTCTGTGCCTACAAATGCTGAAATTTGCGTAGCAAATGTAGGCATGACCAGACGGAATCGAGTGAAGTGTTTTTACGTAACGAGATGTAGTAGGGTAACTTTTCAATAACGCCGTTTATACAATAATTTTATTAATACACTTTTTTTACAATACCAAATGATAAATTTAAATTCACTTCCTGAGGACCCTGGATGCTATCTTTTTAAAAACAAGAATAATGACATAATTTATATTGGAAAGGCCAAATCTCTTAAAAAACGGGTTAGTTCATATTTCCGGGAAACAAATAAGGATGAAAAAACAAAGAGTTTAGTCAAAGAAATATCTTATGTTGAGTTTTTTGCAACAACAAATGAAGTTGAGGCGCTCGTTCTAGAAAACAATCTTATTCAAAAGCATAAACCATTCTACAATATTGATCTTAAAGATTCAAGAAGATATGCTTATATTATTATGACTGATGAAGATTATCCTCGGCTTTTAGTTGCGCGAGACAAATCACTTAAAGGAAGATATTATGGTCCTTTTGTTTCTGCAAAGTACCGACATCATGTCATAAAAGTTCTGCTTCAGGCTTTTTCTATCAGAACTTGCAGCAAGCTTCCAAAAAAGGCATGCCTTCGCTTTCATATAGGACTGTGCTCTGCGCCGTGCATAAACAATATTTCCAAAGAAGATTATGCTTTGTCAATAAAAAACGCAGAGAAATTTCTTAAAGGAGATACAAAAGAACTTATTAATCGTTTGACGACTGAAATGGAACTAAATTCAAAAAAGCTTTTTTATGAAAAAGCAAAGACGCTTCGCGATCAGCTGAATGCAATAAATTTTCTAAGCGAAAAACAGAAATTTGAAGTCGAAAAAAGATATGATGAGGACATAATAAACTATGTTGTTGAGAAGGAGAAAGTGTATCTTATAGTGTTTAATATCTCACGAGGAATTCTTGCAACAAAAAGCGAATTCTCATTTGATTACAAAGAAGATTTTTTTGAAGAATTTTTGATACAGTATTACTACAAAAACAGCGTTCCTAAAGAAGTGATACTGCCTCACAAATTAAATGATGAATCAATAATCCCTTATCTTGAAAAGATGAGAGGGGCAAAAGTTGATATTGTTATTCCTAAAATTGGGGATAAATTCTCTTTGTTGAATCTTGTCAAAAGAAATATAGAAATAAGTTTCTTGTCGGAGAATAAGAAAATAAACGCGCTAAAAGATGCTTTAAACATCAATTCAACTCCGCGGGTGATTGAATGTTTTGATATATCACATATCTCAGGAACAAATGTGATTGGCTCAATGGTGCGCTTTGACAACGCGCACCCTGATAAATCAAATTATCGTCGATTCAAGATAAAGACGGTTGTTGGAAGCGATGATTTTGCCTCTATAAATGAGATTGTAATGCGAAGATACAAAAGATTGAAAAACGAACAAAAAGATATGCCTGACCTTATAGTTATTGATGGCGGAAAAGGACAGCTTTCAGCAGCAATAGATGCTCTTAAAACACTTGAGCTTAAAATTCCGATTATTTCACTTGCAAAAAAATTTGAGGAGATTTACACGCCATACCGTGATGTGCCAATAAGACTTTTAAAAACATCTGAAGGATTAAAACTTTTGATGCAGATAAGAGACGAAGCGCACAGGTTTGGGATAAAATACCACCGGCTTCTTCGAAGCAAAGAAATGATTAAAGAATGATTGGGTTTTAAAGTAATAACCGCCACTTAACTTTATCTAAGGTCTATAATTTGCAGGTGAATATTGATGCATCCTAATTGTTCTGTTATCTACAGTATAGCATGACTCAAGATTTCTAAGTACCTGTCCAAGACATCTTTTATCATCAATTGAACCAAGTGATGCAATTACATCAAACTCAAGCGTGTTTGGGTTTATCTGGGCTTTTGATACTTTCACGCCTTCGATTTTTCTGCCGTATTCTTTGTGTCCTTTTAATGTTCGCTCTAAACCAAAACGAATATCTTCTCTAATTTTAATAAATGTATCCTGTTCTGTCATAATCTCATGTTAACTAAAACTATTTTAAATATCTTTCTATTGTGCGGTGGTAACTAAAATTGAGGAGGGGTATTATCTAACTAAACTTGTATTAAATCTTTACGCTTTCAATAATTTTTCTATCTCTGAAAGGATTTCAGACTGGTTAAAATTCATTAGGGAGGTTTGTATTCCATGCGACTTTGTTAATATCTTTTTTGCGTTATCTAAGAATTCAGCTTTAATATGCGGGGTATCGCCTTCATATGATTTTGTTTCAAAATCCTCAAACCATTTTCGTGGAACAGGCGTAACCATTCCTGATGACTCATCTTTTCCTTGTTTGTATATTACAGGAACAAAATATGAGTCATTAATCCCTGTCGGCTTTTGATTGTATCTCGATTGGAAAATTCCTATTACAATTGCAACTGAAGAAAATGACTCCCCTGTTGTAGGAATCCGGTAGGTTAAAGTCAGTAAATCGTTCTGTTTTAGCGCGTTGTATTCAACCATACCTAAGTAAAACAATGAATATTAATAAAGTTTACGTTTATGATACTACTTTTGTATGATTACTATCTTAAAACATTAACTTTATAATTATTTTAAAACTCTTTAAATACATGGATAAATTTAAGCTAGTTTCAACCTTCTCGCCACGTGGGGACCAAATTAAAGCAATAGAGAAACTTGTTGACGGAATAAAAAAAGGTTACGACAAGCAGGTTCTACTGGGAGTTACAGGGTCAGGTAAAACTTTCACAATATCAAATGTTATAACTCAAATAAACAGGCCAACACTTGTTGTTGCACATAACAAAACACTTGCAGCGCAGCTTTACAGGGAGTTCAAAGAATTCTTCCCAAATAACCGAGTTGAATATTTTGTTTCATATTACGATTATTTCCAGCCTGAAAGTTATCTTCCTTCAACAGATACTTACATAGAAAAAGATATGTCAATCAATCCGAAAATTGAGCAGATGAGGCTTTCAGCAAATCAAGGAGTATTAACAAGAAAAGATGTCATAATCGTCGCGTCAGTTTCATGCATTTACTCACTTGGAGACCCAAAAAATTATGACAGCATGTCCCTTGAACTGCGAAAAAATATGAAGTTGTCACGAAAGGAACTCATATTGAAACTTTTGGGACAGCAGTATGAACGAAATGACAAAGAAATAGTCTCCGGACGATTTAGAGTCCGAGGTGATGTTATAGACGTTGTACCAGGATATTCAGACGATGTGCTTCGAATAGAGCTTAATGGAGACAAAATTGAAAAACTTTCCTTTCTTGACAAAAATGATTTTACATTAAAAGAAAGTCCTGAATATTATTTTCTTTTTCCGGCTAGGCACTTCGTTGTTGAAGACGAGTCGAAAAAAGACGCAGTTGAACTCATAAAACAGGAGCTTGCAGAAGAATTGCCAAAAATACAGGACCCGCTAATTGCTCACAGGCTTAAGCAAAGGGTTACAAATGATATAGAAATGATTGAGCAGGTAGGGTATTGCAAAGGAATAGAGAATTATTCTAGACATTTTGACAAAAGACTCACCGGTCAGCCGCCATATTCACTTTTGGATTATTTTCCTAAAGATTTTCTTCTAATAGTTGACGAGTCTCACCAGATGATTCCTCAAATTCATGGAATGTATAAAGGTGACCGTTCACGAAAAGCGAATCTTATTGAATACGGATTTAGGTTGCCGTCAGCATTTGACAACCGTCCTTTAAAGTTTGAAGAGTTCAAGAAATACATGACAAGTACCATTTTTGTTTCAGCAACGCCGGCAGAGTATGAAAAGGATATTTCAAAGCAGATTGTTGAGCAGATAATCAGGCCAACTGGTCTACTTGACCCTGAAGTTTTCACTCATCCAATAAAAGGACAAATAACTCACTTAATTTCTGAGATTGAAAAAGTTGTTAAGAAAAATTTTAGGGCACTAGTCACAACGCTCACAAAAAGAATGGCAGAAGAATTATCTGAGTTTTTGAGTGAAAAAGGAATTAAAGTTCGTTATTTACATTCTGAAGTTGATACACTTGAACGAAATGAGATTTTACGACAGCTTAGACTTGGAAAATTTGATGTATTAATCGGGATAAATTTACTTCGAGAAGGAATTGACATACCTGAAGTAGCGCTTGTTGCAATACTTGATGCTGATAAAGAAGGATTTTTACGAAACGACAAATCATTAATACAAATAATAGGACGAGCCGCGCGAAATTCAGACTCAAAAGTATTTTTGTATATGGATAAAGAAACAGATTCAATTAAAAAAGCGTTAAGTGAAACATTAAGGAGAAGAAAAATACAAATAGAATACAACACCAAAAACCACATAACTCCAACAACAATAATTAAACCAATACATGATGACGGAATAGAACTAAAAGACATAAAACACATACCTAAAAATGATGTTCCTAAAATGATTAAAGAATTAGATATTAAAATGAAAAAGGCTGCTGACGACCTGGACTTTGAGTCAGCGATATTACTGCGGGATAAGATTGAACAGCTGAAGAAGCGAGGAGAAAAATAAGGATTATACAGTTAATTATTTTATTCAAATTTCTTTATCTTTGAATCATAAAAAACAGATGGTGACACATAGCATGCTTTGCTGTCAGGACAAAAGATAAGAGGAGAATATGCTCTGTTAAAGAACTGTCCCGTATCAGTCTCGCCAATTTGTCTGACTTTCTGAGAGATATAATCTGTTGAATTGCCAATTATTTTTTTTGTATAATCCTGAACTTGAGGATTAAGAGTGAGTGCTAATGCAAAAGCTGCTAAAACTGTTGTTTCTAACGCTTTGTCTCGTATCATATCAACTTAGTTGGTGATATTATATATAATTCTTTAGGTAAACCAATTAGTTTACCATTATTTAATGGTAATATTTAAATAAGAATTAGTTATTTTCAAATCATGCAAATATCAAGAGCAAATGAGTTTAGCGGCATATATTTTAATTCTTTGGAAGAAGCAT
>JAHFPP010000050.1:0-425 GCA_023266675.1 Candidatus Woesearchaeota archaeon
CTGCAATAGTATAATCTCTGTTTCTTGGAATATAAACTCCAAAAAAAGGAGTGCTAGTCATCGCTCTTTGTTCAAGTGAGTTATCAGTTTCCATTATTATAAGTGAATTAAATAAAATAACAGATATTTAAGTATTACTATGATTTAGTAGATATGTTATGAGATAAGATTATTCTAATAATATTTAGTTGAAGATTTATAGTAATCAGGGTTAATGATGTTATTTCAGTTTAATAAATATAATATAGCAATATGTATACTGCAGTAGATAGATTTAAATATATTGTAGATAATACTATACTAATAGGGGGAAATTATGGCAAGAAAAGACTTTGATGAGCTGCTCGATTCCCAAAGAATGCTGCAGTCAAGGGTTGTGCGCGACCAGGAAATGGATGAAACTATTGATATCCTTGCAATAATCA
>JAHFPP010000050.1:435-9735 GCA_023266675.1 Candidatus Woesearchaeota archaeon
GCGAAATCGCACCGTACCCTGACCAGAAACTCCAGAAAGAAGCTGTGTTTATTGAGGCTGAAACCAAAGGTATTGGACACGAGATAACTCAGAAAGTTTTTGAAAAGCTTATCCATGACAGGATAATATTTGAGCCTGAAGAAGGGTTCATACAAAGAAGATGATTTTCTAAGTAAACGTTTCAAAAATTAATATTAATAAAAATACAACATAAAACTTAACAATAAACTTGTCTCTAATCTTTGAATAGTTTATAAGAGAATTAAATGCTGACTCCAATTCTTTGCTATTTTGTTTTTTTATCAATTCCATATTATATGCCTTATTAAAATAATTGTCTGACTTGGGTTTTGACAGCGCTTCAAAAAGAATGAATCGTTTAAGTGTTGATTTTACAAATTCATGGTTTTCTTTGTACCATTTAGAAACATCTTTTTTTCTTATAAAAGCAGGAATCTGTCTTTGTAAATTTGGATATTTTAAGTTCATGAATTTCCAGAGTTTCATAATTTTAACGCTAGTAATTGTGATGAATATCACTATTAAGAAAAATATTATTATGAAAAGTGAAAATAAGGTTATTCCAATTAATTCTGTTAAGTTGTATATCATTAATTAACACCAATCGGATTATTGGCCAGAGTCTATAAATAAGTTTCTATTAGAATTAAAAGAAATATAAAGTAAAAAAATATTTAAAAAGATTATCTTTGTGAACCTTCGCCACGTGTTGGGCGCCGTCCAAAGCTTCTTTGGCCTGAAAATCCGCCACTTCTTGGTCTGTCTCCGCCACTGCTTCCGCCGCCAAATCTTCTAGGTGCTCCTTCCCCTTCCCGTCTTGGTCCTCTGTCGTTTCTTCCTTCACGGTTTCTGTCGCCAAACCTTTTTTTCTGGAATCCGCCAGAGCCGCCGCTTTCATTTTTGAAAGGAATTTTTTCATAAGATTCAAGCGTTATCTTTTTTATCTCGTTTCCTCTTACTCTCATTATTCTTCCAAAGTTTTCGTGGTCAAAGTCGCATACTATGGAAATTGAGCTTCCCAATTTTCCTGCTCTTGCTGTTCGTCCGATTCTGTGAGTGTATGTTTCAGGCGTATCAGGCAAATCATAGTTATATACGTGTGAGATATTCTCGATATGTATTCCCCTTGCTGCAACGTCTGTTGCAACTAAGATGTTTATTCTTCCTGATTTGAACTCGTCAACTACCCTGTCTCGCTGTCCCTGGCTCATGTCGCCGTTTAGCGCTTTAGCTTTTATTCCCTGCTTGTACAGGTTTTTGCTTAGGCTGTCTGTCATTCTTTTTGTTTTGCAAAAGACCAGGCATGTTTCTGATGTTTCCTTTTTTAGGAAGTGCAAAAGCACTGAGAACTTGTCGCTTTGCCTAACATCGCAGTAGTATTGCAGAAGTTTTCCTTTTTCAATTGTTGACGCCACTGAAACCTTTTTTGGATTTACTAAATATTTTTTTGCTATATCCCTTATTTCTGGCGGGTATGTTGCTGAGAAAAACATTGTCTGCGGTTTTTTTGGCACTGAGCGAAATATTCTTTCAATGTCATTGACAAATCCCATGTCAAGCATCCTATCAGCTTCGTCAAGAACTATTACTTTTATGTTTGCAAGTTTTAACTCATTTCTCTTTAATAGGTCAAGTATTCTTCCAGGTGTTCCTACAACTATATCTGTTCTGTGAAGCTCCCTTATCTGAGCACCAATTGACGCTCCGCCGTATACTGGAAGAACATATATTTTTTTTCCTTTTGAGAATTTATGGAATTCATCAGTAATCTGCCGTGCAAGTTCCCTTGTTGGCGCAAGAACTAATCCCTGGATTCCTTTTCCTCTCTCAAATTTTTCAATCATTGGTATTGCAAAAGCTATTGTTTTGCCTGAACCTGTCTCTGATTGGGCCTGCACATCGTGGCCTTTGATTGCGTCAATTATGACTTCTTTTTGTATGTTTGTTGGAGTTACTATTCCGTGTCTTGTTAACTCTAAAAGTGTCTCGCTACTTATATTCATATCTTTAAATTCCATTTTAGTTTTCCTCGCTGTTTAGAGAAAATATTCAACTAGTGATTCCACAAAAGATCTTTATGTTTTTTATTAAAAAACGATGTCTTTATGGTTTATTTATTTTTTCACATTAGTTCATATCAAAGAAAAAGTACGCATACTGTGATGCATTCATAATCCCTAAAACGTGAAATAATCTTTTAAATTTTGATTTTCGAGTTAGACAGTCTTATTGACTGCTAGGGGTTATTACAACCTTCTTTGAGTTTATTCTCTTATATATATATGGAATTAGCGGTGGTTTATAAATGTTGGGATGATTAAATATATAACCAGAATAAAAATATGAAAGTAAGTCTTCGTTAATCATAATTTAATAAGAGTTTACTTGATTAATGTTTTAAAATGATAAATTTTATTAATGGATGCATATCCATATATAGTCTAGATATAATAAAGTAGTATATTAAAAAAGATATAGCGAGAAGAAATATGAAAGAAACTGTTCAAAAAATACTTGATGACGCTGATGTAAAAATCAATGGAGATAGAGATTGGGATATCCATGTTCATAATCCTGATTTTTATCAGAGAGTTCTTGCCCAAGGCTCGCTAGGCCTTGGCGAATCATACATGGAGGGATGGTGGGAAGTAAAAAAATTAGATGAATTCATATTCAGACTTATGAAAGTCGAAATTGACAAAAAAATTATTTCTCCGCTTTTTGTTTATCATTTTATCAAAGCAAAAGTTGTAAATGTACAGACAAAAACAGGGTCAAAGAAGGTTGCAGAGCTTCATTATAACCTTGGAAATGAATTCTACTCTGATATGCTTGACAAAAGAATGCAATATACATGCGCTTACTGGAAAGATGCAAAAAATCTTGATGAAGCACAGGAAAAAAAACTTGATATGATATGCAAAAAACTTGAGCTTAAGCCAGGCGAGAAGGTTCTTGAACTTGGCTGCGGATGGGGTGGTTTTGCAAAATACGCTTCTGAAAAATATGGAGTTGAAGTTACTGCTTACAACATTTCAAAAGAACAGGTAAAGTATGCAAGAGATATAACAAAAGGACTTAAGGTAAAAATAATTGAAAGCGATTACAGGGACGCCAAAGGAAGATATGATAAAATAGCCTCAATAGGTATGTGTGAGCATGTCGGATACAAGAATTATAGGATATTTATGGAACTAGCAGATAAATGCCTAAAGGATAACGGGTTATTCCTGATTCATACTATAGGCGCAAACAAATCTAAAACGCATACTGACCCATGGATAGATAAATATATTTTTCCAAACTCAATGCTGCCATCAGCAAGACAGCTAACTGAAGCTTTTGAGGGAAAATTTGTTCTTGAAGACTGGCATAATTTTGGTCCTGACTATGACAAAACACTTATGAAATGGTTTGAGAATTTTGATAAAAATTGGCACAAGCACAAAATGAAATATGATGAAAAGTTTTACAATATGTGGAAGTTTTATATTTTGTCAAGCGCTGCTGCATTTCGGGTGAGAAATATTCATCTTTGGCAGATTATTCTTTCAAAAGGACGACGACCAGGAACATATAATTCTATAAGATGACACTAACACCAAAACATGCATACTTTGCAAAAAAGAACTCTGTTAGCAAAGAACTTAAGAATGTTGAAGGACAGATTTCTATTAAAAAGAAAACGTCTAATCTTTTTGGAAACCGTGTGCTTCACACAAGGGATGGTCTTGACCTGCGCAGTTTTAATTCAATCATTTTTATTGATGAAAAAAAGTTAACTGCTGAAGTTGAAGGACTTGTTACATACGAAGAGTTAGTGAAAGCCACACTGCAAAAAGGCCTTGTGCCAACAATAGCTCCGGAATTGAAAAGCATTACTGTCGGCGGCGCATATGCAGGCGTTGGAATAGAATCATCCACATTTCGCTACGGATTTATGCATGAGACAGTGCTTGAAACAGACATCATAACAGGAAAAGGCATAATTACTTGCAATGCAAATGAAAACAAGGATTTATTCTTTGCATTTCCAAACAGTTATGGCACACTTGGTTATGCCATCAGACTAGTTATTAAACTAATTCCTGCAAAAAAATATGTGAAGATTGAGCGTGAACGATTTGATGATATTGATGAATACACATCACGTATGGGAAAACTCACCAAGCAAAATCAACCGAAAGGACCGCTTGATTATATTGATGGGCTTATTTTTGGAGAACATGAAATGTATGTTATCAAAGGAACTTTCACTGATACGCCAAAATTTGTGAGTTCGTACACTGGAATGGATATATATTACAAATCTGTTCGCACAAAGACAGTTGATTATCTTACAACATTTGAATATATTTTCCGCTATGACACGGATTGGTTTTGGAATTCAAAAGCATTTGGACTTGAAAACAAATTCCTGCGTGCTTTAGTTCCAAAAAGCCTTATGCGCTCAGATGTTTACTACAAGATTATGCGCTTTGAAAACAAACATAAAATCTTTAATCCAATAAAGCATTTTTTTGGAGCTAAAAAAACAGAGCAGGTAAGCCAGGATGCGGAAGTTGTAATAGAGAAGGCGCCTGAATTTGTTCGTTTTTTTCTTAAAGAGATATGCGATGATATCCCTTTAGTATATGCTCCAGCAAAAGCCTATAATCCAAAAGCAAAATTCGCACTTTGGCCAAACTTTGGAGACGAGATTCGTATGAATATAGGGTTTTATGCGCCGATTCCAACAACACACCCGAGTGGATACTTTAACAGATTATATGATAAAAAAGTTATTTCGCTTAGCGCATTTAAGATGCTTTACTCAGATGTATATATGACATCAAAAGAGTTTTGTAGCATGTTTGACAAAAAAACATATGATGAAGTGAAGAAGAAGTATGACCCAAAAAAGCAGTTTAGAGATTTATATGAGAAGTGCACAAGCAGACAAATAAAATAAAAATTCAGATTTCTTATTGACTAAAGTTTTCCATTTTTTTAAAGAGAAGATAATTCATCCATGTGAATAGTATTCCTAATACTATTGACAATATTATCATCAACTTTTTATCCATCTCTTTTTCAGTTATTTTAGAGTTACATAATTTTGAGATTAACCAAGGACTTAAAACCAGCCAAGTAAAAGCAATCATAACTTCAAAAAAGAGTGATAAGAGAAATAATTTTTTCTCAAAATAATAAGCAAAAGAAAAATACGGATTCAAAGAATAAAAGAGAAAATTTAAAAAAATAATAATAGCAAACGGAAGGAAGAAATACAAAATGTTATTTTTAATGTTCATAGAATCTTAATAATTTTATTTATTCATAAATCTTTTGCAAAAAAAATTAGTATCCAAACAAAGTCTTTTGCGTCTGGCCTTTGATTAAGTCATCGAAGTTCTGGTCAAAGAACACAAGCACTGCGTCAGCTAGAGGCTTAACCTGCTTATCTATATAATGGTCGTAATCTATTTTGGCCTTAATTTTCTGTATAGGTTGCGGTCCGTCAATAGTCATAACATAAGATATTATATATGAATCAATCTTGTCAAGCATCCTTGCAGCCTTAACATGCGGAGGCGTGGTTTTTGTGTACGCAGTCTCATCTTTTCTTAATGATTTTCTGTAAACAAGTTTGTTGTCAAGCTTCCCTGCCTTTATGTCTTTGACATACTGCTTGACGTATTCAGTGATTTCTTTTTTGTGAAAAATCCTGTCAAATATTTCTAGCTGGAAATCCTTTGCAAGGTCAGTCCAGTCACGGCGTACAAACTCCATGCCTGTAAAATCTATCTTTTCCTTGCCATCTTTCATCAGCAGGCCTGCATATCTCTTTTTGCTTCCTGCGTCGCCGTGCCTGACTTTTGGCATCATGAATACTTTGAACGTTTTTTCAAACTGGATTTCAAGGAAATTTTTTCTATTGTAATTTTTAACATAATTAGTGAAGAACTCGTTTACGCTGACTGCAACTTTTTCGCCTATCTTTTTTGCATCATCATAACTTTCTGCATTGCTTTTTACAAAAATAGAATCTGTGTCTCCATAGATTACTTCGTATCCAAGTTTCTTGGTTTCTTCTGTTGCCATTTTTATTATTGCCTGGCCAAAGTGAGTTATTGCGTTTGCCATTTTTAGCGAAAAGAATCTGCATGTAGGATTTGCAAGCACTCCAAAGAAGCTGTTCATGTGAATTTTTATTGCCTGGCTTGCAAGAGGATTCTTTTCAAGTTTAGCCTTATCTCTTTGGTCCCATAGTTGCTGTAAAATCATTGGAAGTATGCCGTCCTGATTCCTGAAGCACGCTCCGTTTGGTGCAGTAATAAGATTTTCTCCCTTGCAGTCTTCAACAAATGACCATGGGTCGATATTAAACGTTCTCATGATTGAAGGATACAGACTTTTAAAATCAAGCACAAGAATGTAATCGTATATTCCCGGTTTTGATTCCTGCACAAATCCTCCTTTTATCCTTGTTTCATCATCTCCTTTCTTTGCTGAGTATGCAACGTAGCCTCGCTTTCTTAATTCCCGAAGGTACAATGAGTCAAGAGATGCAATACTTGACTTTACTTTATCAAGCTGCATACCAGTCAATAATGAACGCTGTATTGTAAGGTCAATGACTTTTGTCTTATCTATTATGTCAATTACAAGCTGCGAATCTTTAAGATTGTAATCAACTAGAAGCTGCTGGTTATTTTTGTACGCATTTTCTATGTCTTCACCTTTTGATGCCTCACCGATAAGTTTTTCTTCGCCAAGGAATTCCTCTGCTGCTGTTGCAAGCTTATAATCGTCAAGCTTTATGAATGAAGATTTCATTAGGTGTATTCCGTCAAGCAGCATCCTTCCCGGGAAATCCGCTGATGAATCTTTAAAGAAGCTTGCTTCAAGACGAAGACTGCATGGCCATTCTGTTCGTCCTAAGTCAAATGGTATTTTATATGACTTAAATTTTGCTTCAATAACCTTGAAATCAAAATCGATAAGGTTCCATCCTGTTATTATGTCAGGGTCAAGCTCCTTAACTTTTTCCCTGAAAGTCTCTACAAGTTTTTTCTCTGAGTCAACAACTATTGCGTTGTTTAGATTTTTATCTGACTGAATTATTACCTGTTTAAAATCGTCGCACACCATTGATATTGAGAAGAGTTTTTCTGCCTTCATGTCTGTTTCTATGTCTAGCGACAAAACCTTTAGTTTTGGGAAATATGCTGCAGGAGTTAGTTTAGGATTTTCGTAAATTCTGTCAACATAATTACCTTTCTTATATTCCCCGTCAATATCCGTTGACCCAAGAATGCCATTATCCATCATGAAAAGCATTACAAACCTTAAGTCTGCTTCGTAGCAAACAATGCTTTTGTCCTCAAACTTTCTTCTCGCGTCCCCAATTTGTTTTGGAAAATTGAAAATTATCTTTACAAGTTCAACATCATTGAAATCTTTTTTAACTCCTTCTTCAACTATAAAAGTTTCAAGTTCAAGCGCCTTTGCGACGTCTGACTTTTTTATGTAAAAATAAGGCTTATAATCGTGTATTGATAAGAAGCTCTCGCCGTTTTCAAGGCGCCCAAAGAGGTAAACCTTTGTAACGTCTTCAACTATCCTGTAAGTTGGATACACTATGAATGCTTTCATAAGAAAAATGAAAGAATTTCTTATATATAAGCGTGATGGAGAAATATATTTTAAAATTTGGTTATCGGGATAATTATCCGTAAGAATGATTTAGACCAGTAATTAGAGGATTTGATGAGTTTTCCTGTTTTGCTTTACCTCCATTATTAGAAGGCATAAGACATAATATTCTGCCATTCCCTTTAGGTGTTACTGTTAAAATTGGAGCGTTTGTCAAGTTTTCTCTTTCTAAATCATGCATATACATTTCAAATATTCCTACCTTTTTATATGCTTCACAATAAGTTGACCATCGGAGCATTTTTTTAGATAGTAAAGTGCCAGAGTCCATAATTGAAAGTCTGGCAACATCATCAACTGAATCAATGGGTCGAAAAGGTGTTAATTTATCTTCAGGATTATCTGCCATTTCAGGCGTTATCAAAGCCCACAATAAACCATATCTTATCGGTTTTTCTTCATTAATAAAATCCTGACAAAACCAGATACCAGGTAATGTTGATAAGTCTACTTTGTAAAATTGTTTTGTTTCAAAATGAGGAACCCAAAGTTCGTTTCCAATAAATGAGTAATGTGATAACCCCACCCGTTCCATATAAGGATAGGATCTTATTTTATGTGTTTTATAATTATTAATAATTCTGCCAATAACTTTTTCAAGAAATTCATTCATAAAAAAGAACACTGATAAAGTTATTTATATAACTATTGCTAAATGAGAACATAAACTAATTTATTAATACAAAAAAAATTAAAAAAATAATTTAAAGTTTTACACTATTGGTATTGCGCCTGTCTTGTCAACTAGTTCAAGCTTGTTTACGCTGCTTAAGTCATCGATTTTGTTTATTCTTAACAATCCTGATGATTTTGTGTATAAAAGCTCGTTTATGTATAGGCTTCTTTCGACGAGCGGTCCGTAATAGTTGTTCCCGCTTCCGCTGCTGTGGTCAATTATTCCTCGTAGTGTAATTCCGTTTTTTGTTATGTTAAAGACCATTGCGCCGTTGTATTCCTGACCTTTGGTGTTTCCAGTGTAATCATAGTTGTAGTTGTATGCTGGGATTACAAGGAGATTTTTTTCTTTTGAAAAAAGGAATGCCTTATGCTCCCATTCTGCTGTTGACTGCGCGTATTTTTCTGTTGTTACAAAACTTGCCAGTGTTTTTGGATTCTCTACATCAGTAACATCGAACAATGAAATCTTTAATCCTTCGGTTCGTCCATTATCAGTCGCATCGCGTCCAATACCTATTATTGTGTTTTCATCATATGGATGAAGGTATCTTGAGAATCCTAGAAGCTTTAACTTTCCAAGCTCCTTAATGTTTGACGCGTCTGACAAATCTATTACAAAGAATGGGTCAACCTGCTTGAAAGTCACCATATATAATCTGTCACCGATAAACCTTGTTGAATAAATCTGTTCACCTTTTGCAAGCCCTTTTAGGCTTCCAAGAATCTTAAGATTTTTATCAAGTGTATATACTTGGTTTTCTGACTCGGTTACATCATTTCTTGGCAGAATGCTTGACGCTGCCATCTTTGCATCAGAGGCAACTGTTTCTGTAGCTACTCTTTTTGCATAATAAATTGGCAGCCATCTCTGGCTTATTGTTGTTGCTATCCTTAACACGTCAT
>JAHFPP010000051.1 GCA_023266675.1 Candidatus Woesearchaeota archaeon
GCATTGGCCTCACTATTGAGACAAGACCTGACTTTGGACTTCTTAATCACGGAAATGAAATGCTTGAGTACGGCTGTACACGTGTTGAACTTGGAATTCAGGCAACTGACGACAAAATATTGAAATTTGTAAACAGAGGACATGGAGTAAAAGAATCTGTTTAATCAACAAAGGTGCTTAAGAATTTAGGCTTTAAAATAAATTACCATATGATGCCAGGCCTTCCACTATCAAACAATAAAAAAGACTTACAGATGCTAGTTGAGACGCTTGAAGACTCAGATTTTCGCCCTGACATGTACAAGATATACCCAACAATGGTTATGAAGGGAACAGCTCTTTACAGGCTATGGAAAGCTGGAAAATATTCTCCTTTATTACGGGAAGACGCTGCTGACATAATTTCAGAATTTAAACGAAAAATACCTTACTGGATAAGAATAATGAGGGTGCAAAGAGACATACCAACACACGTCACCGAGGCTGGCGTTGACAAGACAAACCTTCGCCAGTACGTTGATAAAATGCTTACTTTAAAAAACATAAAATGCAAATGCATACGATGCCGCGAAGCAGGGCTAATGTCGCTTAAGCAAAAAATCAGTCAGGAAAAAATTAAACTTTTTACAGAAGAGTATTTCGCGTCAAAAGGAAAAGAATACTTCATATCATTTGAAGATGATAAACGAGAATTCTTGTTTGGATACTGCCGCCTAAGGTTCCCGTCGCAGTTTTTGCGAAAGGAAATAACAAAAGATTCTGCGCTTATTAGAGAGCTTCACGTTGTTGGCACAGCAATTGGAATTGGCGAGGAAGGAAACATGCAGCACAAAGGGTTTGGAAAAAAACTTTTACAGAAAGCTGAAGATATTGCTAAGAAAAATAAAAAGAAAAAAATTGTTGTAATATCAGGAGTTGGTGTCAGACCATATTATAAAAAACTCGGATACAAATTAGAAGGACCATATATGGTTAAAGAGATTTGAGTTTCTTTTTTAAGTGATTTTGTTGCCAAACATTTTTAATAACAATGAGTTTTCGTGATAGTTATGGAAAGTTTGATTAGCGTTGATAAGGTAAAGATTAAGCCGGGGTTTGAAAAGAGATACAGATGCCTCTGCGGCGATGATTATGATAACTTCATCAAGTATTCTCTTGCATTCATCAAGCGAAGTTTAAGGGTCAATACACTAAAGATTACAGTTGAGGAAGCTAAAATGCGTCTTAATGATAAAGGATGGCGTTTAGAGCAGATTCCGTGGTGCAAAGAAGGATTTTGGATAGAGCATGACACTGGACGGCGTGATATTGGCAATACAACTGAGCATGCGCTGGGATATATCTATGTGCAGGAAGCTGCGTCGATGATTCCGCCAATGGTTCTTGAGCCAAAACCAGGCGACACAGTTCTAGACATGTGTGCATCCCCAGGTTCAAAATCTTCGCAGATAGCTGCAATGATGAAGAATACCGGGATTCTTGTATGCAATGATTATAAAGGAGACCGTGCAAAGCCGCTTGGCATAAATTTACAGAGAGTTGGCGCAACAAACTCAATAGTTACAATGAGCAATGGGCAGCGAATTAAAGGAAGGGAGTTTGATAAAATTCTAGTTGACGCCCCATGCTCAGGCACAGGAACAATAAGAACGAGTCTTAAGACGCTTTTAATTTGGAATGAACGCTCAATAACAAATTTGTCTGTTCCTCAAAAACAGCTTCTTGACAAAGCATTCAACCTTCTAAAACAAGGGGGAGTGCTTGTGTATTCAACGTGCTCACTTGAGCCTGAAGAGAATGAGGGAATAGTTAGTTATCTTCTTGAAAAATATCCAAACGCAAAAACGCTTCCAATAACGCTTGACATTAAAAGAGGAGAAACGGTGACAGAATTTGAAGACAAAACATACCATGAAGGCGTAAAAAACACGCTAAGAATCTGGCCTCAGGACAACAATACTGAAGGATTTTTTGTTGCGAAGATACAGAAAAACTAGAAGATTTATACCCTATATTAAATCATAAACTTTATATAATAATACGACTTTTTAGTAGTAATGACAAATAATAATGGAATTTCGGAAGTTGTCAATGATTTTCTTGATGGAAAATCAAACGAGAGCGAAGTTGATAATCTAACTAGAGAATTGATTGCTCAGGATGACCCAGAACAAGCAGATGGGCAATTAAATGAACTCATGGATTTAGTTTCTCAAAAGAGAGCAGATGGTTTAGCTGAAGACCGTTCCAGTGCAATTATGGGGCTTGCGTATGCTTTGGATTTTAGGCTCACAGATTTTGATAGGCTAGTTGGGAAAAAAAGCGCACTGGAAATTAATAAACTGTCTACGTCTGAATTAACAGATAATGATTATATTGATATCGAAACTGGAAAATGGATTCGACTTCATGAGCCATTTAAGCCTATGCAAGATTTATATGGTGCTAAATTCCTTAATTCATGGGAGATTGATAGGGTTATAGAATCTGCCTTTGAAAAATATATAAAAAATCCAGGACAATACCTTGTAAGAAGTAAAGGAGAATCTGATGAAAGTATGCCTAAAATTGAATTCTTTTCTCCTTTCTCAAATAATGAAAAAATGGTCTCACAATATAATGACTATCTTACTTATCTTGCAACAAAAAAAACTTTAGAAGAAAAAATAAAGTCTGCAGGGAAAACTTTATTTAGTCTTAGATGGGATGAAAATCATAAAAGAAAGAATAATGCAGTAGAAGAAGTTTATTCTCAGTTGAATGCAACGCAAATTCCGCTGTTTTCTGAAAATATAATTTTATATGGACAGGTGGGAAAGGATAATCCTGCATCATTATTTGCAGCATATAGCGAATTATTCTCGCAAAACCAATTAGTTGGCTTATCAGATGTGCTTAAAAGCTTTGTCGGAAGAGTACGAACAACTGAGCTTGAAGAATGGCAGATTAAAGTAATTTCAAATTATTTTCAAGATAAATTCAGGGAGATAAAAGGATTTGATACGCCAACAAAACTATCTCATTCACAAAGCTACAATTCAAGGTACATTGCAGCAGATATGTATCAGGACATCGGGCAGGTGTTAAAAGGAGAATTGACAGGTATAAGGCAAACTGAAGCGCTTACAAAAATAGTTAGGAATGTTGAAGCGATAAATACAAACACTGCAAAAGCGTTAGGATATTTATCTTCAATTGGTAACACGCTTGAAAGAATGGAGAGGCAGAATCATGAATTTCAGCAGGAATCTTTGAATATGCAATTTGAAACTCTAAGAGGGATTTACGCGCTTGGAAGAGTTATGTCTTCATTTAGATTCGAACATCATACTCTTTTAACAGACACTTATGCAGGACCAAGACTTTCTTTTGACAATGCTATAAACGGATTAACATCTGATTCTCAAGCAACACGACTTAATTAAAAATCTTCTTAATCAATTTTTAATTAAATTTTATAATAAAAAATATTTTTTTAAAAAAAAAGAAAATTTATTTTACGATTGACCTGATTTTGAATTTCTTGCCAAGTTTTGCAGGAATAACATTGTATGTTCCTTCTTTTAGGTTAAGCTTCTCAGCTGCCCATTTATTTGCGCCTTCAAGTGTTTTAAAGGTTCGTTCGCCTTTCTTTGCGACCTTGCCGCCTCTAAAGAAGTTTGTCCAACTTTGTGAGCTGTTAAGCTTGAATTTTCTTTTCATTCTTGTGTGTATTTTCATAATTTCACCTTAATATACTGAAAAGAATTAGGGGCTATTTTTAAAGCTTTTGGATTTAATGAGTCATTAAGCCATATCTTTAAAAACCACATCAAATAATTTTTAATATGAAATTACCTGACGAAAGAATTGGAAGTATTATGATATTTTTTGAAGCTTTTCTTTGGAGCCTTTTTCCAATACTAACCCTCCTTTCATATAAAACGCTTTCACCGCTTTTTACCTATTCGCTTATAATGCTCTTTTCAGGACTCACACTTACCTTAATAATTACTTTAAGAAAAAAATGGCACGAATTAAGAGAGTGGTCAGCTATCAAATACACTTTAATCTCGACTTTTTTTATAGGTTTTCTTTTCTATTTTTTAATTTTTATCGGATTAAAATATACTACTTCTGGTAACGCTAGTATTGTGGCATTAATGGAAATATTTTTTTCATACATTATATTCAACCTATGGTACAAGGAAAAACAGAAAGGATTACACCTACTTGGCGCATTTTTAATGGTTTTTGGCGCATTATTCATACTTTTCCCTGGTAAAATACTCTTCAATAAGGGCGATATCTTAATTCTTATCGCAACGATTTTTCCGCCTATAGGAAACTATTTCTCGCAAAAAGCAAGAAAGATAATAAGTTCAGAGATGATGCTTTTCTTAAGGACGATGGTTGTTGGGATAATATTTACTGCACTCTCATTTATGTTTAGTACAACACCATCATTTAGCGATTTTAATAACGCGCTTCCATGGATATTAATCAGCAGTATATTCCTGTTTACAATATCAAAGATTTTGTGGATAGAGGGGATACACAGGATTCCTGTAACTAAAGCGATATCATTAAGCACAATCTCGCCAGTTTTCACGCTTTTCTTTGCCTATCTAATTTTCCATGATGTGCCAACACTCTGGCAGGTTTTAGGCTTTATTCCAATGGCGATTGGTGTTTTTCTGATATTGAAAAAATGAAGAATTAATAATAAAAAAATAAATATGCTTAAAAGCTATTTAGCAGCAGTTTACTGTTATTCTTATAGGCTGTGCTTCTAGGTGTTTTTCTGAAACTTCCATTTTTGGAGCAGATGATAATTTGTAGCTTCCGTTTTGTCTGTCTCTAAGCTCTGCTTTCTTTGAGTCGTTCCAGTTCTCTATAATGCTGTAGTATCCTACTACTCTGCTCATTCCGTATACGTTTGTGCTAAGGCAATTTGGGCACTTTGCCGAATGTGTTGTTGTTTCTTTTTGCATGGGTTCACCTTTTATTTAATTTCTCTTTCTCTATATTCCCCTAGAACCACTATAAACCACAACATGTTGTGGTCGATACGTTTTCTTTATACAAAATACGGGTATAACTCATTTATATACTTTTTGATTTTGAAAATTATATTTTATGAATTATAGTTTAGAGAATATACTTATTTTAGGTGTTTTAAAGACGATATTATTGTTTTCTTATCAAAATTAATACTAACTATAAGATAGTAAATTAATTAAATAGTTAGTATTATCCTCTTTTATGGATGTTTCTGCAATGGCAAACGAAGAGGTTTGTAAAGCAATTAATACTCTTGAGGATTTAGTAATAGGTTTAAGTTTTTCAATACCTCCTTTAATCAAACAGGGAGGGAGTGATCTTGTCTATTTAGCAAATGAATCTCTCGATAAGGCTTTAAAACGTCTTTCAGATTATTATATCTTAAAGGGGATAGTTTCAAAAAAATTGGAGAAAAACGATGTTTATGAAACATGCATTTACAGGGCATTAATTCTAAATCCAAGTATAAAGATTAAAACAGAATATATATTGTTTGTTCCTTCTTTTGAAATATATGGTTCTAGCAGCTCAAAAGTCTCAGTCCTTCAGTCTCAATCAATATTCACAATTGAAATATTAGACATAACTGAAGATAGTGCATTTCTGAACAGTGCCAAAAATGTTTTTGTTGAATCGCCAGAAAAAGCTTTAGAATTATGCAAATATAACTAAAAGTGTATGTATCTTAATAATTCTAGATGTGACCCTACTTATTCATCAATGCTTTGAAGAATTCTTATGTCATCAGTTGTGAGTTTCTCGCCTTTCTTTAGCTTTTCTTCGACTTCTCTTTGTTTTTCTTTGAGAGTCTTATTCTGCCTTTCTTTTCTTTCGTCCGCAGCGTCAGCTCTTTGGCGTCCTTGCTCATCTTTAATCTTTCCAAGCTCAGCGAGTTTTTCTGATAGTTTCTGACTTACTTCCTGGTATGCTTTTTTTTCTTCAAGAAACTTTGTCTGCAAGTCTTTTTCTTCTTTACGCAGGTCGTCGATGCTTTTTGATGTCTTTATCATTTCTTCGTGAAGCTTTTGACTCTCGCTAGCGTCGTCCTGTATTTTTCTGTGAATATCATTAGCGTCTTTCTTTAGAGGTTTAAGCTCTTTGTGGATGCTTTTTAGATCGTAATACGCTTTGTATTTCTTCTCTGCTTCAGCTAGCTGCTTTTTCATTGAGTTTATGAGCTTCATTGTCTTTTTTTCTTTTTCAAAGCTCATGCCTTCAGTTTCAATCTTGTATTCAAGTGATTTAATATTTTTCTTGATTATCTGAGGTGACATGTCCCCTTCGTTTCTTTTTGGGGCTTCTTCCTCTTTCTTAGGAACAGTTTTATCTATTTCCTGTATTTTTCCTTTTATCTCTTCGTTGAGTTTCTGCCTTTTTTCCTTTTCTTCTTTTACTGATTTAGTCTTCTCGTCTCTTTTTTCTTTGACGTCTTTGACTTTTAGAATCATTTCGCGTATGTTTTTGATTACTTCGCTTTTCTTATTGAAGGTTTCTTCTTTAACAGAATTAAGTTTATTCATTTCTTCTCTAAGAACTCTAGTTTCCTCATACAGGGAATTCAATTTTTCTGATAACTCCTTTTTTCCTTCGCTTTCATCCATTTTTTTGCCTTTAATATTATTTAATAAAAATAATAATAAAAAAAATTTATTTTTTTAAGAAGTGTTTATCCGAATAGTGAGCCAAGGCCGGCTGCAGCGTCTTCTTCTTTCTTCTCTTCTTTCTTTTCAGCTTTTTTCTCTGCTGGTGCGTGAGCTGCTTGTGGTGCTGCTGCAACTGGTGCTGCGACTGCTGCTTTTTGTATTGCTTCTTCGATGTTTACTCCATCAAGGGCAGCTACTAGAGCTTTGATTCTTGCTGTGTCAGCTGCTACTCCTGCTGCTTCAAGAACTTTTTTAACGTGTTCTTCTGTTACTTTTTTTCCAGCTTTGTGTAAAAGCATTGCGGTGTATACGTATTCCATTTTCTTTTCTCCTCCGTTGAGTGTGTTTTTTTATGTTTTTTTTATTTTATATAATGCGTAACTATCAATTAGGTATCATTTCTTTTAGTGCGTTCATCTGTCTTTCTGCTTTTGCAAGGACGTCGCCTACAACTTCTGCTGCAAGTATATTAGCTTCGATTGCAACTGCTCTTGTATTTCTGTGGGCTTTGACTACCATGTATTCAATTGTTGCTTTGTTGTATATTCCTGCTTCAATTGCCAAGTTGAATGACCATGTGTGAGCCTGTGCAATGTTTTGTATGTATTCTTTTTCATCAATTCTTAGCAGCTGTTTTGTGTATATTTCGCCGTCTTCGTATGCAGCGACTATGTTAAGTCCTATTTCCATTGGCTCAATTTTTAGTCTTGTCAGAATTGCTGCGACGTTTGCTTTTATGACCTGTCCTTCTTTTACGACGACTGAGTCTGCTTTGATTACGACTTTTCCTGCGTCAATTCCTGCCTTGATTCCTATTTGTCCAAGTTCTCCAATGATTGGTCCTGGTGCAAATCCTGTTGGTCCTGCTGGAACAACGATGTCTTTTGGAGCTATCTGTCCGCCTTTTGCAGGTGCTGATGACTTGTTTTTCTCAAGGTTTTTGAATAGTACAAAAGGGTTGTCTTTTGTGAATATCAATGCTGGGTGTCCGATTAAGTATGGGACCAGTTTTTCAAGGTTTTTTTTGCCTGCTGATTCCAAAGCTACTTTTAAGACTCTTTTCTTTGTCATTTTAAGCACAATGTTTTTGCTTCTTAATTGCGCTCTCATTGTCTGAAGCTGAGGTGTTGGAAGTCCTTCCATGTCTACAGCTATGACTATTGGGTACGTTTGTGCGAGTTTTTTGAATTCTGCTGCTATTTTCTTTTTTTGTTCTGATACGTGAGCCATTTTGGTTTCCTCTACTCTATCTTTACTGGTTTACCCATTGTAAATTTTAAGTAAACTCCCTTGACGTTGTCCTGTTCGCTTGGCAGGTGGTGTATTAGTTGGCTGTAGAGTGTTTTTATGTTGTCTACAACTTCTTTTTCATCCTGTTTTTCGTTTCCTACCATTGTGCTGATTGCAAGTTGTGTTTTTGCCTGCATTTTGACCATTGTCTGTAATTTGTCGTATAACGGCTTTAGCGCTGCTTTTGGCGGAACTACGCAGCCTGCTTTAGGGTTTGGCATCTTTCCTTTTGGTCCAAGAACCTTACCAAATGTTGCAGCAACCTGTGTCATTATATTAGCCTGAGCGATAAAGAAATCGTATTCTCTTGCAAGTTTTTTTGCCATTTTCTTGTCTGCCTGATATTTTGCAAAGTCAGTCTGTGTGATTGCCTTGTCGCAGACTTTTTCTGCTTCAGGGTGAAGTTCTAGTCCAGTGAACGCTGCAACTTTTATTTTTTTACCTGTAGGGTAATGCAGTGCTGCAAAGAAATCTACCTGCTGGTCAGGTTTTTTTAAGTCTAAGTCTTTTAGAATAAAGATTGCATCGATTTTCTGTTCGAAGTTTCTTTTTTTTGATTCCTGCTTTAATTTTTTAAGAGCTGTTATTATATTTTTTTCTTCCATGTTGCCTCTACCCTCCTACTCACAATCATTGCAGTAGTACATCGGGATTTTGCTTTGAATACGGATAGAAAATTGGGGGGATTTAAAAAGATTATGGTTTTATTGCTCTTAGTCATAAATATTTTTTCTGTGCCCGATTTCAACAACTAATATCATTAACTTGTCGCCTTCAATGTTTAGTAGTAGGCGGTAATCGCCGACTCTTAGGCTGTAGAATGGTGAATTTATAAGTTTTTTTACGTGCGCGTGAGGTATTACTTTGCATCTTTCTAAAGAAGCAACTATTCTATCTTGCAATGTCTTCTCTAATTTAAAAAATTGCTTTTCAGCAACTTTTGAGAATTCAACATTATACAAGTTTCATCTTCCTCTTGATTTCATCCAATGAAACTGTTCTGCCTGCTTTAAAGTCAGCAAGAGATTTTTCTATATTCTTCTTTGTTTCCTTTGAAAGTTCCATTCTATCCTCAAGTATATCCCAAATTATGCTTTCATAACTTTCTTTCTCATGCATCCTCATTGATTTTAGCTTATCAAGAAGCTCACTGCTTACCTGTATTGTGGTTGCCATAAAAATTCCTCATTAATTTTTAGGGCTCAAAGGAAAATATTTCCTTGAGCAGAAAATCATAAAATTTT
>JAHFPP010000052.1 GCA_023266675.1 Candidatus Woesearchaeota archaeon
ACATTGTAAATATTGAACTTGAGAAATGCATAGCGTTAAATGATTAATTATTCCTAAAAGCATCAAACTCTAAAGTTTTGCCTAAGAAAACAATTCAGAATATAATTGACGAAAAAGAAAGAATATTTGAAAGCCTGAAAAAAGAGATTAATAAAAATTAAGCGCTTTCAAAAGCATTGTTTAAAGCTTCATGAACCACATTTTCATCAAATCCCTGTTCAATAAGCCTTTGCTTTGCTAGTTCCATATCAACTCCGCTGCTTTTGATTCTTATGAAGAATTGTTCTATAAGTTTTGTATTTTTTTCTTCATTATAAACATAGTTGAAAGCTTCAGAAACTTTTTCCTTGTTCCATCCCTGTTCAATCAGTCTTTGTTTGGCAAGTTCAAGATTTACTCCATTTAATTTTGCTTTTTCAAAGAAAACTTCTAAGATATGGATATTGTTTTCTTCTTCTGGAATCTGATTGAAAAAGCTGTGCCTGTATTTTACGCCAAAAAACAGCAATGCTGAAGAGATTATGATGGCTAAAAGTATAAAAGTAAATGAGGAGTTATTGTTTTGAATCTTGTTAAGAGTGATTGATGATATTTTTGGTGTAGCGGCTTCTTTTTTACTGTCTGTTGATTTTTGGTTTATGTTTTGAAGTGTTGCGATTTCAGGAGTTTTTTCAAGTGTAGATGGTGTTTCCACTGCTGGTGAAGATTTTTGCTGTAGTCCCGATATCTTAAAATAGCTAAATCCTGGAGTTATTGCCTGAAAGTATACATAATCATTATCTTCATTGATTATTGATGTTGAAAGTTCATCCCACTTGGTTGTGAATCTTGATAATCTGACATTATTTTTATCAATATTATTTTGCGTGAGCCATGACTTTTCTATTTTAAACTTCAAGTTTCCTTCGTTCACTTTATCCTTGTTTGATGACATATTGATTTCTATGTATTTGAAAATCTGCTCATTTTCAGTCTGTGAAGGAATGTTTTCAGGAATCGTATTTACAACAAGGAATGTTATTTTTATATTTTGAAGAGATTCAACTACGCTTATTGATGCTTCATATAATCCAATTGATGGATTGTCTATTGTTACTATTGATGGAACCCCAGGGTTCATTTCTGAGAGTATTGTTGCGCTTGAAATTACAGGTGTTTCTGCGCTAACGCTTGATGAGCACGCTTTTTCTTCTGTCTCTTCTGTTGTGCCATCATTTAGGTAACATGTTCTTTCCCTTGAATGTTCCATTTTTCCTGAACTGCATGATCCAAAAGAACCAAATGCTCCATAAGAATTTGTACAATCATCCAGTGTTGATAAATTTACAGCGTTTGTTATTGCACTTAAATTTTCATTTCCTACTTTGTCTACTGCGGTGAGTACATAATAATAATTTGTGTTTGAATTCTTCATTGAACTATCAGTCCATGTTAATAGATTTATATTTGAAGCTACTTTAATTGTTGAGTTTACCGGAACAGTTATGTTTATTGTTTTTCTGTATATATTATAAGTTGAAACGTCTTCATGCGTATCATTATGCCATAAAAGGGTTATTGACCCGTCAGTGTTGTAAACAATTGAGAGATTTACTTTTGTGCTGTTTATTATTGGCGCAGTCACGTCAACGTAAGTGTAATTTAAAAATCCGGTTCTTTGGTTGTATGTTTGTGTTGTTGATACTCCATTTGGTCCCTGACCGCCGTTTGTTCTTACACTAGAACTTGACAAACTGGCATTTGCGCTTAACATATCTGTTTTTGATGAAACATTGTAAGATGCTGTTGTGCCGCTAAATGCGATGGATGTATTTATTAAGATTAAAAATATAAAAATTGAAACAAATATTTTTTTCATTGTTTAGTCTAACATGTTGCTGATGAATTTTCAAACTTCACCCAATTGCTGCTGTTGCAAAAGCATGGAAGATTCAAGCTGTCATCCATGTAAAATGCCCCTTTAGTAG
This sequence comes from Candidatus Woesearchaeota archaeon, assembly GCA_023266675.1. Classification (GTDB taxonomy): domain Archaea; phylum Nanobdellota; class Nanobdellia; order Woesearchaeales; family BM511; genus JAHFPP01. Next base: position 1,968 of record JAHFPP010000052.1, read on the forward strand.
TTGCGTCGCATGTTCCCGGTATGTCAGTTGGAGTAATCATCATCAGACCATTAACATGCAAAGTTGCATTTGGTGAAGAAGTACCGATACCTACGTTGCCATTTTCTTGAATCCTGAATAATTCTGTACCACTGCCAATTATATTTGAATTCTTGGTAATTTTGAATATGCTAGTTGTATCATCATTATTGCCATCAAGATTTATACTATAACCAAACGAGGATACCATTCCTTGCTTGCCATATAAATCTCCTGTTGTACCTAAAATTAAGACGTCAGATGTTCCGACAGTTATATTCCCTACAACTTCTAATTTGCTTTGAGGATTTGTCGTTCCAATTCCAACATTTAACATTGTTGAAGTATTTTGTGAATTGTTAGTCCATCCACCTGTTCCGTCCCCTGCACCGGCAGCTGTTTGGTCTGTTATACATTGTACACCTATTGCAGTCACGTTCTGTACAACTTGTCCAGCTGCACAAGTTCCTACTCCAGCTTTTGATAAATTAAGTGCATCAATTGTTGCCTGCTGCGCTGTTGAAACTGGTTTATTAGTGTCTGCGGTGTTGTCGACATTGTTTAAGCTTAGGCTTGTTTTAAATCCTGAATAATCAGATGCTCCAAGTAGAGTCTGGACATTTGCTGAAGGTGTAATGCCTGCATAAGTTGTTAAGTCAGCATCGTATGCCTGAACATCTGTTCCTATAGCAAGTCCTAAGTTGTATCTTGCATTTGCTATAGTTGTTGATGCAATAATTTCTCTACCTATGGCTGTTAGGTTTGTTTCAGTCCACGTATGTGCAGAAGTTGTATAAAGTGTTTTATCAGAGTTAGTTCCCCATCCAGAGATGCTTGTTAAATCAGCATTAAGTGGTTGTTTGTTATTTATTGCTATACTATCATTATATCTTTGGTCTCCAATTGCCAAATATAATATGTTAAGTTGAGATGTTGTATTATAATTTACACTGACAGCTGACCAGTTTCCAATACTTATGATTTGATTTTGTAGATTGTTATCAGCTGTTCCTCTTGTTGATGTCTCGGTTATCAAAGAAGTATTGACAGAATCTACTCTGTTATTAAGAGTGGTGTCAGCATTAGCTCTGTTTGTAATCTCTAAGTTTAAAGAACCATTTACATCACCAATTAATGAATTAAGAGCTGTGTCTGCATTTGCTCGGTTTGTAGCTTCAGTGCCTATTGTAACAGTGTCGTTGTATCTTTGGTCAGCTGCTGTAAGCCAAGGAGAATTTTGAATATAACTGGCGTTTAGATTACCAAAGAAAGTTACTGAGTATATATTATTCCATTTGGCTGACGAACTCCCCAAATTAAATATAGAATCAAGTGAAGGATAAGATGAGCCGTTAATATAATTATTTGACACGGTCATATTTACTACACTGCCTATTACGTCTAAATTTCCATTGATTAATAAATTTCCATTTAATGTCTGTGAGCCTGTATTTTTCAGTGTTGAACTGTTTAATGAATCTATTCGCGTGTTTGATGCGTCAATGTTATTCTGTAAAGTTGTATCTGAAGAACCTCTATTGGTTATTTCAGAATTCAATGAAGAATTTACAGCGTCAACTCTTGAATTAAGAGTTGTGTCAGCATTACCTCTATTTGTAGCTTCAGTGCCTATAGCTGCAGTATCATTGTATCTTTGGTCAGTTGTGGTTAACCAGGGGGCATTCTGAACATAACTGTAATCAATGTTTCCTAAAAAGATTGATGCGGTTACATTTCCACTCGCATTAATATTTCCGGAAGTGTCTATATTTCCTGTAACACTTAATTTTGCAGATGGAGTATTTGTGCCTATTCCAACATTTCCTCCATTAATTATTAAGTCTTCAGAAGTTAATGTTATATTTTTTATTACGCCTGTCGTTGACTGAAATATCTGCCTGTCATTTCCATTGAACACTGTATTTTCACCATTTATTATAAAATCCATATAGTAATTTTTTCCGTATTCAAGGGATAAACTTACACTTCCGCTTCCAAGCATTATATCATATTGTGAATTAGTTATTGTATCGTAAAAATCAGATGAAGAATTATAGATAAGTGTGCCACCACTTGGCGCATCATATATTAGTACTGTTAAATTTCCATTGACAAGATTTCCGCTGTTAGTATAAATGTTTCCCTGTAGTGCCATAAGATTATTTATGGCAAGAGAGCTTGCGCTAAGTATAATTGTAAGCAGGGTTATGAAGAACATATTAATTAATAATCTATGATTTACTGATTTACTTTTTTCCAAGATTCCCACCCTAATATACATTATACTATACTCTTATGGATTTACAGGTTTATAAATGTTTCGTTAAAGGCAAAAATAAGATAAGATATTAAATAAGAAGTTGTTATTTGTTGACTGATGTTTAGAATAAAAGATGAATCTGGAAAAGCAAGAACAGGAAAACTAAGACTGAGAAGTGGAAATGTGAACACTCCTTTTTTCATGCCTGTAGGCACAAAGGCGAGTGTAAAAAACCTTTCTCCACGCCAACTTGAAAAGACAGGGACTGAATGCATTATTGCAAATTCATTTGTTTTGTCTTTAAGACCTGGTGCTGAATTAATTGAAGAGCACGGCGGAATTCACAAATTCATGAATTGGGAGAAAGGGATATTCACTGACAGCGGCGGTTTTCAGGCCGGTTCAAAAGATTTCTTGATTGGAATAAAAGATGATGGAATAAGGTTTAGAAATCCTTATCTTGGAAAAGAGGAATTGTTGACTCCTGAGAATTCTGTTAAAATTCAAGAATCTTTGAGAAGTGATGTTGCAATGATGCTTGATGATATGCCAATTCCAACTGCACCAATCAATGAAGTAAAGAAAAGCGTTGAGCGAACTCACGCTTGGGCAAAGAGATGTCTTGAAGCTAAGTCTGACAAAAAACAGTTGATGTTTGGAATATCGCAGGGTGGAGTGTATAAAGATTTAAGGAAACTTAGCGCGAAAACAATCAATTCAATGGAATTTGATGGTCTAGCAATTGGTGGCCTAGCAATTGGAGAGACAAAATCTCAGATGTTTGATGCACTAAAAGTTACTTTGCCTAATTATGATAAGAGCAGACCGCGTTATATGATGGGGCTTGGCTCACCGGAAGATATTATACTTGCAGTTGAGAACGGAGTTGACTGCTTTGACTCGATTTTTCCAACACAAAATGCAAGACGTTCAACACTATTAACGTTTAATGGACCTGTGCACTACAAAACTTCAAAGTATGCAAAGGATTTTTCACCGATTGAAGAAGACTGTGATTGCTACGCATGCAAAAATTTTACTAAAGCATACGTTCATCATCTTTTGAAGACTTATGAAAACTTTGGACTAACTCTTGCAACAATACATAACATAAGGTTCATGCAAAGAATGATTGATGAAATAAGGACTGCGATAAAAGAAGATGATTATGAAAAATTCAGAAAAGAATTTTTAAAGAATTATACAAAACGAAAAATTGATTAAGAAAAATATTTGCTTGCAAGACCCGCTATAGTTCCTGCAATCACAGAAACCTGCATTAATTTAGATGTAGCTTGGCAAGTGTTATAATAGTTAATTCTCGGTAATCTTCCTAATCCATAATTCATAAGATTCATATAAATCGACATTATTGGAAAATCTAAATCGGCTTTATCCATAAGAAGATTATCTATCGCTCCACAACCAAAACCTACAGCAAACATTACTGGATTCATTACTAATTCTACAATGTTATTTTCATCAAAAGGTTTTTGATATATATTTTTTATGTCATATTTAAGACATGTATAGAATGGCACGTTGTTTAGAATATCCCAATCTTTCCTTATATTTTCAATTGAATCATAGAAAGGAAATTCCATTTGCCCTGACAGTTTATGCTCACGTTCCCTAGATTCCAATCCTCTAACCATTCTCTCAATTTCATCTCTGTTTTCTAAAATTTGTTCATATACTCTTTCTTCCAGCATTTTATCACCTTATAATGGTGTTATTTCTGATTATATAATCTTAAGTTGTTATTTAATATAACAACATTTAAATAAAGAGAGGAAGTATTAATTTGTATGGAGACGATTTTAGAAAAACTGAAGAATTCAGGGCTTACAGGAAATGAATCAAAAGTCTATTACGAATTATTGTCAAAAGGCGAATTATCTGCAAATGATATAGCAAAAAACACATCAATTGACAGAACATTATCATATAATCTTTTAAAGAATCTTGCAGAGAAAGGGCTTGTAAGCCATATTACAAAAGAGAACAAGAAATATTTCAAGGCATCAGATCCAAGCAATCTATTGAACAGCATAAAGGAAAAAGAGGCGTATGTAACTGATATAATAGCGACACTCAAAAAAATAGAAAAAATAAATAAATCAGAAAATGAAGTGAATGTTTATGAGGGAAGAAAAGCGATAAAAACATTTTTCTCTGAATTTAGAAAATATAAGAATGCTTGCTCTTTTGGAGCCACTGGAAAAGCGTATAATGCACTTTATGAATCTCCACATCTAGCAAAAGAATTTCAAAAATTAGGTATAACCTTAAGGATAATAACAAATTTGGAATATAAGAATCATCCAATGACTAGCATAAGAAATATTGAAACAAAATACTTGGATTTGAAAAGTAATGCAACAACAACTATTTTTAAGGATAAGATATCAATACATCTCATGATTCAAAACCCAATGATTATAATTATAAAAAGTCGTGAGATTGCAGAAAGTTATCAAAATTATTTTGAAGTATTATGGAATGCGGCAAAGAAATAAATTTCTAAAGTATACAAAACGTAAATTAAGCTGATTCTATTTTCTTGTAGATAGTATAAAGTATGCATGCTATCAGGTAATTCCATAATAATACAATGAATACGCTTAGTAGTGTTAGTAATATTGAGAATGATATGTCTGATACTTGTATCTGATTTTTAAAAATAAGTATTGGAAAATTTATTATAAAGCCAAACTGCACAAACCCTTCCGCAAAGAGGTTGTACTCGCTTAATGGCTTAAAGAAAACAATGTTATATACAAGCATTGAGATGTAAATCAGGACAGTTAACATAACTTTTGGATTATTAATAAGTAAAAACCTTTTTACTTTTTTAAAAAAATGCTTGTTTTCCTCAATTGTTTCAATGCAGTTGTCGCAGTATATGTCGGTACCTATCAGCTTATGAGGTATGTATATTGGTTTTTGATGAGGGTCAAAAACTTCAACTATCTTGTGGCATCTTGCGCATCTAAGCGGCATAAATTAGACATGGTTAAGTTATGTTTAAATATTTTCGCATGAAAAGACGCTATTGAATAATGATGATAATTAAAAGGATAGTTACGAGAATATTTATTGTAAAAAATAATGTATCTACTTTTTAATAGTATATAAACAAAAAGGTTTATAAATTTTAAGTTAATTCTTATTATATGGATTCAGTAGAAGCAATTACTCCTATCGATGGGAGATATAGAAGAGTTACAGAACCTTTAGCAGAAAAATTTAGTGAAAAAGGATTAATCGGATACAGGCTACGCGTTGAAGGGGAATATTTGATAGCATTATCAAGACATCCAGAAATTGGCGTCAGGGATTTTTCTGACCAAGAAATAAATTTGATTAGAGGTCTTTACAATATTTCTACTGAAGATGCTAAAATTGTTAAAGTAATTGAAGTAAGAGGACATGGCAACATAAAGGCTACAAATCATGATGTAAAAGCTGTAGAATATTTTATGAAAGAAAAATTAATGGGAACTTCACTTGAAGATTCTCTTGAATGGGTACACTTTGCACTTACATCAGAAGATACAAATAATTTGGCATACGGACTAATGCTTTCTGAAGGAATAGGACAAATAGTTTTGCCTGCGGCACAGAAATTATATGAAACAATTGATGACTTAGCAGTTAAGCATAGCGATGTGCCAATGCTTGCAAGAACTCACGGTCAACCAGCGTCTCCGACAACATTTGGAAAAGAGTTTAAAGTTTTTGCTTCAAGAATGCAAAGACAGTTAGCTCAAGCGGCAGGATATGAAATTCTTGTAAAACTAAATGGAGCAACCGGAAATTATAATGCTCATCATGTTGCTTATCCAAATGTAGACTGGATGAATTTTACAAAAAATTTTATTGAAGAATTAAATAAAGGTATACCATTAAAATTAAAACCGAATATGTTTACTACTCAAATTGAGCCGCATGACACTTATGCAGAATTATTTCAAAATATTATGAGATTAAATACCATTGTTGTTGATTTTAACCAGGATATGTGGAGATATATCAGTGATGATTGGATAAAGCAAAAACCTGTTGAAGGAGAAGTCGGCTCATCAACAATGCCTCATAAGGTAAACCCAATAGATTTTGAAAACAGCGAAGGAAATTTGGGAATAGCAAATGTACTTCTTGGTTATTTCTCGGCAAAACTGCCAAATTCAAGACTTCAGCGGGATTTGTCAGACTCAACAGTTGAAAGAAATTTTGGTACAGCTTTTGCGCACAGTTTAATTGGATATAACTCAACATTAAAAGGACTAAACAAAAGCACTGTAAATGAACTAAGAGTGATAGAAGCGATTGAAAATCATCCTGAAATCATATCAGAAGCGATTCAGACAATTCTAAGAAGAGAAGGAGCAGAAATGCCATATGAACAATTGAGTAAGCTCACTAGAGGAAGAAAAGTTACAATGGAGGATTTTGGAATATTTATTGATGGTTTGGATGTTTCTGAGTCAGTTAGAAAAGAATTAAAACAAATTACGCCAGAAAACTATACTGGAATTGCAAAGCTTCTGGCAAAGATAAGTTCTAAACAAAATAAAAATTAATTTTATTTCATCGTTCTATTATTCCATAAGGAGCCAAGGCTTCAATAATTTCTGTTCTTGGATCTTTTATTTCAGGAACTGGCTGTCCTGTGATTCTTTCAGCGAGTGTAATATAAAGGTTGCTTGTCTTTATGAATACTTCGTCTGGAACTCTAAATGTTTTTGCAAGCTCAAATCTTTCATCCATTCTGTTTTTATTAAGCAATACATCCCTGTCAGGAACACTTTTTAAAAGCTCTTCTCTGAAATATTCTTTTGATTCTTCAACTGTTCTTCCTTTTTGGTATTCTGCTTTATTCCAGTATCTTGATGAATCCGGAGTTCCAACTTCATCCATATATATCATGCTAAAGCTTCCATCTGGATTTTTT
>JAHFPP010000053.1 GCA_023266675.1 Candidatus Woesearchaeota archaeon
ATTCAGTAGTTAGTATGTCTTCTTCAAATGCTTTTTTTATGCATTTAATTAATGTTAATACTCAAAACTTAGCTGATAAAATATTAAAAGCTAAAACATTAATTTAAATTTAATATTTATCAATTTCTTATTTTTAATTTCGTTCTGATAATATTATAATTGCAAAACTTATTATTATATGTCTCTACAATACAAAGCATTTTTAAAACAATTATCAATCCTAAAATAAATGATAAGCGAGGATAAGCGTAAAGAGCTTCTTTTTCCGTATGAATCTGTTCGTGATTCGCAGAATCGGCTTTTACTAAAGATTGATTGGATAATAAAAAACAAGAAAAATCTTGTAGTTCACGCGCCAACGGGCCTTGGCAAAACCGCAGCATCTTTGGGTCCAGCATTAGCATATGCAATTGCAAACGATAAAACCGTGTTTTTTCTAACTTCACGACACACTCAGCATAAGATTGCAATTGACACTTTAAAACTTATTAAGCAAAAATATAATCTTGAGTTTGATGTAGTTGATATAATAGGCAGAAAAGCAATGTGTCTTGTTCCTGGAATCGAATCTCTTTATTCTCAGGAATTTACTGAGTACTGTAAAAATGTTAGAGAAGATGAGAAATGCGAGTTTTATACAAATGCGCGCTCAAAATCAAAAATAACCGTGAAATCAAAAGATGCAATAAGCAGACTAAAAAATCTTATGCCGATGCACGCAGAGGATTTATACTCATTTTGTTCTGATGAACGCCTCTGTCCATATGAAATCTCAATGATGCTTGCAAAGAAGGCAAAAGTCGTAGTCGGTGACTATTATTATATATTCCACCCGACAATCAAGGAAACATTCTTCTCAAAAGCGGAAAAAGTCATCGAAGACTGCATAATCATAATTGACGAGGGACACAATCTTCCGTCAAGAGTCAAAGATTTGGCGTCACAGAAGCTTACAAACGTCATATTAAAAAGAGCAGTTACAGAAGCAAAGAAATACCAGCTTGAAGTGTTATCTGAATATGCTGAGAAAATACATCTTATCTTCTTGAATTATTCAAAATTATTAACAAGACAAAATACTGAAATATTAATATCCAAAGATGATTTTGTAAAAAAAATAAATGAATTCACTGACTATGATATCTTGATTTCACAGTTTGAACTTGCAGCAATAAACATTCGCGAAGAGCAAAAACAATCATATCTTGGAAGCATCTCGGCGTTTCTTGAAAGCTGGCAGGGAGGAGATGAAGGGTTTGTAAGGATATTCTCAAGCAAAGAATCCAGAAAAGAGGACATATTAACTCTTTCTTATAGGTGTCTTGACCCTTCATTAATCACTGGAAATATTATCAACCAGTCTCACTCAACAATCTTGATGTCTGGAACGCTCACACCAACTGATATGTACACTGAGCTTTTGGGAATCAAGGATGCAGACGAAGAAGTTTTTGATTCTCCATTTCCAATTGAGAACAAGCTTAACATGATAGTGCCTGGTGTTTCAACAAAATTCACGCAGCGTAGCGAAGCCGAATTTAAGAAGATTGCAGAGAATTGCGCAAAAATTGTGAATGCAATTCCAGGAAACACCGCAATATTTTTCCCAAGCTACTCAATGTTGTCAATTGTTTCAAAAACTTTTGACACGCTTTCAGAAAAGACAGTAATAAAGGAATCACCAGGTCTTTCAAAATACGATAAAGCAGAGATACTCGAAAAATTCAAGGAATACAAAAATGTCGGAGCAGCACTTCTTGGTGTAATCTCAGGCTCATTTGGTGAGGGGATAGACCTTCCAGGCGACTTCTTGAAATGCGTTGTAATCGTCGGACTCCCATTATCGTCTCCAGACCTTGAAACAAAATCATTGATAGAATATTACGACAGGAAGTTTCATAAAGGATGGGAATACGGATATAATGCGCCAGCATTCAACAAGGCGTTTCAATGCGCAGGACGCTGTATACGAAGTGAAACTGACAAAGGAATTGTAATTTTTCTTGACGAGAGATACAAATGGGGCAATTATTTCAAATATTTTCCAAAAGATTGGAACATGCAGGTAACACTTAATCCTGAGGAGAAAATAAATGAATTTTATGAAAATAACAATTCTTAATCAATTTTAAACTTAGTCAATATACATAAATCACAATTAACGTTTTTTTCTACATTCTCTAAATTAGTATACTAAATCATAACATTTATATATTAAAAAAACCTCTTTAATATATTTTAGGGGGGATTAGTATGGTAATACTGTTTGATCAGTTTAATATGCCTGATGATATATATGAAGTAATCTTTGCTACCGAGCAGCAGGTTATTGTCGCTAGGCTTTTAATTGAAGAGATGAAAATCAAGGAAAATGAAATTGGAAAGACCGAGATGTCACTCTTTGCAATGGGTCTTCATGACGGAAGAATAATTGAATACGTTGACAAGTCAGGGCCTGTTCCTATAAAAAAGAAGATAAAAATATCATACAATAAAAGACAGTTTTATGATAGGATTCTAACTCCGTTAAAATCAATGGGAATCATTGACTACGACCTGTACAAGAAAACTTATAAAATTTCTGACAAATTCAACAAGAACATGATGAGAATTGGCCTATTATGGGTTCAGGAATTAAGAAAGCCTCCGTTATCGCACATGATAACAAAGCAATAATTTTTTTTAATATTTTTTTATAATACTTATTCAAAACTTTCTATGTTTACTCTTTTTTCTTTTTATTAATATTATCATTACAAGAATTCCTATTATTATAATTATTAATGCGTACCATACATACATATTATTTTTACTCGTAGCTGTTACTTCTGCAAAATTCACATTTATAACTGACGCTTTTTGTGTTGTAAGCTTGTTGTTGAAATACACTTTTCCATTGACAAAATATTGGCCGGCGTCTGTAGGTCTAAAAAATGTTTGTAGAGATACAATCTCTCCTGGCGCAGCGTCAATTGAATCTGTATCAATTATCTTTACAACTTTATTATTGAATAATATCTCTCCTTTTAATTTTGCAGAAACCGTTCTTTGCCCATCATTTCTAAACACTCCTGTTATCGGTATAATTTCATCAACTAGTGCCCACGGTTTGTTTTCGATTCTGATAAGCTCGCCTTTATCACTGATACCACCTTTTTCTACAACATTAAAAGTTTGCGTGTTTCCACTATTACATTCAGGAATCTTAATCTCTGCCCAGTATTGATCTTCATTTAGGTTCGTAGTTAATTCTTTTATCATATCAATAGTGTCTGTAGGCAGTATGCTGTCTGATTGTAAAACTCCTGAATATACTATCTGTGTCTGGTATTTATCCCATACATTCACAAAAATTTGAGGCGTTATTCTGACATTTCCTTCATTTTTTATGCTTGAAGTTATTGAAAGAGGATAACCCTTTTCTATGTCAGAAACACTTATTCCTCCTCCTGAACATTGCCTGATTTCTGTTCCGGTTACTTCAACAGCAATGTTTACCATAAAAGCTGCCTTTACAGAACTTCCAATGCCTGTTTCAGGGTCTACAAGTTTATCAGTAATAATCCTTAATGCACCAGAATAATTTCCGTTTGCAGTATCAAGCGGCGGTTCAATTATCACTTTTATAAGCCGCGGGGAATTTCTGCTGACTGTAACATAGGATAGATTATTTTCTACTCTTAACCAATTTTTGATATCTCCATCAACTTCAAAAAACATACTCAAATTTTGGGTTGTGTCCGTGCTCAAATAAACATTATTCTGAGAATAACCTCCTTTTAAAACATTACTGAATACCAACTGTGAAGGGCTTACTCCAAGACCTATGGCATTCACATTTATTGAAAAAATTATTAATATAAGGGGTATCAAAATTATCTTGTCTATTTTATTATTCATTTTCGTGTTATAACCAGCAAATTCAGCCACTTCTAACTTAAATGTTAATGTAGTTTAAAAAAATTGCTATTTTGTTATATTATTCGTTTATTTCTTTTCACAAAGAATATATACTAGTTTTAACAATAGTATTATCTATTGCTTTTTATTGTTTAGTATAACTACGCTGGAGGAATCATGGGTAAACAAATAAAAGAAAAAAATCTGCTTAAACTGAAAATCAATTTTGAAGGTTTTAAGCTTGAAGTTATCTCAAGCGACCCAAATAAGACTTTGTCTGAACTTAATAATCTTATAAAATCAAAGAAAGAACTAATGGATTCAATAATCTTTTCAAGGGAAACTCTTGATTATCCTGATGGTGTTGACGGAAATGACTTCGGATTTGATGTTGACATTAGGCAATTCACTAAAGAGCTTGCATCAAATAAGAAATCTGTGGATATTATAAGGGAGCTGTCCTTAAGAAACAAGAGTTTTATCTACAGGTCTGAACGTGTTGACTTAAAGAAAGAATTAGACTTTACAAATAACCGTTTTACAGTAATTATTGATAAGAAAGAGATAAGCATACTTATCAAAAAGCTCCTGTTTGACATAAATCTGTCTAAACTAAAACATGTTTTTATTCATGTAATCTCTGACAATTTCAATAAGGAGCATCAGGAAATGTTTCTGGATGAACTTAAGAAAAAAGCCAGTTTTGCAGATACAACTTTTCTATTTACTCCTAAAAAGCTTAATGGGGTTGTTTTTGCTGAAACATTGTTTTTCGGGGATTTTCCTCCGCAATATGAAGACTAGCGATAACTTTACTATCTATAAGTGATAACAAAACCAAAAGGTTTAAATAGCCAGGAACCTTACTATCTTCTATGTCGGGAAACAACTTATTTGAAAAGATAGTAAACAGGTTAGACAACTCAATAATTTTCATTATTGAACGCTTCAAATACTTTGCAATAATTCTATTAATACTTCTTATTGGCTTTGCAGGAGGAGTTTTTGCAAACATCACTTATGATACTCCTCAAAAACAGCTTACAATAGGAGAAAGCAACATAACTGAAATGTTAAGTTTATTATCTTTAAACACTGTTTCAGATGAAAAACCATCACCTCTTGAGAGAGTAAAGGAAGACCAGATTCACGTTTATAAGGACAGAATAATAATTGACTTAAAAGATGCAGAGTGGGCAACATTTACAGATACAAATTCAATGGACCCTGTAATCGATTCAGGTTCATATGCAATAGAAATTGTTCCATCAACACCTGATGACATCACGGTTGGTGATATCATAAGTTACAAATCAGATTACGCTAGCGGAATAATAATACACCGTGTTTTAGAAATTGGAAAAGATGCAGACGGATGGTACTGCAAAACAAAAGGAGACAACAACAAAGATGTAGACCCAGGAAGAATAAGATTCTCCCAGATAAAGAGAGTCGTTGTCGGGATAATATACTAATAATTAGTAAAAGACAAAAATAACACATAAAATTGTTTTGTCTTTTATATTTAGTTAGCGAAACTATCTATTTGAAACTATTGTTGATAACTAAATATTAAAAAGATTTTTAAATAACCTTTTTTCTAGTTTATTTATGGACGCAGAAATTCAGCAAAAATACCTTACTGCAGGCAAAATAGCTGCAGAGGCGCGTGAGTTTGGAAAACAAAAGATAATAGTCGGCGCTTCAGTTCTTAAAGTCAGCGACGAAATTGAGGATAAAATAAAAGAGCTTGGCGGAGGCCTTGCGTTTCCTGTACAGATTTCTTTTAATAATACAGCTGCGCATACATGCGCAGAGCCTGATGACGATACGGTCTTTAAGCAAGGGGATTTGATAAAGCTTGACCTTGGTGTGCACATCGAGGGATACGTTGCTGATACAGCAGTTACAGTTGACTTAGGCGACAACAACAATCTTGTTATGGCGTCACGTAACGCACTTGAAGCTGCATTAAAACTGGCAACTCCTGGGAGAAAAGTTTCTGAGATTGGGAAAGTCATTCATGATGAAATCGTAAAAATGGGGTTTTCACCAGTTAAAAACTTATCAGGCCACGGCGTTGGACGGTTCATAATCCACGGACCTCCATCAATACCTAATTATGAAGCTTATGAAAATGTTGTCCTAAAAGAGGATATGGTTATTGCAATTGAGCCTTTCGCGTCAAAAGGAATAGGGGCAATTCATGAGACTGACAACGCAAACATTTTCATGGTTGTTAATAAAAAGCCTGTGCGAAGCCAGATAACACGTGATGTTTTAAAAGAAATTTCAACTTATCAAGGGCTTCCTTTTACAACACGATGGCTAGTAAAAAAATTTCCTGCGTTAAAAGTCAGAATGGCTTTAAGGGAATTATTGGATCTAGGGATAATTCACGCATACCCACCTCTTCCAGACAAAGGATTAGTGTCTCAGGCAGAGCACACAGTCATCGTCAAAGACGTTCCTATTGTGACGACAAGATAATAATATCTATATTTATTTGTAATTTATTATTTATGATTCTTTAGAAAGTTTATAGCATCGTCAATTGGCATTTCTTCTTCTTTTCCTGAAATCATATCTTTGACTTTCACGACTCCGTTATCAATTTCTTTTTGTCCTACAAACAATGCGAATGGTATTCCAACTGAATTTACATAATCAAGGTTTTTTGAGATTCCGCGAGACATTAAATCAATTTCTGCATTTATTCCCTTATGCCTTATTATCTGGGTAATTTTTAGTGATGCTTCAAATGTTTTTATCGGTATAACAAAGACTTTTGTGTTCGTTTTTCTCTCTTCCTTTTGCTGCGTTTTGAAATGCTCAGTAATTGGTTCAATCCCAAACGATATTCCAACTGCTGGAAGTTCCTTGTTTCCATAAAGTCCAATCATGTTGTCATATCGCCCTCCGCCGCAAATTGATGAAGTTATTTCTGATTTTTTAAAAAATCCTTCAAAAACAGTTCCTGTGTAGTATGTAAGCCCTCTGGCTAGCGACGGATTGAAAATAACATCTTCGCTTCCAATTAATAATAAAAGCTTGTCAATGTTTGATGTGTCAACAATTTTCTTTACTTTTTCTTTGTCTTCAAAAATTTTGACAATTTCGTCACAGTGAGTTATCCCGATTTTTTTTAGTTCTTTTGCTACTTCATCTCCTCCTATCTTTTTTAACTTATCAATTATTATTATTGCCTCTTCATGCTTGTTTTCAGGCACTTTTGAGTGGCTTAAAATTGCATGTAGGACTTTTCGGTCATTAATCTCAACATAAGCGTCAATTTCAAGTTTCTTGAAAACTTCAAGCGCTAGGAGTATTAACTCAGCCTCGGCTTCAATCCCGTTGACACCAACGGTATCTACATCGCACTGGTAGAATTCTCTGTAACGTCCAAGCTTTATTGGACCATCCCTATAAACTTTTCCTATCTCATATCTTTTAAATGGTATCTTGACATTAGGATTCTCTGCAACATACCGCGCAAGCGGAACTGTCAAGTCAAACCTTAGTCCAAGATTTCTCTCTCCCTGGTCTTTGAATTTGAATATCTCTTTAGACGCATCTGACTCTTCTCCTGCAGCAAACTTTGCAGTCAAAACTTCAAGCCGTTCAAATACTGGCGTTTCAAGAGGCAAAAACCCGTAGCACTCAAACGTTTTTTTAAGTTTCTCAATTACTTCATCTCTCACTATTTTTTCGCTTGGCGAGAAATCTCTTACTCCTTTGGCAGTTTCAATTGACATAATCTTAATTTAACTAGGTGCTTTTTAAATATTTTGGAAGAATTCGTGTTAATATTAGGTTTTATCATCTTATACAATTCTATTATGTGCAATATACCTCTCAATTCTTTCTGCATGATTTTTATCAGCACCATTTAATTCTTGAAATATTTTAAATACTCCCGAATAGTCATGTTCAGGAGGTATATTCATTAATGTTTGATAATGCTTTTCTGCAGCAGACTGCTCTAATCTTAAAGCAATTTCTAAAGCTTCTTTTCGTGATGGAATATTCCTTTGATAGTTTGTTATTAAACTCAAAATGTCTCTATTGGTTTTAACTAAATCATCTAAATCGCCAATTGGCCAGTTATTTGGAAAATCTCCTATTTTTAAGAAATCTATCCCAACATTAACCAATGAACTATGAGTTATTTCCTCTTCCGCTAGTTGGTTCCAAAAATTATAATCTATTGGGACTTTGTCTGCAAAACACATGTAGAGTCTTCCAATATTAATTTCAAGAGTCATAGATTCTTCAAGTATGCTCATAATTTCTTTGCTGTTCTCTTGCATGATTTTTAGGAAATTATGTCCCTTTAAAAATTTACTCCATTAATTAATATGCAATGCTCTTAACATTATCTTTATATAGAACAACGCTATTAATTAAAAAAAAGAGGTGTGTCTTGTAATGGATTCTTTGAAGAGGTCATGGAAGCGAGAAATAATCAGTAAAGTCTTTTCTGTTGGAGCAATTGACTGGGACAGAAAATACTTTGATGAAATAATAAGTCTTCCTGACGGAACAAGCTATAATTCTTACCTCATTGAAGGAAGCGAAAAAATTGCATTAATAGACACTGTTGACCCAAGCAAAAGAGATTTACTCTTGGAACATCTTGAGTCTGTAAACAAAATAGACTACATAATATCAAACCATGCAGAACAGGACCATTCAGGCTCAATTCCTGATATACTTAAAAAATACCCAATGGCAAAGTTAGTTACAAATGAGCTTTGCGCAAAGATGCTAAATGACGAGCTTGAATTATCACAAGACAGAATTATAATAATAAAAGACAATGATGAGCTTTCGCTTGGAGACAAGACTTTAAAATTTATATTTACACCATGGGTACATTGGCCTGAAACTATGTGCACATTTCTAAAAGAGGATAAACTTCTTTTCACGTGTGATTTTTTTGGCTCGCATCTTGCGACAAGTGACCTTTACGCTTCTGAAATATCAATAGAACCTGCAGCAAAGAGATATTATTCAGAGATAATGATGCCGTTTGCAAATATCATCATAAAAAATCTTGAAAGAGTGAGAGAGTTAAATCTTCATATGATCTGTCCAAGCCACGGACCT
>JAHFPP010000054.1 GCA_023266675.1 Candidatus Woesearchaeota archaeon
TAGAAGTAATAAAATAAGATAAGTCTTCATATCTCTTTTTTGTATCAAATTTGTCTAATTTAGAAGTTGTTGTAGGTAATTTCATAATTTCTTGTTTAGGTTTATTAACTTCTTCTTTTATGTAATATTCTTTCAAATGTTCAAGTAAGATTGGAAATAACGATAATAGTCCCATTAAAAAACCTATGAACCCTGTTATTGCAAAAAGAAAAACAAGTCCAATAACAATATATGATGCAAATTTTGGAAGCATCTCAATAGGGATATACATTGCTGAATACAAAAATAAAAAACTAATTGCAGATGCTAAAAATGTTAAACTTGATACGAACAATCGTTTAAGAATAACAGGTGATTGATTTAGATTCTTTTTCTCAAAAATTGCCCCTATAAGTGTAAACCCGAATAAAGTTAAACTTATCTCGGCATATCGCATAAAAAATGAGTAATCATGCCCATTGAAACTTTTTGCAATTTCAGATATCATACCTACAAACCAAATTAGTGCAATTGTTGGACTAATCACTCCCAAAATCCAGACAGAGGCATTAATACATTTAACCTTAAAATTAGAAGTTTCTCCAATTAGATTATTATTATCGACATTAGTTTTTTTTCTCTTTGGCATCTTGCTTTCTCTTTAAGTTTAACATTTAAAAAATCATCTTCTAAGTATCTCAAAATCTTTATATTGTTCAAATCCTTTTTTTCTAATAACAACATTATATTTCCCTTTGTGTTTTCCTTCTTTTGTTGTCTTACGCCATAATTTTTTAAAATCAACTGAAGGAATGATATAAAATTCATCTTGTTCTTCCACATAAAATATGAAATAATAATTATCTCTTAAATCAACATTTAATCCTCCGAAATTGCGTCCTTGAGTAGCAGTCTTAGAACTTGCTTTTATTTGAATATCTAGATATTTTGTAGAATCAACTCGAATTACACAATCTATTCCTTGATCATCCACTAATGTTTGATATACATCAAAATTTCTCTTCATCAATTCTGCTATAACTGCATATTCATTTCTTTTTCCAAAAGAAGCATTATTTCTAAATACTCCCATTAGTTAAAACCTCAGTAAATTTTCATTAACTATTTTCATTTCACATTCTCATACTTGATTTATTCTTTTGATAGTGCATATATCAATAATCCAATAACACCAACAGCAACTACTGCCTGTAAGTTTTCCTTTTTCTTTGAATTTTCAGCTACATACTGGAGCAGTTTAGGCATTTCTTGATTTCTTTTCTGTTCATCATATAAGGATAGGTAAGTTATTCCTGCTAACAAAGCATCAGGTTTTGCTTCTACATCGAGAAGAATTGGGATTATCATTTTGTTATTGCCTTTTGCCACACCTATCTCTTGTTGCACATAAGTGGATTGAATCGAATTTTTACTATATAAAACAATAAACAAGTCACACGCCATTATCCTTTGAATTATGTTAACGCTTAATTGACCAAAAAGAGTTTGTGATTCAAAAAGAAATATTTGAGTGTTAGTTATCTGTTTAAAATATGAGTCTAATTTTCGAGCAGTTTCACTATCTTTAATGCTGTAACTTATGAAAATATTAAAAACCATAACTCTTCTCCTCAATTTTAAATTCTTTTTTCGTTTCCATTATTATACTAAATCATAACTCCTTGAACATCCATATTAAACTTGTTATTTATAAGTTTAATCCAAAATTCTGAAGTTTTTAATAAAACTCGGTTTTCTCGTATCTCTTTTTTTCCGAAAGATTTTTAATATAAGCACAAGTTTGTGTAGATAATGGATTTGAAAAAGGTTAAAAAGCATGCAAAGAATGCTTGGCACTTCATCTGGGAGGACGATTCTGCGCTTTCATGGGTGCTAAATGTTGTTATAGCGTTTATATTAATCAAATTTATAGTCTATCCGGGACTCGGGTTTATCTTTGGTACAAATTATCCTATAGTCGCTGTTGTCTCAGGCTCAATGGAGCATGACGAGAATTTTGACGGCTGGTGGGATATTCAGAAGGATTTTTATCTTGAAAGAAATATAACAAAAGAAGAGTTTAAAACATTCAGATTTAATAGCGGATTTAACACTGGCGACATAATGGTGCTTTTTGGAACTAAACCCGAAAAGATAAAAGTTGGAGACGTGATTGTGTTTTCAACGTCAACAAGGCCTGACCCGATAATCCACCGAGTTGTGAGAGTATGGACTGAAAACAACGAGCTGTTTTTCCAGACAAAAGGTGACCATAACGACGCAATCAACACATACGTCAACGAGGGGAAGATATCAAAAGACAGATATATAGGACGCTCAGTGTTTAGAATACCACTGCTTGGGTGGATAAAGATATACGCAGTAAATGTTATAAATTTTGTAGGTTCAAAGATATAAAAAAGAAAGTATTAAGTATATGATATAATGAGGTAATTTAAAATGATATTTTGTCCAAAATGCGGCTCACTACTGATGCCAAAAAAAGAGAAGAACACGACTGTGCTTTCATGCAAATGCGGCTATACAAATAAGAAAGAGTCCTTTGCTGCAATTAAGGAAACCATGGTTAATGACAGCAGGAAAATCGAGATTGTCGGAAACGAAGAGGAAAAAACACTTCCTTTGACTGAAGGCGAATGCGGACGCTGCGGTCACAAAAAAGCATATTACTGGACTGTGCAGACGAGAGCGTCTGACGAGCCTGAGACAAAATTCTTAAAATGCCAGAAATGCGCACATACGTGGCGTGACTACGCATAAGGTTTTATGGATATTACTAAATACCTAAATAACGGATTCTTAAAGATAACTGTTAAAACTGGCTCTCCAAAAACAGAGATTATAGGCTATGACGAGTCAAAAAAGGCGTTAAAGCTTGGAGTCCACGCGCCGCCAACAGAAGGAAAAGCAAATCTTGAGATAATAAAATTTTTCTCAAAAACACTCAAGAAGAAAGTTGAGATTAAGTCAGGAAAGACGTCTAAGGAAAAACTTTTGAAAATCAATTAAGTGTATAAGATGAAGAAGGTAGTGGCTCGCTTCCTTTTGTTTTTAGCAGCATTGACGCTATCTCTTCACCATTCCATCCGGAATGTTTCATGAAAGCGTTCATTGCAGGACCATGCCTGTTTGGCGTTTGGTATAATACTTCGATTCTGTCTTCTGCTTTCAAAGACTGCCGAAGTCCAAGATCAGCAACTGCTGCGCAGCGCGCCATATATTCAAGTGCGTTTATCTGCACTTGAGCTGTGATTCCTGCATTATTTTTTCCCAATGCTCTTACTTTAAAATTCACATATGTGTCCACTACTTTTCCAAAAGTTTCTACGTCCCCGGCTTCTGCTGCTGTTTTTAACACGCATGACACTTCACTAATTGAATATTCAAGTGATTTTGGCTTTCCCATTAAGAATTCAATTAGCTCCTGCGCTGATATATCGCTCATAAACCAGGATGAAAATAATTTATATTTAAAGATAACTGTTTGTAATCACTAAAGAGAAGCAATTAATAAAATAGCTATTGAATTTTTTGCGCTACAACCACATAAAGTGTTGAAAGAATCCTAATTTCATTAGCGCCAAGATTTCTTGTTAAATCACTGTCAAACCGGCTTTTATCAACACCAATATCATTGTGAAAAAGATTAAATTGCGGTCGATTGGAATATTTTCCATTTCTTTGAACATCTGCATATCCATCCTGTTTGCCTGATTCAAGAAGTTTATATCCTGAGCATGAGAGCGATTCTTCAATTGAATCTTTAAAAAAGTCCAAAAATCTTACTGATTGAGCAGCCACACCAGATGATTTAACAAGTTTGGAATCATGGTATAAATTTAATTGAAATTCAGGATTATTAGCTTGACTTGTAAATAAGTTTGCAGGTGAAGCTATATAATGGTCAAAATATTTTACAAGAAACGGATCAGTTGAAAAATAGGCTTCTCTGACTTTTGGCAAATCGTTTTTATCAACTAGTTGTATTCCTGAAAGACAAGTTTTTCCTGTTATAACATCCGGTTCATATAAGGAAAATGGAATCTTGCTACTGCCGTTATATTTATGAAATAGCACATTTGCAGATGCTTCTATATCAAGAAAATGAATAAATTTACCGTTTGAAGTTAAAACTCTTCCAACCTCATTTAATGCAGCTTCTAAATTTTCTAGTGTGTCAAAAGAAGAATAACCTGTTGCAACGTCAAACTCGCCATCAGAAAAAGGTAAATTATACACATTTGCAATTTTCACATTAGAATCAGGATGCAAGGTTTTATTTGCTTCTGCAATTCTTTGACTCTGTTCTGTCTGCTGTATTTGGCTGCGATAGTCAGGAGCAAGAGTTACTAGCTCTCCAAGCCCGCTTCCAATTTCAATAATCCTGTCCTGAGGACTGACATGATTTCTAAAAACTTTTCTGACTAAATCTGAAGAAGCTACCCTGAACAGTTCTCTATACGGATCAAAAGCTGTTAAAATATTTTCATGATTCCATCCTGATGTTAAATAATCCTGCATAATTAATTTGAAAACAAGTCAGGTTTATAAATCTTTCTAATTTGTTACCACTAACAAATAACAATTAATTTACATTCTCAAGCTTGATTCTAAGAAGTATCATGTAAACAACAAGCAGCATTGCGTAGAATAAAAAAACCGCCCAGAACATATCGTAAAACACAAGCACGCTTGTAAGAAGCAGTGTTGGCACACGACCAACATTTAAGAAGAACTCCCTTGTCTTCCAAAATGACAACTCCATTGTTTTGGCGTCCATTGATATAGCAAGCCTGATTGGAAAAGAGAGGTATGCAAGGCCAGTGAATACGCCTGCGAATATTAAAAGATAAAGCTGGCTTTTAAGAAATATCAGACTGATAACAGACAAGATAAGCAGTGTGAAAAGAATGTATAGGTATCCTTTTCGTTTATGGCTCTCGTCAGATTTCTTGGCGATTATAACTGATATTACTAAGCCGATTAGCCCAAGAAAACTTAAAAAAAGACCGTACTCAGTTTCGGTCTTCAAAAAATTAAGTGAGTATACTGTAAGCACGATAGGCCCAAAATACTGAAACGCCCCTTCAATTAAAGTGATTGCCTTTAATCCGTCAAACTTTTTTATGCCATCATACGACGGCACATCAATTTTCTCATCTGGAATTTTATTATAAAACATGAATATTGAGAGTGTAAAAAGAATTGAGCTTATAATATATAGCCATGAATACCCATAAAAATTTAATACTAAAAGTGAGATTGGAGGAACAACTACGCCGATTATTCCAGGTATCAACTGGTAAAATGATGAGTTTGTCGCATTGTTATTAGCAGTTGTGCCCTTGAAGAAAAGATAGTTTATTGTGACCCAAAAAAAGATTTGGTATAACCCTGCCAAAAGAACATAAATGAGGTAGGAATATTTTCCATAAAAAGCAAATGCAAGCATCATTATTGCCTGAAGAATAACTCCGTAAACAAGGTATCTCCTTGTGGAAAATGAATTGACAAAAAGAATTGTTATTGATGCAACAAGAGTGTATAACGCGTAAAGAAGAATTATGAGGTGAAGCGCGAAGCCTTTTTGTTTTAGAAATATCGGCACAAATGAAAATCCAAAAGCCATGATAACGCAAAGCACAGAATAAAACAGGTAAAATGAATCTATTTTTTTAAGATACTCGTCAAGTTTTGAAATCATGTTTTTAAGGCAAAATTATTTATTTTCTGTAATCAAGGTGGTCTATTTCCATTGACGGCTTTGGTATCTGCACAAACTCAACACCTGCTTCCTCAAAAAGCTCAATATAATCGTTTTCTTTTCGCTCCGCGCATGATACAAAACGTTTTATTCCTGCATTGATAAGAATTTTTGCGCATACAACGCAGCTTCCGTGAGTGCAGTAGACTGTGCCGCC
The DNA here is from genome assembly GCA_023266675.1 of Candidatus Woesearchaeota archaeon. Classification (GTDB taxonomy): domain Archaea; phylum Nanobdellota; class Nanobdellia; order Woesearchaeales; family BM511; genus JAHFPP01. The sequence continues at coordinate 5,922 of JAHFPP010000054.1, forward strand.
GCGAAGCTCAACGCCAAACTTTGCACCCTGTATAATCGCGTTTTGCTCTGCGTGAACGCCTCTGCATATATGCTTGTCTTTTCCGCTTGGAATATTTAGCACATCCCTTAAGCAGTTTCCGTGTTCAAAAGAATCCTTTATGCCTGACGGCGCGCCATTGTAGCCTGTTGTGAGTATATGGTTGTCTTTAACGATTACTGCGCCGACTTTTCGCCGATAACAGCTTGCACGCTCTGAAACAACGTACGCTATTTTCATGAAGTATTCGTCGTATCCTATTCTTTCTGTTTTTTCCATTTGTTTTGAATCAGTCATTTCTTCTTCCAATCATTGATTGCATTTAAGATTTTTGCTTTTAACGCTTTTTTTGTTGAATCATTTATGATTATCATGTCAGCCATCGCCATTGTCCTGTCAAGCTGCTGGTTTGTGTAAACATCCTTGTTTTCAAGCTTCTCTGCCGCCTTTAATTCCTCAAGCGTTTTGACGTCACCTTTTCTTCCTCTTTTTTTTAGGCGCAAGAATCTTGACTCAATAGGCGCGTCAATGCCAATGAGGTGAAAATCGCCAAGTGTTTTTAATTCCTCAGCCTCAAAAGGATTTCTTATGCTGTCAATAACGTTATCGCCGTCCTTTATGGATTCCTTTATTTTAAGCGAAAGAGCTCGCGGTCCAAACTGCTCGCGAAGAAGATTTCCTTTGATTGTCATGTTTGCGCGTGACGTTGATTTTCCGTCTTTTCTAAGCTCCTCGCGTATGACGTCAGAAAGCGAGTGGTATGAGAAGCCGAGTTTCTTAAGTATTTTAGCAGCCTCACCCTTTCCTGAGGCAAAATTCCCTGTTAAACCTATATTCATGTTTTCACAAAAACTAAAAACATGTGAGTATTATTTAAAATTAACTTAAAAGAGAGATAGGGAGAGGTAATCAAAAATTAATCACCACTGTCTGATAAGTATTATAAAAAGATTTTTAAATAAGTGTATTATTTTAGGATTATGAAAGAACTTACTGACATAGTGTATTTTGAATCAAATTTTGGAGATTATGGGCACCCATTTTTAATGTTTGCAAATGATCATAAACTGTCCGGAAGGATTGTACAAACCCTTACAGAACTTGAACTTTCACTAAATAAAGATTTATTTGGAAGGGTATACCTTGTCGGCGTTAATGATACCGAGACTGCAGCATATGCAGTTGATATCATAAGGAATTTTGACCATCGACCGTCAAACATAATCCTTTTTTCAAGAGATTATAAAATGGAACGCATTGCAAGAGAGCTTAATGCAATGCATATGAATAAGAATGACGGATTCAGGCAGGTTCTTGATTATGCGAAAGATTATATTGGAAAGATACGGCTTCTTGAGGCACAATTAGGCCATTAAAAACGATTTAAAATGGAAAACGGATTACTTGACCGCATTAAGGATGCTGAGAAATATACTGTACGAGTATTTGACGAACTTGTCCATAAAGGGATTGACAGGATAGTTGAGCATTACGAAGAAAAGGGTTTGCCAAGAAATCGTCAGGCAAGAATTCTTAGCGCTAGTTCTGCAATATTTTATATATACAATATAGGGACAGAAACAATCGGTGAAATTCATGAGTATATGAGTGGAGCTAAATCCCAAGATTTTTTATCCGCTCATCTTTCTTTTATGAGAGGGTTTGCAGAAATATCTACCCTGAACATATTCATGTTATACGAGAAACGAAACCTGAAAAATAACAGACAAAAGAATGATGGAACCGCGCCTGGAAGTGTTGAAGTCGCATCATATAACTCGATTGGAGGCATTGTGCGCCCATATTTGCTTGCAGGAACATTGTCATCAATAGTTTATGGAATTACTGAGAAGGATTCTGGTTTTTTCTCTTATGGATTTTCAACGTTGCCATTTGCGCTCTCACTGTATGTTAGGGATGACCAGTCAGGCGGGTTGATAGACAGAATAAAAACAAATATTCAGAATTATTTTAAGAAACCTGCAACGATAGATAATCATGCCCAATAAATCAGTTCAAGTCAAGCTTTTCATCAATTTTTTCTGCAACAGAAATTAAATCGTCGTATGTTTTATCCATATCCTTTTTCATTTCATCCATAATCTTCTTCATTGTCTTTGCGCGCATCTGATACCTATTGTTTTTCTCAACAATTATCCCTGCAGACAAAAGGTTGTTTATATGATGAATTACAGTTCCTCGCGATAGGTTTAGCTGAAACGCTATCTCGTCACTAGTCAGCGCATTCCCTGTTTTTAAAGCCTTTAGAAGCGTGATAAATACACGGTAGCAGCTTCTATCCTTGTCTCTAAGCGAAAAAAGCCCTAAAGACGTGCCAAGCCACTGAAGCTCCTGATCAATATTGGTCATCTCAGGCTCTTTATTGAATTTGATTATCGTGATTTTATGAAATGAGTATCTCATAAAATTAAATTGATATAATCTTATTTATATACTTTTACAAGAAAGTTAGATTAAAAAAAAGTTATCACAACAGTTCAGGTCTGTCTGCGTATCTTACTCTTGGAGAAGGCTCAATATCAGCGTATGCACCGCCATAATGTGTGTCATCAAATATCTTTGCACTTTTACCTTCGCCTATAACGACTGTTCCGAGAGGGTGGTGGTGAGAGCTTGCGTATGCGTTGAATTCGGCAACTGTTGGAAAATGAGAAAAATATTTTGAATCAAAAAATGGTTTGGAAGGAGAATTTCCATTGTGTCTGTTATATAGATTAAGAGGATAATCAAACCCTTTTTTTAAGATAATACCTGCTCTTTCAACTAATCCTGCTAAACCGGTTTTTGGAGCTTCAAATCCTGAAATGTCTTCAAATGTATGCATTTATTTACCCACTAAAATATACCACAAATGTTTACACATTGAGTATACGCCTATATAAATGTTGTTATTTATGAAAGGTTATAGAAATTCTATTTGTTCTTTTTTATTAGATTAGTATCGTCAGAATAAGGCTTTGGACCAACGAGGTAGT
>JAHFPP010000007.1 GCA_023266675.1 Candidatus Woesearchaeota archaeon
TATCATTTATGCCATCATGCAAAACAAATGAAATTGGCAGAACAACAATATCAATGAATAATCAGGAGATATATTCTGGAATTCCTGACTGCAAAATGCCTGTAAAAGTGGATATTGGTCCTGGAAAAATTCTTGAAGGCGAAAATAAACTTACATTCTCTGCAAGTGCTGGAAATTATATTGTAGACCAGGCAAAAATAATATCATACCTTAAAGATTCAGTTTATCCAACGTATTATTTTGAAGCTGACGAGAAAACAATGAATGGTATTAGAAACAATAACATGACTGTTAACATGACAATAACATTTGTTCCGTCACAGGATTTCCAGGATGTTGAAGTTGAAATCAACGGAAGAAAATTCTCAGTAGACAACAAAAAAAGGCTGTATAACCAAGTAATAAATTCCTATGTGATAGAGGAAAATAACGCTATAAGCATAAGACCGCTTGACGGAACAGTCGACATAGTTGAACTGAAGATAGTAAGATACGAAACAGATTAATCTAATTCTTTTTTAATTAAAAAGTAATCGTTCCACTTGACGTGAATTTATAGACGCGATTCTTAAAACCGACCCCTGTGGCAAATGGAGAATCTGCATTCCAAGAAGGTGTACCAACAGCAGTTAATATTGAAGAACTAGATGATGTATCGATAAATGCGCTGCCTGAAACAGTATTAAGTAAAAGTGAAGTTCCAGAAATAGCAGTTAATGGAGCTGTACTCGGTGTAAAGTTTCCAGTATAAACAGCAGTTCCTTTAACAACACGTAAATTAGAAATGTACCCAACACCTGACAAGCCATTATTATATTGCTCTCCAACATAAGCAGATTGCCCAGATGGTGCATCATTCCCGCTATATGATATAGGTGTACCAAATACACCGTCTAATGCAATGTTAACGCTTGAACCAGTGAACACCATAGCTACATGATGCCATGCATTTAATTTTCCAGTATAATCAACGGATGTGTGTTCGTATTTGTAAGTAGAACCATCATAGAGTCTGCCTATTATGTTATATCCATTAGCAATTCCAAGTTCTACAAAATGATTTCCTCCTGCGTGAGTTCCAATTTGAAAAAGATTTATTATCGTAGCTACAGATGTTAAATTTACCCAGCATTCTATAGTGAATGCCCCGCTACCAAAATCAAACCCTGATTTATTAGGAATTGTAAAATAATCAGGAGTGTTATTAAAAAAAATACTTCCAGAACCAGATGTTGTAATCGTCGGCGAACCAGTTGTCGACACTGCAGCTGCAAAACTATCAGGATAACTGATTATTACTATGCCAGAACCTCCGTTCTTCCCATTAGCGCCAGAATTAGCTCCGCCTCCACCTCCAGTATTAGCTGTTCCGGCTGTAGCTCCGCTACCATCAGAGTCACCTGTGCCGCCGCCGCCAACTCCACCTACTCCGTTTGGTTTAGCAGCATGCGTATGTCCTCCACCACCACCAGCATATGTTGTTACTGTTCCAGTTATACATGAAGCTATTCCTGCACCGCCATTCCCGCCACCATTTGCCTCTGGTGGAACTAAACCAACAGTTCCTGCCCCACCACCACCACCTGAACAATATGGACTTGCAGCAGATACTTGCCCAGCACCACCGTGGTTCCCCTGCCCAACTATCCCATTACCTCCTGGATTTGAATTATTAGATGCACCATAAGCTCCACCACCTCCAGACCCTCCATTATAATTATCATATAAAGTTATTGTGCCACCTTCCATCCCCTGACCGCCGCCTATTGCAGTAATAGACCCAAAAACAGAATTACTACCTCTCGCCGGAGGATTTGTGTCTGCACCACCCGCGCCGATTGTGATTGTATAAGATGTTCCTGAAACTACAGAAAGAATGCCTGACAATAGTCCTCCTGCGCCTCCGCCACCGCCGCCTCCCATAACTCCGGAGCCTGGACCTCCTCCTGCAACAACTAAATATTCAACCCAATCTGTTTTAAGAGAACCACTCCAAGTTTTATTTGCAAGCATTGAAAGCTGTTGCGACATTGAGTACATTCCGCTAACCATTAGAAAGTCACCGTCCCGGATGATGTCCATGTATAAATTCTCCATGGACCAACAATACTCATGATTGGAGAACCTGTCGTTGATACAGCTTGCGCATAAATTGAAAGATAACGAATGATGACTATGCCAGAGCCTCCTGCTCCACCATTTGCTGAATTACCAGCTCCTCCGCCTCCACCACCTGTATTCGCTGTTCCAGCTACTCCTGGTAAATTAAGAAGTCCACCTGCTCCGCCACCACCTGCACCTCCCATTCCTGATCCTGTAGTAACTTGTGATCCTCCACCACCTCCACCAGCATAAAATACACGTGAACATGTGATAGTTGAAACTTGTCCTGTTCCAGCATTACTGCCTGTATCAGCAATAGTGGATTGTGTTCCTATAGAACCAGCCCCACCACCTCCACCGCCAGATGTTCCGCTGCTAGCTTTTCCAGCAACTCCGTCAAATCCTTGTCCAGATGTTCCAGTTCCTACTGCAACTCCTGCCCATGGTCCACCACCAGAGCCGCCATTTCCGCCTGTTTGCGTTCCGCCTGCATGACCAGTCCCACCAAATCCTCCGCCTATAGCTGTAATATTTCCAAAAACAGAATTATTACCAATAACTCCTTCGTTTGATGTGCCTGCTGCTCCACCCGCACCAATTGTGATTGTAATAGATGATCCAGAAGAAACAACAAATCCTACAGCAGTAAGCAACCCTCCAGCACCACCTCCACCGCCAGATGTACCACCGCCACCTCCACCAGCAGCAACAACTAAGTATTCAACGGTTGGAGTAACTGGCAAATTTAAGGATGAAGTTGTTATTCCCCCAAGGTATTTATTCTTTATGCTCACGATATTGCCTCATAGCTAACAGTGAACGTTAATTTACTTGCAGTGCTGCTTGTAACCCAGATTGTGCTTGCCTCCCCAGAAACGCTTGTGTCAAGCAAATAAAAACTTACAGATTTATCCATGATAGTCAATGAAGAATTTGCAGGTATAGAAATCGTTGATGCTATTGCGCGATACGTTGAGCCATCAGCTAACCTTAATTCGACAGTTGCGTTGTAAGGGTTTGTTCCGTCTATGTTTGAAACTGATATCATATTAATTTTATACGCTGTTCCTGACGACGGCGCAGCAACAAGCGCATTACGTGAGGTATCAGAAGGTGTAATTATCGTCGTGTGTGGAATAATAGAAGTTATACTAATCATATTTGGCGCTGCCAATTTTAATCACCAAAAACCATTGATATGACAACTGCTTTGCCCACAGTTGCTACACGCAAGTTGTTTTCAGTAATGTTTCCTGTAACGCTAAGTGTTCCTGCAATAGAAGTATTGCCTGTATTTGCAGCTATTGTAAATTTATTAGAATTAATTGCAACGTCCCCACTAGTGGTTAGTGTAGATAATCTTCTTTCAGCACCGACTAAACTAACATTGCTAAGAATAGCTGCTGCTCCTCCGACGCCAATAGCAAAAAGCCCTTTCTTGATAAATTCCCGTTTCTCTATATCTTGTATCTCTTTCTTATCCAACTACTCACCCACAAAGCAGTTCTAACAATATTCATATTTAAAACTTTGCAATAATGCACTCGTATAAATGGTAATTCTTAAATAGGACTTATGTCAGTTAAAGGTAATATAAGAAAAAATGGTTAATACTCCTCAATCACCTAACTCTGGAATGACTTTTGGAATTGATACGATAAATAATAGTATAAATTCTGGGAAAAAAGTTATTTCAAATAACTGGACCTTATTAGCAATAGTATTTTTTTTTCATATACTTAATGTTGGAATAAATCTTACTTTTATTGGAATACCTATTAATTTTCCAGGAATGCACTGGTTTAATGGACTTAATATTACTTATTTATGGAAAACACCGCAACTTGCTGGAAGTGTTCTGTACACTAACACCATATTAAACACGACGTTTTGGGTGTTAATCATAGTTATATTTGTTTTTGGAAGAGGAAAAAGCTGGGAAGAATTTGGCTCTAAAGTTCTTATGGTTGTTGCTTTTGTAGCTGTTTCTATTTTTTCCGGAATTTATAATATTGGAGATATTGCTTCGTTAAATGTTCTTGGAACTGTGATTGAAATAATCCTGATAATTGTAATTAGAAACGTTATTTTTAAGCAGCAATATAATATTGTAGAAGCAAATTATTATACCATATTAATCATATTTCTTGACTTTTATTTGATAAATATTGTTCAGTTAATGTTTCCTGCACAAATCGACGTGATAAACAGGGTTATTCTTCCTGTTCTTGTTTTGACAGTTATAGTTTATATGGAAAGCTCAACTTTAAAAAGTTGGTTTATTTTTGGTATCTTATTTTTTTATCTTATTTTTTTTATGACAAGCTCTCCAAGCATTAAAGCAAATTTTAATGCCGGCTTCAAGGGTGCAGAAAAAGATGCAACACCATTGCAAACTTTTTCTGAAAAAGTAAAAATTTGGTGGGCTGGAACTCTGCAATCATATAACGAATCAAAACAGATGCTCTCAGGAGATTATTATACAGGTCAGGTTGAGCAGAATCAGGTAAAGCCTCTCGGCGTCTTCCTTGAAGATATGAAAGGTGACACTGAATTTTTACAGAATGAAAAAATTGAAATCTGGAGCAAACTAAAAGTCCAGTCTTTGCAAAATGATAACTCTCCAGAAACAGATCCAATAAATATTAATGTGAGCTGCTTTATAAAAAATGGAACAGGAGTTATAAATGGGATTATTTCACCAAAATCAGAATTTAAAGTAAATTCATATGAAGAGGAATTTTTAACTTGCTCATTTAATAATATAAATTTATCTCCTGGTTATTATCCTGTGACATTTAACGCATCATTTAACTTTGAAACCCAAAGCTATCTAAAAACATATTATATTGATAAGGACAAAAAACGAACGCTTATGGCAAACAATGTAAATATTCTAAGCAGTTATGGAATAAGTGACACGAGTCCTGTTGCTGTATACACAAATGGGCCAATAAAGATAGGTATGGAAACAACCCCTCCTCCAATTGGAGTTCCTTCAATTAATCCTGAAGCTGATTTTAGCTCGTATATAGGAATAACAATTGACAAAAATTGGGGTGAGGGAAGCCTTAAAAGCATTAAAGAATTATGGATTGAACTCCCTGAAGGATTAAGTTTTAATGACTGTCCCAGTTTTGAAAACCTTCCACAAGATAAGTGGGATACAAAAAATGGCGATAAAAGCTATGTTATGATTTCAAAATACCAATTAAATAACAGCAAGATATCAACTGATAATAAAAAAGGATTTACTCTACCTAAATCATATAAATGCTCGCTAAAACTTAAAAGTAGAAATGACCTGCTTGGGCAAACGCCTATAGCAATAAAATATTTTAAGACAAGAATTAGCTATGATTATATGATTACAAAAACAACAAATATAAACATAAGGAGTATAAACTAATAATAAAAATGACAAATAACAAAACAAAAGGATTTATGTTTATTATTACCATAGTTTTATCTTTGTACTTATCCGGATGCAGTCTTGCAAATTTTTCCGCCTCAGGAAAAGAAACCCCTATAACAAATGTTAATGTTTATCAGGGCACTGAAGGGCTTGAGATTGAATTCCTGACAAATTCTCCTCCTGAAAAAGTATATGAAGGAGAAAATTTCGTGGTATCAACTCTTCTTAACAATAAAGGAGCGTATCCAATTACCAGTGGAAAAGTTGTATTGACGCATGAACCTGATTATTTTGATGTACCGACAACTTCATCAACATTCAACCTGCTTGGAAAAACAATGTATGACCCTTCAGAGCATAATATACAGAAAAGTTTCAATTTAAATACAAAAAAGCTTGAACCAAAATCAACTGGTCACGACAGCATAGTTTTAGTTACTGCATGCTATGATTATGGAACAAAATTAAATACAGAAGTGTGTATTGATACGGATCCTCAAAACATAAAAGCCATAGAAAAATCATGCAATACAGAAGATTTGTCTTTTAGCGGACAGGGAGCGCCAATTGCCATAACAAAAATAGAAACAAAAATGATTATAGGTGAAGGAGGAAAAGTTAGACCTAATTTCTGGATATATGTTCAAAATCATGGAGATGGGCAGGTTATATCAAAAAGCAGCATTGATAAAGCGTGCGGCTCTGCGAGTATTGATAAAAATGAGTTAAACGGAGTAGTTTTAAAAGATTTAAAATTTTCACAATACACTTTAGCTGATATGGACTGTAGGCCGAAACCGGAAACATCATTAAATCCTGTTTTAAAGCTTACAGATAACGAACAGTATTTCATATGCACATTAAGAGATGACGTTTCAATACCTGCTGATACCTCAACTTTTAAAACCGGTCTTTATATTGAACTTGAATATGGATACACACTAACAAAATCAAAAGAGTTCACCATAAAAAAATATAATACCTAAGTTAATATGCTTAATCAGATAGATTAACCACTTTATAATGTATAAATTTAAGAAAGATATAAATACGAGTATTCTTAGTAAAATCAATATGTTAAAAAAACAATTGTTAATTATGATTCTGTCTGTTCTTATGGTTTTCGCATCTGGATGCCAAACTGATATGTATAATCCTCAAAAAACAACTCAGATAACAAATTATCATACAGGAACTGAAGGACTTTCACTTAAATTTTTACAAGATACCCCTCCTGCTAGAATATACTCAAACACTCCAATGGATATAATGGTGGAAATAACAAATAAAGGCGCTTACAGTGTTGCCGGAGGAAAACTGTATCTCTCAGGATTTGACACTCAGTATATAAGACCTTACCCTGAAATGCAGCCAAATATTGAAGCTGAGGGAAAATCAGTTTTTAATCCTTACGGAACAGTAACCCAAACAGAAAGTTTCAATGTAAATCAGGTTTTGCTTCCATATAATGTTGATAAGGTGACCCAAACAATAAAAGCAACTGCATGCTACGAGTATATGACTGAAGCATCAATTGAAGTTTGCATTGACCCAAAAACAACTACAACTTTAAGAGAAAGGACATGCATTCCTCAAAGTTCATATTCAGCTGGCGGCGGGCAAGGAGCACCTGTTGCCATAACAAGTGTTGAACAAGAGACATATCAAAATAAACTGCAATTCAGAATATATATAAGCAATGTCGGAGGAGGGACAGTTTTCAAAAATACAGCTATAAATGACTGCCATACATCCCTTAATAGGATGGATGCGAATAAGGTTGATGTTGTAAGCGTTGAATATTCAGGTAGAACAATGAACTGTAAACCGTTAAACCCTGTAACTCTTGACGAAAGCGGAAGAGGATTTGTTTATTGCGAAGGATATCTCTCTCCAGACCAAAAAGACACCTACAAAACAATACTTCAGGTAAAACTAAGATATGGATACAGAACGTCAGTCCAGACAAATGTGGATATAATAAAATCACCTTAGAGTGGTATTAATATCAAAAGATTTATATAAAAAAAGACTAAAAAAAGTTTAACAATTAATATTTATTAAGATATCAACAAAAATATACGGAGGAAATAATTATGAACAAAAAAATTATAATAATGATAAGCGTTATACTATCCATGTTTTTACTCTCTGGATGCAGTGGAGGAAACACTCAACAGGTAACAGTTGACAATCCATATCTTGGAGGCTCACAGGGGCTAATTGCCACATTTGAACCAATGGGCATAGCAGATAACGGCGGAACTGAAAGCATATACGAGAATGAAGAATTCCCAGTTGATATTACATTAAAGAATCAGGGAGAATTTAATGTTCCCGCTAATAGTGTAAAAACAAATTTAAAAGGAATAACCACAGCAGATTATACTGGCTTGACTATGGATACAACAACAAATCCTGCAATTGAAAAGATTTCGACGTACAACCAGAAAGGCGGCGAAACAACAATAACACATAATAAAGGAAAGATAATTCCTGCAAGAATGGCTGGACGAAACATTATGACTGCAAACATATTTGCAAACGTCATATACCCTTATGAAACTTATGTCTCAGCTCCTAAAGTCTGCTTTAAAAGCACATCAGGAAAAGACACTGGAGTATGTGAAGTTGAAAATGCAGCTCTTCAGGTATTCTCATCAGGCGCGCCAATACGAGCAGTAAGTGCCAAGGAAACAAGAGCCGGAACAAATGTTGTAAGCGTTGAATTCACAATAGAGAATGCTGGCGGCGGAGAATCAAAGTCAAAAACAAAAACAGAATTTGATTACAGGTACAATGACATAGATTTTGAAGTTGGAAGCAGCACCCCATCAGGTATATGGACATGCACAAATGCCGGTAAAGCCGGAATTGCAAGGTTTGGCGAAGACAACAAACTTACAATCATCTGCAAATCAATTCCGTCTGCAATACAGACAGGAAGCGTTTACCAGAGCCAGCTTGACCTTGTATTGAAGTACGATTACAAAGTTGTAATCTCAAGAAACCTAATAATAAAAGGAAACCAATAAATTATTCTTTTTATTTTATTTTTTAATATTTTTATATGCATTCAATATTTCTGTCTTGTCATAATTTTTGCTTATCATTTTCTGGATAATTTTTTCTTTTGTGTCCCCTTTTGATAATGCGCTTTTTATCAGATTATCAAGTTCTTCTGACTTATGAGCTTTAAAGGTTTTATTAGATGTTTCATCAGATTCATATTTATTTAAAAACTCAGATGCCTTAGGACTTATTACAGATCTTATTTTTTCTTCTACTTCTTTTAAAAATTCATCTTTTTCAGCTTTTTTATCAGAAATTTTATTTTTATATTCATCTATCTGTTTTTGAAACATGTTAATTGATATCTCAGAATTTAATTGTTCTCTAGTGTTTTTTTCAATTATTTCGTTTATCTTTGACTCATAATGCGAGATTAACTGAACTATTCTATTTTCGTACATCTCCTTTTCTTTTGTCTTTTGAGATGCTAATCTTAAAAACTTGTCTTTTAAATCCGAAAGTCCGGATTCCATAAAATTATTGCTGCTTTGCAGCTTTGATAATTTTCCTGACAGTGACTCAAGTGTCTTTTCATATGTTTTTTTTGAGACATAGTAATCTTCTTGTTTTAGCAGGATTTTTTCATTTAAAGCTTTAAGTTTTTTTTCTAAAACAAGATTCTCCTTAAGCACTGACTGTAACTTTTTTAGAATCTCTTCTCTTGAAAGTCTTATCAATTCTGATGGTAGACCTGTTTTTTTTAAATTTTCTATATTTTTGTTTTCATCATTTATCTGGCTTTGCAGAAACTGTATTTTTTTATCTTTTTCTAAAATTAAATTCTCGTATTTTGATATTAATTTTTTTACATAAATCTGTGCTTTTTTATTTTTTTCATTATTTTCATTTAGCTTTTTTTTATAAGCAAGAGCAATATCATCAATTATCTCTTTTGTTTTTGATGAAACTTCACTGGATATTGTTTTTCTGCTTGAATTTTCAAGCTCCATTAATTTCCTGTTATAAGCTTCTTTTTGTTTTAAGATTTCTTTATGCAAAACGGAATTCTCATTCTTTAGATTGAAAAAGTCTTTTTCCAAGGACTCGTTCCCTTTGAGTACTTTGTATATTTTATCATCATATCTTACCTGTTTTTTCAAATTCTTAATGTAATCATCTTTTTTTAGTATCAAAGTTTCATATCCAGTAACTACTTCTTTTATTGATGATTTTATATCATTTATTTCACTGTCTTTGCTAAAGATTATTTTATTGTAGTCAGCTGTTAACTTATCAATGACTTTTTTTGCCTTTAAGCTGGTATCCTGGTATTCCTGTTCTTTTTTTAGAAAGCTTTTTTCAAAATCAGATTTTATTTTAACGAGATTATTTTGGAGTTTATCAATACTTGAAAGAAATTCTTCACCATCTTTTTCCTCTTTTTTTTCTCGTGTATCGATGCTTTGACCCATCATGAACTTGTAAATTTATGAAATCTGAATTATGAATTAAGCAGAACAAACTTTGAAAGTAGCGCTTCAAGCTGTATGAATTCATCAGAGCCTTCAACAAGCCTAAATTCTGCCTCACCGCATTCCTTTATCATTTCAAGACGTTTTTTGGCATCAACATCAAGCGACCATATCTGTCCCTGTATCTGTTTTATCAAATCAGTTCCTGATAAACCATAATTTAACATTGTGTCTAGCAAATGCTTTTTTGCCTCAATAAATTTTCCTTTAACTGTGAATTCAAGAACTTCCTTTATCTCTTTAGGTCTGGCGACTGATGCCATTGAATAAACTGTTTCTTCTGTGACATGGTCGCTTACTGCTGCGCATGACTGAAGCACGTTTTCAAGTCTTCTGCAATCTCCTTCAGAAACAATAAACAGCGCATCCATTGCCTTAGAATCTATTTTTATCTTTTCATTGTGCGATATCTTTTTTATAATGTCAAGTATATCATCCTTGTTTAATGGCTTAAATTTGAACAATGCACATCTGGACTGTATAGGATCTATTATTTTTGACGGATAATTGCATGAGAGTATGAACCTGCACGTGTTTGTGTAGTTCTCCATTGTACGTCTTAATGCCTGCTGCGCTTCACGTGTCAAAGCGTCACACTCATCAAGATATATTATTTTAAATGGAACCTCTCCAAGTGCTCTTGTTCTAGCAAAATCCTTGACTTTTATTCTTACTACGTCAATTCCTCTTTCGTCTGACGCGTTTAGCTCAAGAAAGTTTTCTCTCCATGAAGGACCAAAGAATTCTTTTGCTATAACAAGTGAAAGCGTTGTCTTGCCGATGCCTGCTGGACCTGTGAATAAAAGATGAGGCATATTTTTCTGTTTTATAAATGCTTTTACTCTCTTAACTATATCTTCCTGTCCTTTAATATCATCAAAACTTGATGGTCTGTACTTTTCTGTCCACATTGATGTTTCCATGATTAAAATAGGATTTGGTGTTATTATTAAATCTTTCTAGAATAATGCTTTATTGAAAAGTTACCCTACTTCATCTCACTCACTTTAAAACGTTCGTTCGATTCCGTCTGACCTTGCAATATTTATCTAATAAATAATTGCAAATAATGGTGCAGACGGTTAACTTTTCAATAACGCCTAGAATATAAGACTAAAATATAAAAAAATAATGCATCATGAAAGTAAATATTAAAGATAGAATAAAAATATATAGAAAATCTTGAAAAACATAGCAAAATTTTCTAAGAAGTGCTTTGAAATATCATAAAGAGAGGGTTATTCAAAGCCCTCTATATTAAAAAAAATTAAATTATGTCTTCTTCAGCTACTACCATGAAGTCGCCTACTGCGATTACTGCGCTAAATGGTACAAGGATTTGCCCTTTCTTGTCTTTTTCAAGATCGAGTTTTTCTGTGTATGATGTAGGATTTATCAAAACCATGTGTATAAGTTCGCCGGTTTTTGTTTCAAAGATAATATCTCCTACTTCTCCAAATTTCTTTCCTGTTTTAGAGACTATTGTCTTTCCTATAAGCTGTCTTGAGAACTTCTTGTCTTCTTCTCCCATATTTTTTTCAGTTTCGGCCATTTTTCACCCACAAACCTCTCATTATTATACTCTTTAGATTGAATATGCTTATATTTATAGGTTTCTATTTTAGGATAGTAAATAATACTGGTATAATAAATTAGGTGTTGTAACACTGCTCATAAAGCTGGTATGCAGTGCACTTATTCTTCTCTAAGATTTTTGGAGGAAGTATTTTTTGTGATAATAGCTCCCTGACTTTTTGTGTGAGTTCACTTATCTCTTTTTTTAGAAACGGGTCAAGGATAATTTGCCGTTCAACCCCATAGTCAAGGTATCTTACTATGCCTTCTTTTATTTTAATTTCATTTTTTTCCAATAGAAGCATCATATACGCTCCAAGCTGCACTTTATGACCCTCCCAAACGCCAGTTTCAGGGGCTTTCCCGGTCTTTAGCTCTACAGGAACCATTTCATTATTCTATCTTCTAAGTTCATCGATTATTCCTTTAAGACCCAGTGTATCTGATTCAACTCTTACTTCAGACTCTATTTTTGGTGTAAGCGATTCCCATAGCTCTTTTCCAGTTAATCCTGTTTTTTTGTGATATGAATAAACATTTGTTGCATGATATTTTGCCTCTTCAAGAATCATAGGTAAAGTTTTAGTTAATGTCAAAGAAATGTCAAGCTTTGCTTCTCTTAGGATTCCTTTGTTTTTTATTATTGTTTTTCGAAGAATTTTAGTGTAAACTTTTTTATACTCGCTAAATACCTCTTCATAAGTCATGCCTACCTTTAAAAAATTTACAAGCTCTTCTTCTGATTTATTTATACCGTCATAAGTCTCATGCCGAATTGTTCCTTTGACAAGCGCTTCACGCGGTATCTTTATTATTTTTAAAACCTGTTCAAAATACAGTTTTCTAGGACAGTACAAATAAGATGATAGAAAAGTAACGCTTATCTTTTGCATTTAAAGAAATAGAGTAATCGTGTTTAAAAGCGTTGTGGCAACGCGTGTCCAGTGGAGTATTATGATAGTTTAAATAAGATTAAGTAAGTTGTTTACTACTTTAAAATGGTTTTATTGGAATAAATTTATAAATAAAATTAAATCTCGTTAAGTATAAAATGGCTAAACAAAAAGTATTATTATTAAATAGCCCGTTCTCAGGAATCGGAAAAAATATTGGAGATTTGGTTAAAACATATAGAGAAGACGCAGAATTTTTATCATTAAAATATACAGGGGATATTCCACAACCAAATTCACCGGATTATACTGGAAACCTTTATGACCCCAATCATTTTTATGTAAGTAATGAGAGTAGTAAAGAAAAACAGAAAGAAGTTATTTCTAGAAGACTTAGTGATGTGATTGGACCATTGATTTGGAGGGAATATCGATTCAAAAAAACTGAAGAAGGATTAGTTTTGATTGCTGAAGGATTCAATTCAGATTATTATAGAAAACGCCAGCCTGCAATTGAAAAAATTGCTGAATTGATATATGATGTTAACGTAATCTTGCCAGTATGGAGTAAGAATAAAGGAGGACAAAGTTACAAAATAGATATGGACAGGATGTATAAGTTCTTTGATTCGATAGTTAAACAAAAACCTAGTTTATTTTTAAGCAGAAATCCTGTTGAAGTACAAACTCCATTATTGGTAATGACTGAATATTTAAAACAAAAAAGATAGAGAGAAGAAGAATTTTCTAAAGAAACATTTATATAAAACATAAAAACAAATATTTTATGGACATAAACCAAAGAATTGAATTGATTAATCAAGTAGGTGAAGAAGTAATCACTGACGATGACCTAAAAACGCTTCTTGAAACTAAAAAACATCCAATAGCTTATGATGGATTTGAGCCTTCAGGTACAAGCATTCACATAGCACAGGGACTTTTGCGGGCCATTAATATTAATAAGATGACCAAAAGTGGTGTAAAATTCAAGATTCTGGTTGCTGACTGGCACGCTTGGGCAAACAACAAGATGGGCGGCGACCTTGAAAAAATACAAAAAGTGGGTAAATATCTTATTGAAGTATGGAAAGCCTGCGATATGGACTTGGATAACGTTGAATTTGTTTGGGCTTCAGACCTTGCAAAAGATGATGCTTATTGGAAGATTGTAATGAATGTTGCAAGAGAATCTACGCTTAATAGAGTGCTTCGGACAACTCAGATAATGGGAAGAAGCGAGAATGACACACTTCAGGCATCGCAGATATTTTATCCATGTATGCAGGCAGCCGACATATTCTACTTAAAGGCAGATATTTGCCAGCTTGGGATGGACCAAAGAAAAGTTAATGTTTTGGCTAGGGAAGTTGGTGAAAAATTAGGATTTTGGAAACCTGTAATAATAAGCCATCATATGCTTATGGGACTTTCAGAGCCTCCTAAAGGTGAAATTGATGCTACAGAAAAAGCTATTGCTATGAAAATGAGTAAATCAAAGCCTGATACTGCAATATTTATGAATGATTCATTTGACGATGTGAAAAGAAAAATATCAAAGGCTTACTGCCCGCAAGGACAGGTTAATGATAATCCGATGATGGAATACTGCAAATATATTTTGTTTGAAAAATTTGATAAACTCGTTGTTGAAAGACCTGAAAAGTTTGGCGGAAACATGGAAATATGCGGGTATGAAGAATTAACTAAAGTTTATTCTGAGGGAAAGCTTCATCCTATTGATTTAAAGAATACTGTGGCAAAATATCTTAATGAGTTGCTTGAGCCTGTGAGAAAAAAGCTTGAACACAATAAAACAGCAGAAAAACTTTATGACGAAATAAAACATTTTGAAGTAACAAGATGAAAAAAGAAAAAATTTCAAAAATAAAACAGCTTCAAGATATTCTTTCAAAAAAAAACATTGACGTCTCAATATTCCTTAATTTTGACGAAAACAAAAAAGACAAAACAGTTTATTATTTCAGCGATGTTGAGCCGGAGTTCTCATGCCTTATTATTCCAAAAAAAGGAAACCCAAAATTGATTGTTGCAAAGCTTGAAGAAGAACTGACTAAAAAAGAATCAAAGATAAGAAATGTTGTTCTTTTGGAAAAAGATTTTTTCAAGCAACTCTCAAGAATTATTGGAAAGAATAAGAAGATTGGATTAAATTTTAAGACTGTATCGCTTTCTGAAAAAAAATTATTGTCAAAACATCTAAAAAAATCAAAATTCTTTGATGTTTCTAATGACATTACTGATTTAAGAATACAAAAGACTGATGATGAGATTGATAAAATAAGAAAAGCGTGTAAAATAACTGATGAGATATTCTCAAAAATAATATTAAATGCAAAAAGTTTTAGAAACGAAAAAGAAATTGAAGAATTGATTGAAAATGAAGCCAAAAAAAACGGCTGCTCACTTGCTTTCTCGCCAATAGTTGGAAGCGGGAAAAATTCATCAATGCCGCATTATAAAGATAATAATTCAGAAATAAAAAAAGGATTTTGCGTGATTGATTTTGGAGTTAGATATCAAGGATATAATTCTGATATAACACGGACAATTTATTTTGGAACGCCAAGCGAAAAAGAAAAAGAAGAGTATTACAGGCTTCTTGGTGTGCAGGAAGAAGCAATAAAAAAGATAAAAGTTGGAGAAGATTTTAAGAAAATTGATAAAGCTGTAAGAAAAGTTTTAGGAGACTCATTTATTCATTCACTTGGACATGGGCTAGGAATTGACGTTCATGAGAGAGTCTCAACAGATAACAAAAGAAGTTTATTAAAAGATGGAACAATACTCACTGTTGAGCCTGGTGTTTACCATACATCAAAATTTGGAATAAGAATAGAAGATGATGTTTTAGTGACAAAAAGAGGTAATGAAATATTAACCAAAAGCAGCAAAAAACTGATTATTATAAAAATAACATAATTAAAAAAATAATTATAAACAAAATACAATTGAGGGATATCATCAAAACATTTGAAGAACTGTCAAAACTTGTACCGGTTGTCAAAAGCAAGATAATTCATATGACATCTTTGGCAAAGTCAGGTCACCCTGGCGGACCGCTATCTGCAACTGAAACAATACTCTGTATGATAAACAGCCTTAATCTAGACAAAAATAATCCTTATGACGCGTCAAAAGACAAAATAGTCATTAGCGCAGGGCATTATTCAGCCGGTATATATGCAAGCCTTGCAGCTTTAGAGCTTGTGAATAAAAAAGAAGTTGTAGTGTCAAATTTTCGTTCATTAAAAGATGTTGTCGAAGGGCACGTTACACATAAATTTCCGTTTATATGGGACTCCACAGGTCACCTTGGTTATGGTCCTTCAATATCCGCTGGACACGCAATTGCTGATAAATCACTTGGATACAGCAATACAAGAATAGTTTGTTTTATGGGTGATGGCGAGCAGACAAAAGGACCTATTCTTGAAGCGTTAAGATTCATAAAAAAATACGGCTTAAAAAATATCATAATAATTGTTGACTGCAACTGCCAACAGCTTTCAGGAAAAACCGAAAGCATCATGCCAATGGATATAAAAAAGAATTATGAAGCAAACGGCTTTGAAGTGATAAGCGTTGGCGGAAACAATATCAAAGAGCTTACTTCTGTATTTAACAAGGTAAAAAGTGAAGATAACAATTATGTGATACTCTCAAACACTGTAATGGGAAAAGGAGTCTGCGAAGCTGAAGGAACATATGAGTATCACGGAAAACCTGTAAAAGACCATAAGAAAGCAATAGAAGATTTGATGACTGAAGACAAACTAGAATATTATAAAATCATACGTGAAAGCGATGAGAAAACAAATTTTATAGGACGCCCAATAATTAAACCAAATATTGACAGTAGCGGAAGAATTGTTTTTGAAACATCGCTTGCATGCAGAGTTGCGTGGGGAGAAACACTGATTGATATTTCAAAGAAAACACTGAATGATGACGGGACTCCAAAAAAAGATTTTTCGCCGCTTGTGGTTTTTGACTGCGATTTGGCAGGCTCTGTTGGTACATCAGGGTTTTTAAAAAAATATCCCGATAACTTTTTTCAGGCAGGAATCCAGGAACACAGCACTTCAATAATTGCAGGCACAGTGTCAACAAGAGGAGTAAGCACGTGGCTAGGCATGTTTGGAGTGTTTGGTCACTCAATGGGATACAACGAGCATTTCTTGACAGCTGTAAATGAAGGAAACTTAAAACTAATAACAACTCATAATTCAATTGATACTGGCGAAGACTCGAAAACCCATTCACCGATATCATACTTAACGTTAAACAATCATCCTGGATGGATAACATTTTGTCCGTGCGACGCAAACCAGACTGACGCGATAGTACGATACATGGCAAAGAATTATGGCAACATGCACTTAGCACTTGGACGAAGCTCACTTGACATAATAAGAAAACAGGATAATAATGAAGTTTATTTTGACAATGATTATAATTTTATTCCTGGAAATTTTGATGTACTACGAGATTACGGAGATGATGCTGTTATTGTAACATATGGAACACCTACAAACTATGCATTAAAAGCTGCAGAAAAACTAAAAGAGTTTAATATAAGTGTTAAAGTCATAAATTCTCCAACGCCAAGCATTGTTTCTGAAGAATTAGCAGAAATATTAACAAATGCAAAAGTAGTTGTGACATTTGAAGACCATAATGTTGAAACAGGAATATCAAAAATTGTTGACTCTGCACTTTTAAAGTATCACATCAACAACAAATCAATTCCAAATTACACAAGAATAAGCATTGGAATGAAAAGCTACAGCAAGTCTGCAACTGCAAAAGAACTCTACAAATATTTTGGCATCGATGATGAAACACTTGTGAAAAGAATCAGTGAAAGTTTGGAGAAATAATTTAAGACATAAAAACTTTCAAAAAATTAAAATGAATTCAAATAAATACAAAATAAAATTAACTAGAGTTTATAATAATTTTTTTAAAAAAATTGGGATAAATAAAAAAACAGGTCAAATTAATTCTAAAAAAAATAAAAAGTTTCCAGCTTACCCATTTATTGGTTCGAAGTATGGAAAGACTAAAAAAATACTAGTCATTGGACTTGATATAGGAAAAGACCCAAAAGAAGGAGGAGTACTAAGTCTAGAAGAACGAAGGGAGATAATAGAAGATAAAAAAATCAATGAACATAAATCTCCTTATTTACCTGGTGTGTATATTTCTGCATTATATTTTCTTAAAAAGGAAAAAAAATGGAATAAAAATTGGAATAATGTTAAATTTATATCATTTCAAAAAGCGTTGAAAAAACCTGAATTGTTGCCCAAAGAGAATCCGTTATCCTTTATTGCCTTTACAAATTTTTTTAAATTTGTCACAATATATAGAAAAAGAAAAAGTGGAAATAAAGATAGAACACATATTAACAAAAAAAAAGAAGAACAATTATTAATAGATGAAGTAAAAATACTAAATCCTGATATTATACTTTTTCATAGTAAAAGCTTCTCAAATAAAAAAGAAATAATTTCAAAACTTAAAAAATTTAAAAATAAAATTTTTATAGGTCCTCATCCTTCTTATCATGGAAAAAAAGAATCAAAATATTTTATAAATCAATATGAAAAATTAAAATAAGTCTTATAACTTGATTACCCACTTGCCGTTCTTTTGTACAAGCTTTCCGTCAAAGTATACTTCTCCGCCTTCCTTTCGAAAGTCCTTGACAATATCCCAGTGAAGCGCAGAGTAGTTTCCATTCTGCTTGTTCTTTTCTATGCACTCAGGGTATGCCATGCCTATTGCAAGGTGTATTGTTCCACCGATTTTTTCGTCAAACAAGAGATTCTTTGTAAAAACTGTAATCATTGGGTTCATTCCTATTCCAAATTCTCCCAGATATTTTGCGCCGTCGTCCATGTCAAGCATTGCTGTCAGGAATTTCTCGTTTTTTTCGGCTGTTGCTTTCACGATTTTTCCTTTGCTAAACTCAAGCCTTATCCCTTCAACTTCATTTCCTGCGCGAATAGCTGGGTAAGTGAATTTTATATGTCCTTGTGCTGAGAATTTTTCTGGTGCCGTGAATACTTCACCATCAGGAACGTTGTGAGTTGCGTATTCTGAGCGTGCAGTCATTCCATTAATGCTGAATGTTAAATCTGTTTCTTTTCCAACAATCCTTACTTTCTTTGTTTTATTGACAACTGCCTGGAGTGCATTTAGCCTTTTTATCATTTGTTTTGGGTCCTGATTTGTTGCACCGTACAAAAAGTCCTGGTATTCATCAAGTGACATTCCTGCATCCTGTGCAAGTGCCTGTGTTGGAAAATCAACTCCTACCCATCTTTTTGTAAGTCTTATTTTTGAAATTGGATCCATTGTTTTTGTTCTCAAAGCCATTTTTTTGTGGTCAAGATTAGTAAATTCCCTTGTGTTGTAATCTGCGCCTATTGAAATAAAAACATCGGTCTCCCTTGCCTCTTCTTCAGTTAACTTTGGATAATACTTTAACTGGTGATCCTGTGCATACTTGTAATATAGATAATTTAATCCTGGAAGTATTATTTTTACAGTTGGAAATGCACCCTGCTGCATACAAAGTTTGTAGATTTCTTTAATTAAAGGCTCTGCAAGTACATCGCTTGAAATAATCACTTTATCTCCTTTCTTGACTTTTGTAGAATGATAAACTAAAAGCTGTGCTAATTTTGTTATTCTTGAATCAACCATTAAATCACCTTTATTCTATTGTTTCTTAAACAAAATTGAAATCTGTTACTTTATAAATATATCCTTTAAAATCTTCAAAGCATAGTTTTAAATAGTTAATGAGCTTTACTAGATATATCTTATAGACGACAAGGAGGGTTTTAATTGAAATCTGAAAAAGAACTTGATAATGTAATGTATTCTTACACATCAGAAAACAATGGACTTGAAGAAGAAAATAGAGTTCTTAGAGAAACAATTTCCCAATTAAAATCTGAACTTGACAGATTAAAAATTCCTCCGCTCATGGTTTGCGAAGTCCTTGAACTTATAGGTGAAAATGCAATAATAAAAGTTCCAAATGGAAACCAATTTTTTGTAAACGTTTCAACTGATATAAAAACACTTGAATCTGGAGACACAGTTCTTGTTGACCAAAAAAACCTTAATATTCTTAGAAAAATAGGAAAAGAAAGTTCATTTAACGTTGAAAAATTCGTTATAATCGAGAAACCAAAATTGAAATGGGAAGATATTGGAGGTCTAGAAGATCAGATAAATGAAATAAAAGAAGTTATTGAACTTCCTTTGAAAAATCCTGAATTATTCAAAAAAATAGGAATAACTCCGCCAAAAGGAGTATTATTATATGGTCCTCCTGGAACAGGAAAAACACTTTTAGCTAAAGCAGTTGCTTCATCAACAAATAGCACATTTATTGAGGTTGTAGGCTCTGAACTTGTGCAGAAATTCATCGGAGAAGGGGCAAAACTTGTAAAAGAGATATTTGCGCTTGCAAAAAGAAAAGCTCCTGCAATAATATTTATTGACGAAATTGATGCACTAGCAGCAAGAAGGATAGAAATTGGAACATCTGGTGAACGAGAAGTTCAAAGAACGTTCATGCAATTCTTGGCTGAAATTGATGGATTCAAGAATCTTGGAAACATAAAAATAATAGGATGCACAAACCGTAAAGACATACTTGACCCTGCAATACTACGTTCTGGACGACTTGACAGACATATAAATGTTGAAGCTCCAAATATCGCTGGAGTAAAGCAAATATTCAAAATTCACACATCAAGAATGCACCTTGACAAGAAAATAAACACAGACAAGCTTTTCAAAGACATGGAAGGATTTTCAGGCGCAGAAATAAAAGCCACATGCACAGAAGCAGGATACTTTGCAATAAGGGAAAAAAGAACATCAATATCCGAAAAGGACTTCATTAATGCAGTAAAGAAAGTACGTGAGAAGGAAGAGCAGGAAAGCACTGATCACATCAATATGTTCGGATAAACATATTTGCTGTTTTTTAATTTAATTAATTCTTTGTTTTTACAATTAAATCAAACATTTCACTTTCAAGATAATATGCCCGCTGATTGTTCTCAAGCTGAATAAAAGAAAGCTGAATACCTTTTTTTATAATACTTTGAATCTGAGATTTGATTGTATTATTTGACTTTGAAAGTTGTGATGCAAGATCTCCATAAGTGTATTTCTTGTTTTTTGAAACTGTAAAAATATGAAGTATTTCTTTTTCTGAGACTGTAAGATTTGACTTTGCATCCTCAACTTTCTTGATTAAATTGTTTTCTGATTTTCTTTCATTAAAAATTGATGCGTCAACAGGTTTTTGCTGTTCAATTAATTGAAGCCTTTTTTCAATATGAAGTATTTTTTCAGTTAATTCCTGATTTTCTTTTCTTATTTTTAGAAATGCCCGCCGTAAAAGTTCATCCCGGTTATTATCACTTTCAAACCCCATAAGATTAGTTTGCCAACATTATATATAAATCTTATCAAAAATAAGAAAATAATTCATAATCGGTCGTTTAAACGATGAAGTTAGTCGTTTAAACGGCATTTTTTGTCGTCTATAAATTCTTAGTCGGTCGTTTAAACGGCAGTTTAAACGATTAAACGGCATAAAATTATGAATTATAATAATTATGTAAAAAATCATTAAAATAACATGTTTAAAAACAGAATATTTTGGGGTATAATTGTATAAAAGATTATGTAATAAAAAGTAAAAGATTGAAAAAAATAAGAAAAAAAGTAGCTCAGCAGTTACTATCCGTTCATCATCCATATTCAGCTGGGGATAACTTCCTCATCGCTTCAATCAGTATTAATTATATAGAATATAAGTGTTTGTTTTTTAGTTATAAAAATAACAATTATGAATGGCAGTCTTGGAAGATTTGCACTCGCTCAGCAGTTACTTCCGTTTGTCACAGGCATGGCCTCGAATGGTGTTCACTTCTCTCATTGCAAGTCTTGCACTTCCTTAAATTAAGAATGATTTTTTAGTATATAAGCGTTTAGATATCAAAAGATATTAATAGCTATAATATGAAAGATTCAGATTATCTGAAAATCAACGCATATCCTGTATACTTTCGGAGCATGTTGTCCGCACTTTACAAGGGTTAGTATTTTATATTTCATATTATTTTTACTGCATGCTTTTTCTATCTTTTTATATGCCAAATCAAACTCTTTTTCGTTTAAGAAATCATAAAAATGAATTATTGTTCCTTTTTTTGATGCTGATAAAGCGGAATCTAAGAAATCCTCAGCAGATTTTGGAAGAGGCATGAGTATCCTGTCAAAATGTTTCTTTAACTTTGGAACTTCAATTTTTACGTCCCCGTTTATTAAAGTGACATTTTTTATCTTATTCAATTTTATGTTTTCAAGCCCGTATTTATGCCCCTCTGGATTCATTTCTATACCTATTATCGATTTTGCCTTCGTATTTTTTGACAAAACACATGGATAAGGCGCTGCTCCAGAGAACATCACAAGTATGTCCTCTTCGGATTTGACAAGTTCAGATATTCTTTTTCTTTCAGTTGAAAGACGCGGTGAAAAATAAACTTTTTCAACATTAATTTTAAGCCGTACATTATTTTCTTTATGAATTGTTTCCTTCTTATTTTCACCGGCAAGATAAATCATCTTTTGAGTTCGAAAATCACCTTCATGAACCCCTCCTTTCTTTAGAACAGTCTTTATGGTCTTGTTTGACTTTAGAAGTGCGTCGGCAATTAATTTTTCTTTTTTTTCAAGCTCCCTGTCAACTTCTATTATTGCTATGTCTCCTACATGATCATATGCTGTCTTTAAGGATTCTATCTCTTCACTTGTAAGTTTTATTTTTAGAATATCAGCAAATGACTTTTTTTTCTCAGTCTTTTTGAATTTTTTTTCAAAAATACTGTATTCTGAGTCAAACTTTTTCTTAATTGGAAGATATATGAACCCTTCTTCTTTTATAAGATCATAATCTGTGTCTAAATTATCTTTTTGCAAGAGCTCTCTTCTTGCTTTTTCAACATCTTTCAAAGGAACTCTAAGTGCATGCATGTTTGTTAAAAGAAATTTTACCTTTATTTAAAGTTACCTTTAGAATATAATAAGATATGAAGAAGGAATATTAATTAAAAAAATGTCAAAAAAATTCCCCAAGACCTTTTTGTGCCTGCTTTTCAGTGCTTTTTTCAATTTTATCAAGTGCAGAATTCACTCGCTCTAGCGAAAAATCATGCTCATTTACAAGCATCTCTATAATTTTATCTCTTTGTACTTTGCCAAAAGAAATATTATAAACATCATTGACTTTTATATTCTTTATTGTACTGTATACTTCCTGCCATGAATAATCAAAATGCTCATCCCACTTTGCATCATTAAAAATTTCTTCTAGATTATTTTTATGCTTAGTTACAAGATCATATGCTTTTTTAGGACCAATTCCTTTTATACCTCCAATATTATAGTCTGTACCAACAAGCATCGCCAGTGCAATCAATTGATCCTGATTAAAATTAAGTTTTTCAAGATTTGTTTTAAGTGTAAATAATTCCGGCTGCACGGTTTCATACGCTAATTTTCCTGAAAGCTTTTTTTTACCTGTTATCGCCAAATTTTTTACTACATAAGGTGCCCCAAAAATAAGCGAATCTGTATCTTGAGAAACAACTGCATAAGCCTGCCCTTTCTTGACAAGATACGCTGCCTGCGCTTCACCTTCTGATGCTGCCTGAACTATCGGAAGCCCGAGATACTCTATAATTTTTTTTGCCTGTTCAACCATTTCCGGTGTAAGCATTGATGTACGTTTTGCAAACTTTTTCATGTCTTCAACATTTTCATCAAGAACCGCTTTTTCATATTCTTTTTGAGCTTCAATTTTCAGATTTTTTCTTCTTTCCCGTTCCTTATTTTTTAATTCCGGAACAATACCATCAAAAACAAATATCGGCTTTAAACCTTTTTCCATAAAATTTGTTGTACGAAAAAATAACCCTGTAATATGACTTGTGACTCTTCCTTTTGAATCCTTAAGCGGCGTTCCATCCTGCTGCCTTATTGTTGAAAGAAACTGATAAAGCATATTATATGTATCAATTGCAAGTATTTTTCCTGAAAGCTTCTCGACAGTTATTGATTCGGATGTCAATAAAGAAGTTATTGCCGTTCCCATTTTTACCTGAAAAAATCAAGTATTTTTTTAAAAAGCCATTTCTTTGGTTTTTCTTTAATGTTGTTTTTAGACTTATTTTTTCTGGCCTTCATTTCTTTTTTCTTGATTTTATGAATTTTAGGTTTTTCTTTTATTTTATGTTCTTGTTGTCTCTTTTTTTCTGATACTTTTTGAGGTTTATGATCTTTTTGAACTTTGATTTTACTAATTATATCTACTTTCTCCTTAGCTTCCTCATCTTCAAATGCCTCAATTTCCTGTTCATTATATGTTTCTAGAATTATTTTTTTTGTATCATCTTTTTGATTGTATATTTCTATATTATCATTTGATATAATTAATTCTTCTTCTGCTTTTTCTTTTTTCTTTAGTGTTTTTTCTTCATTAATATTTTCTTCAACAAATAACTCTTTTCTTTCAGTATCCTCTTGCTTTTCCTCATCATCTATTGGTATTGTTAAAATTATTTCTTTTACCATATCTTCGGCTTCAGAAAGCGAAGTCATGTACCATTTCCAGAATATTTCATCCTGTCCATGGACTGAAACTACAAGAGGTATTGAGAAATCCTTTATTACTCTTAATGAAAGCCTAACATGAGTTGGGACATCATAATCCCTCAATATTTTTTTCTCTTTTAAAAGATTAAATGAGTACCTGTCATTTTCATTAAGATATTTTTCAAGTGTCTGAAGCCTTTCTTCCTGACCTTCACAGAAGTATGCCGGAGAGCCTCCAACCTTTGTATTTGAAACAAATATTTTTCCTGAATCCTTTAACTGCATTAAAACTGCTCCAACGATAAACGTATCACCACCAACTTCCTTAACAACTTCTCTTGGTATAACTGGACCGTTTTTTTGGATTATCTCTAGAATTCTTGGTCTTAAATCAATCTTTGTATCCATTACTACTCTTAAATAAATTCAAATATTTAAAGTTTTGTAAAGAAAGAGTGAATTATGGTCTGGTCCACTTAATTTCGTAGTAAGTTACGTCTCCTTCTGAGTCTGCAATACCAATTAGAAGCCTTTTCTTAGTTGAGTGAGCAACCCTGTTTTTTGCCGCAAAATCGTACCAAGTCATTGCATCTGTTTCATTTACCGGGTAGAGTACCCATTTTGCATGGTCTTCACCAGGCTTAACTCCTCGGTCATATACTCTAAAATCAGCGCCGAATTTCAATGCAGTCTTAACTATATATCCTCGTTCTCGCATATCCTTAAAAACTTTGTATCGTGTAAAAAAGTTTTTTTCCTTTTTCTGGGCTTTTTTTAGAAATTCTTCAAGCGTAACTATCTTTTTTCCTGAATAAATCTTGATCTTTTCTTTTTCAAGTAGGTATAATGATTCTATGAATGAAAGCTCAACTTTTTTTTGATGAATACCGCCAAATCTGCTTAATGCATATAGCTCTCTGGCTGGGTCTGAGTCTTCAGTCAATACCGTATCATCATGAAGATGCGCTTTGACAAACGTTTTTTCTTTAGATTCTTTCTTTGGCTCTTTGATAATCTCAGATAATTTTACAGTTTCAATTGTTTGGACTTCTTTAGCTTTATCTTTTACCATAATATGTAAGAACGCTTATTTGCTTAAAAACGTTGCGATTGAGGAGTATTATTAAAAAGTTACCCTACTACATCTCGTTACGTAAAAATACTTCACTCGATTTCGTCTGGCCACGCCATTATTTGCTATGCAAATAATGGCTAATAATGGCACAGACGGTTAACTTTTCAATAACGCAAATTGATGGTTTTAATGATAATAATTATGATTAGTTATAGGAAGCTTTTAAATAATGGACAAAACTTCTTATTCATATGAAAGATATGGAAATAACATTTTTAGGAACAAGCGGAATGATGCCTACAAAAGACAGGAATCAGACAGGAATACTTTTTAGCTACGGCACTGAAAACATACTTTTTGACTGCGGAGAAGGCATGCAGCGCCAACTTAAGATTGCGGGAATTTCAATAATGAAAATAACAAAAATCATGATAAGCCATTGGCACGGAGACCACGTTCTTGGAATACCAGGGCTCATACAGACAATCTCTGCTATGGACTATAAAGGAAAACTAAAACTGTACGGACCAGTTGGAACAAAAGATAGAATTACAGCGATACTCAACGCGTACATCTTTGAAAATAAGCTTGATTATGAAATCATTGAAATAAGTGAAGGTGTGATTGTTGACAATGAATATTTTACTGTGGAAGCATATGCGCTTGAGCATAACATCGACACATTTGGATTTAGAATAGTTGAGAAAGACAAGCTTAAGATAAAAACTTCATACACTGAAAAACTCGGAATTCCTGATGGACCGCTACTTGGAAAACTTCAAGATGGAAAGGATATTGAATTCAAAGGCAAAAAAATACATTCTAAAGACGCAACAACAAAAGTTGAAGGAAGAATAATCGGAATAATAATTGATACGCTTTTTTGCTCAAACTGCATAAAAATAGCCAAGGACGCAGACTTATTGATTAGCGAAACAACATACGATTCAAGCCTTGAAGAAAAAGCCACAGAATACAAGCACATGACTGCAAAACAGGCAGGATTAATCGCTTCTCAAAACAATGTAAAAAAGCTTGTGTTATTCCATTACAGCCAAAGATACAAGACGTCTGATATAGTATTTAATGATGCGAAGGAAGTTTTTGACAACACAATCGCTGCTTATGATTTTATGAAAGTGAAGTTATAAAAATATACTATTTTCTTTTTTCCAAAAAATTTATAACAAGGGGATACTAAAAAATTTATAACAAGGGGATACTAAAAAATTTATAACAAGGGGATACTATTACTCATAGAATGAAGATTAAAGCACAAATTATAATTTTAATTATTTCATTTATCATAGCGTTAATTACTTTCATAATATTTTATCCAATTATCATTTATTGCCCATTAAATGCATTATGTTCTCCAATAGCATGGTATGCACCATTTTCTTTTTTTGGAATTATTTGGATAATTTCTTATACTATTTGTTATATAGCATATTTACTAACTAAACTTTTTAATAGAAAATAATAGGACATTATAATTCCAAGATTATATAAATTATATTATTAACGTCTAAAAAATAAGATATAATTAACTTATTTTAATGCAAGAATTATGTCTGATGACTTTATTGTTCTTCGCCCAGCATGAACTGAATACTTTACTGCTTTTTCAGAAACTTCTTTTGCGAATATCTCAAGCTCTTCCTTAAGCGCTTTTTTTGCTGGACCTGAAACCCTTAGCGCCCCGCAGTCTTTCATTATTTTTCCCATAGCAGCTAGTGGAAGAAGTTTTTTAACCATATTCATTCATCTTTTTTCATATAAATTATGCGTGTTGGAAATGGTATTCCAATCTTATTCTTTCTTAAGGTTTCATAAATTAGATTTGTAGCTTCATCTTTTGCAGTAAGTCTTTTGTTGTAATGATCAACAAAAAATCTTGCCTGAAAATTTAAAGATGATTCTGCCATCTGAACGAATACTACATCAAGATAGGTATCTGGATTTTTTGATGGAATTAATATATCTTTAAGCTTACTTAACTCTTTTTCAATTATTTCTTTTACTTTTTTTGGGTCTGAGCCGTACTCAACTGAGAAATCAACAACGACCCTTGCTTTTGGCCCTGGCTGGGCAAAATTCTGGACAACCATGTTTGAAAGCTGCCCGTTTGGAATTATCAAAAGTTCATTGTCTGGCGTAAGTACCCTTGTTGACCTTATGCCTATATCCTGTACTACACCAAGTATGTCAGTTCCTGCCTTTATCATGTCGCCTTTCCGAAAAGACTGGTCGATTATAAGCTGAATTCCACCAAATATATTTGCTATTGTGCTTTGAAGCGCAAATCCAAGAACTATTCCTGCAACTCCAAGTGATGCAATGAATGGACCAACTGAGATCCCCCATTGGGAAAGCACGAATATTAGCGCTAGAATTATGAAAAAGATGTTTGTGAATCTGTGAAAGAGTGAAAGAAGCGTATCATCAATGTCAGACTTTGTCTTCTTTGCGAATTCATGCCCCCACTCCTCGATTATTATATTTACTATTTTTGCCGCTATAAAAATTATAGTTACAACTATTAGCGAGTATGTTATGCTTATGAAAAACTTTTCTATGGCTAAAGGTAGTATGAGCGGGAAAAGCGCAACTCTTAATCCAAAAAATATTACAAGAAGGTAAAATGGCTTTTTTGTTCGCTCAACAATCAAGTCGTCTACTTTGGTTTTTGTTTTCTTTGCAAAGTGAGCCATTACTTTTTCAAAGATGAAATAAACAATTTTTGCAACTATGAAAGATGATGCTATTACAAGAAAAAAGACTATAACTGAGTTAAGCATAACATTATCCATTATATGGACCTTTGAAAGTTCATCAAATATCTGAGACATCTCAGTGTAGTTTCCTGCGTAAATCCCCATATTAAATGTTAATGAATAGGGGTTTAAATATCTATTGAAAAAATGTTTTTTAGGCAAGTAATAAGTCTGCCAAGCGAAATTACAGAAATATAATTCGATAGTACTGCGTTCCCGTAGGGAGCTTCCCCTCGCAACGCACATGATTAATTTATAAAAAGAAATTTCACACAAAGGCAGACGACTTATTACTTACCTTTTAGGCAAACTTTTAAAAATACACCCTTATTTCTGTGATATTATGGAAAGCTATGAAGAAATGCTGACAAAAGCAAGAAGCGAACTGCCTGAGGATATAGGAAAGTCAGACAGATTTGTAGTGCCAAAGGTAATTGGGCACATCCAAGGTAATAAGACAGTAATCTCCAACTTTATAGGCATAGCGCAGACAATTGGACGACCAGTTGAGCATCTTTTAAAATTTATAAACAGGGAAATGGCTGCACTTGGAGAAGTCAAGAAAACGCTTGTAATTTTCAACACAAAGCTTTCAGCAACAAAGATGAATGAAAGAATCCAGATGTACGTTGACAACTTTGTCATATGCAGAACATGCTCAAGACCTGACACAAAACTCCACAAGGAATCCGGCGTCACAATAATGACATGCCAAGCCTGCGGTGCAAGACACTCGATTGCTAGTAAGATATAGAAAGAATTCTAATAGATTTATATATAATTAAAATATTATTAAATTATGAACAATAATGAAAGTTCTGGTCTATCTGAAAAAGATGGGAATTATAGATATAATATGATTAAAGGAAGGATTGCTGAAACTTTAATCGAAGAATTATTCTTATCTCTTGGTTATGATGTATTTAGGTATGGAATGGAAAACACCGTACCAGGTATAACTAAATTATTAAAAGATGTTAGAAGTGATGTTGCCGATAATATTAGAAGAATGCCTGATTTTGTTGTAAAAAGAGATAATAAAGTATTTTTTGTAGAAGTAAAATTTAGAGCAAATGAAACTTTTTCAATAAAAGATTTACCAGAAAAATATCCATTTGTAAATTGTTATTTTATTATTGTTTCAAAAAGACACATAAAATGTATCACGTATGGTGAACTCGAAAAAGGAGAAAAAATTACACCAGAGGATAAAAAATACTTAGGATATAGAGAAGAATTTGATTTAAATAAAAAAATAATAATAGACTTCTGTGATTTTGCACTTTTATTTTTTAAAGAGGTTTAGATGAAAAATTATCATAAAGAAATGAAAGATAAAGTAAAAATTATTTTATACATTTCTATTTTTATAATATTAATATTATCCTTAAAAGGAAAACAGAATTATATTGATATGATAAATAAATGGTTACCTAGTATTTTAATTAGTATAGTTACAACAAGTATTAGTCAAATTATATTACAAAAGTTTACAGGTACATTTTTTGAAAAAATTCTTTTACCAATAAAAATAGGAGAATTTAGATTTTATATATCTTTATTTTTAATATTAACTATAATAATAAAATTAATTTTATTTTAATTCTACCCAAACCATGCGCCAAGTCCAGTTTGTTTTTCAGGTTCTTTTCCAAAGACGTCTTCAACTGCTCGCTGAACCAAATCCAAACTTTGTTTTAGATAAGGAGAGACATTGTATTTTTTTGCCAAACTAATAGCCGGCTCAAGATATTTCACAATTGATCCTTCTGATATTGTGAATATTATTTTACCTGAACATTTAGTGCAGACGCCAATCAACGGCGGTCGCCTGAATTTCTCATTGCATTTGACACATCTAAATTCTTGCTGCGAAAACTTACGAAGATTCCCTTTTATGTCTTTCATGAAATGCTTTTCAATAACGAGCCTTGCAACATCTGACTCGTCAACTGCAACTATTTTTTCTGCCAAAAACATCTGCCCTCGAAGCTTCTCCTCCATTGAAGGAAGTGTTTTATATGATGAACACATGACGCCTGAATTCAAGTTAGTCGTATCGTGAGTAAATCCCATTCCTTCATACTGTGCTGGTGTTGCAAGCACGTCATCAATCTGCCTGACTTTTACTTCCCACGGATTCTTAAAGAGTAATGCTGCTTCATAAAGTTCAAGCGGATACTTCCATGCAATATCAAGCCCATGGACTTCGTCGTCAACTTCTGATGGCACAATCATTGAAGTTAAAACAAGCGGTGCGTCCATTGTTCTTGAACCACGCCTGTCAGGAAGAAACGTTCTTGAAAAATTAAGCAAAGCATCAAGAAGCATCATAACACACGCTTCATCCCCATCACAGTTTCTTCTCATTGCAGCATGAAACATTGGGTGGCAGTACATTCCTTGTGTTCTTGAAAATCCAATTATCCTTCCAACCATCCCTGCGCTTGTGTGAGGAGCAAGTCCAATGACAAGAGTTCCAAGAAGGTCATCCCTAGTTTTAACGTGATAATAAGCTTTTTCTCCATAAAGTGTTTCAAGAAGTTCATCAATGAATTGACAAACTCTTATCAAAACAGTACTTGAGAATTCATCCGGTGACTCCTGTGAATCTGGAAGGATTATGTCCTGCGGTAAAAGTTCAAGTATCTGCTCATCGTTTTCCAAAACAACTCCATGAATGTCTTTTATGTATCCAAGTTCATGAAGCTTTGCAACACCAACAGATACTTCTTTTGGTTTGAAATGA
>JAHFPP010000055.1 GCA_023266675.1 Candidatus Woesearchaeota archaeon
GTAATTCTTGTGGAGATTTTCTTACAACTCTCCCTTTTTCAATTTCTTTATTTAGCTTTGCAACAGAGGCGCCAGGTCTTTCTCCATCTTCATGTTTTCTACCAAAATGTCCCATCTCCTTTAGAAAACAAATTTATTTATAAATGTTACTACTAATTAGTCTATAATTAAATCTTCTTCCACTTTGTGCCGTCTTTAGAATCTTCAAGAACTATTCCCTTATGTTTCAATTCATTTCTTATTTTATCAGCTTTTGCAAAGTCTTTTTGTTTCTTAGCATTATCCCTCTCTTTGATTAGTGCTTCAATTTCACCATTAACTTCTGCAATTTCTTCTTTCATATTTTTAAATCCAAGACCAAGAACTCTATCAAAATCAAGAAGTATTGAATACTTGTCTTTGTTTGAGATTTTTTCATCCTTTAAAACATGATACATCAACGCAAGTACTTTTGGCATGTTCAAGTCGTCATTAATCAGTTCCTTGAATTCTTCAGTGTATCTGTGGTCAAGCCTCTTATGAATTTCTCCGTCATCGTCTTTCTTTATTTCTATTACCTTATTCTTCAAAGCATTAAAAGAGTTCCTTGAAGATTCAAGGCCATCAAAACTGAATTTCAGTTGCTGTTTGTAATGCGCAGTCAGGCAAAAATACCGATAAACTATCGGGTCAAATCCTTTGTCAACAAGTGTTTGAAGCTTTAAGAAGTTGTCACCGCTTTTTGCCATTTTATCCTTATCAATCACCAAGAATTCACCATGCAGCCAGTATTTCACCCACGGATGCTTGTTAAACGCAGCTTCACTTTGCGCGATCTCATTTGTGTGGTGAACCTGAATATGATCAATTCCCCCTGTGTGGATATCAAACTGCTCTCCTAAATACTTTGAAGACATTGCTGAGCATTCTATATGCCAGCCAGGGTATCCTTTGCCAAAAGGCGAGTCCCATTTCATTTCCTGCTCGTCAAACTTTGATTTTGTAAACCACAAAACAAAATCATTAGGGTTTCTTTTATTTTTGTCAGCGTCAACTCTTGATTTTTTTTCAGAGTCATCATTTTCAAGTCTTGCAAGACGTCCGTAATCTTTGAATTTTGAAGTGTCAAAATAAATATTTCCGCCAGCGGAATAAGCATAGCCGTTTTTCTCAATCTTTCTTATTATCTCAATCATTTCTTTAATGTGGTCGGTTGCTTTTGGTATAATTTCAGGCGTCTCAATATTCAATTTTTCCAAGTCAACCATGAACGCTTTTGTGTAAAACTCAGCTAACTCATAAACAGTTTTTTTCTCACGCTTTGCGCCTTTAAGCATCTTGTCTTCACCTGAATCAGCGTCGGAAGTCAAATGCCCAACATCAGTTATATTCATAACGTGCTTTAAATTGTAACCATTATACTTTAGCGTTCTTCGTAGAACGTCATTAAAAACATAAGTCCTAAGATTTCCAATATGAGCATAGTTATACACTGTAGGACCGCACGAGTAAAGTCCAACTTCACCATCTTTTATCGGCTTAAAAACTTCTTTTTTACGAGCGAGAGTATTATACAATTTTAAAGTCATAACCTTAATTAGAACACGGTATTATTTAAAATTATAGGAAATAATCACTACTTATCTCTTTTTATTAAGTATCTCTATTTTTGTTTGGTAAACTATTCTTATAACTATTTAGATATATTTAAAAACGCAAACTATCATTTATTATTTAATGTCACTAGATGAAAACGTTGACGCTTTAATACAGACTAATCTTAGAACAACGTTTCTTAATCAATCTTTAATTTCTCTTATACCTGGAGTCTATGCACATTACAGCATAAACAGCACATTAAATAACTCGGAGCTTACAGAACAGCAGAAGGTTTTTGAGATAGTTGTATCACACATACCAAAAGAAATAGCATTGAATGTAGCACGCGTCGGAGCTGTTTATGCATTATACAACTTTTATCAGTTCCTGCAGCATTAATTATTCAAATCTCATTTATCATACATATCTTTAAAAATAATCACTCATTACTTGAAGTTATGGCTTTCAAGAAAAGGCAGCATAGCTGAAAATATTTTAATTCTTCTGATTAGTTATAACTTTTAAAACAATATTTAAAATAAAATTAATGTTAAAAATATACTGTTAAAATAACCTATTTACAAATAATTAAACGGTGATTAAATATGCAAAATAAAAATGAAAAAAAACTTTATTATAACTTAAAAAAATCAGTTGATTTGTCACGCCTTCCAAAAATAGAAGGATACAATTTTGAGAAAAATGATTTTGAAAAAATCTTGGAGTCATTTAATACAACTGGTCTACAGGCAGGCGAGCTTGGTCGCGCAATTGAAATAACAAAAACAATGATTAGGGAAAAAGTTCCGCTGTTTCTTTCATACACATCAAACATGGTATCATCAGGCGTTAGGGAGCACATATGTTACCTTGTTAAAAATAATAAAGTAAATGTTCTTGTGACTGCTGCAGGAGGAATCGAGGAGGATGTCATCAAGGCAAGGATGCCTTTTAGTGTTGGAGATTTCAATGCAAAAGGAGAAACTCTTTTTGACTCCGGCGTATCACGAATAGGAAATATCTTCACAACAAACGAACATTACACTTATTTTGAGTTCTTCATGAGAAAAGTTTTTGACAAATTGATGGAAGAAAAGACAAAAGACGGCTACTGCATTGTCTCGCCTAGTGAGATAGCAGAGATGATGGGTAGATTGATTGAAAGCGAGGAAG
Organism: Candidatus Woesearchaeota archaeon; assembly: GCA_023266675.1. Taxonomy (GTDB): domain Archaea; phylum Nanobdellota; class Nanobdellia; order Woesearchaeales; family BM511; genus JAHFPP01. Next base: position 2,752 of record JAHFPP010000055.1, read on the forward strand.
AGTATGATTTTAACTCATCAATAGTCTACAATGCGTATAAAAATAAGATTCCAATATTTTGTCCAGGAATTGTTGACGGCGCAATTGGGGACATGCTTTATTTTTACAAAAAAAACCATTCAAACTTTGTGCTTGACACTGCACGTGACCATGAAAGAATAATTGATTACACTTTGCAGCAGGAAAAGACTGGTGCGATAATACTTGGAGGCGGAATATCGAAGCACTATGTTTTAAATGCAAACATATTCAAGGAAGGGCTTGACTATGCAGTATACATCTCAACTGCGCAGGGGTTTGACGGCTCAGACAGCGGCGGAAATGTGGATGAAGCAATATCTTGGGCAAAAGTTAAACCAACTGCAATGCATGCAAAAGTTTATTGTGAGGCATCCATTGCTTTTCCACTTTTAGTTGCTGCAAGCTTTGCCAAGAAAAACTAATTTTTTTTATCTATCTTTTTTTGCAGATAAACAAACAGTGATCTTTCTCGTAAGGGTCAAGCTCTTTGTAGTCAACTATCGTAATGACTTTTTCAAGTTCTTCACGCACTTTCCTAAAGACATCTTTTGGCTTTTTTGTAACGTCTATACTTCTTGATTTTACAAAATAAAGTCCAAATCCTCCGCTTTTCAGATACATGTCAACATTTTTTAAGAATATTTCTGTCTGGTTTTTTTGAGCAATATCCATATAGATGACATCAGCTTGTGTTACAAGATGTGTGTATGTCAAAGGCTTATTTGCGTTTGCAAGTATTGGTGCAATATTTTTTCTTTTTTCAGCTAAAAAGACAAGGTCTTTAACCATACGAGGCGCAAAGTCTAGAGCAAAAACAAATCCTTTTTCGCCTACAATATCAGATATGTGGGATGGTGTTGTCCCTGATGAAGCGCCAAGATAAAGCACTATTTCGCCTTCTCTAATCCCTATCTGTGAAACTCCTTTCTGGATTGCAGCTGCAAGTTTACTTCGCTTATGGTTCCACTCCCTATACTCGTCATTTCCAATTTTGACAATTTCCTCATCATAAACAACATTTCCTTTGTAGAGATTCTTAGTAAAAAAAGTCTTCTTACCTTTCCTGTCTTCAAAATAAATATTTGGAAACTTATAATTATACGGTTGCATACACTTTAGAATAAAGTTTTTGTATTTAAAATCTTCGTATAATAATCTGTACACATTATATATGGCAAAATATTTAAACAAAATATCCCAAAATAAGGATATGAAATCAAAAAAAGGGTTTTTAGTATCACAGATGTTTATTTATGCATTTGGAATTATCGTTGCTATACTGATTCTATACTCAGGGTATAAGGCAATATTTACTTTTTCTTCATCAGCAGAAACGTCAACGTTTACTACACTTCAGGCAAAGTTATCAAGCGATTTGGAGAGTCTGGCTTTGCATAAAGGGGAGGTAAAAACATTCTCTTACTCTATTCCTTACGGATATAATCAGGTATGTGCGTTTGATTTAATTAATGATTCCAATCTACAGGCTTCAATATTTGAGTTTTTTCCGTTTCTTAGGCAAAGCATAGAAGAAAAATCCGAGAACATATTTTTCATCAATAATAACAAGGTTTTCGGAATTAGAGTACCTGCGTTAAAAATCAAAGGATACCCATATTATGCATGTGTAAATCTAAAAGGCAATGAGCTGACTTTTAACGCCAAAGGAGATGTATATAATGGCGAGCGTGTAGCAATGCTTCTTACAAGCAATAAGGTTGAAGTTGATTTATCACTACCATATTTACACGATTCATGCACTAACCTTAACTCACAGTGTCATAAATTAAAGTCAAACCTTGAAATTATTTCTTCAGATGGACTTGCAAAAATGATTATACTCAAAGATACGGAAGTAACACTTCCAGTAGGAAATAAAAGTTTATACATTAAAATAAATGGTGCAGGCAGAGGGAGTAATGAGTACGATTGGGGACCAGCAGGAACTAAATTTACAAATAATTTAATCAAGTTAGGCATTAAGAAAAGTGATTGTGAATCTAATGTTCCTTTCAAACTTAAAGATAAAGATGAAAATTATATATCTACTGTTACATGTGAAGAAGGATTTGCTATCTGGACTTTTTCAGAAATCTAACTAAACTTCTTTTCCAAATCCTTTCTTAGTTTGTCACCAATGAATTCTCCCTTAAAGAAATCAACTTTTATCGCGATAGAAATCTTGTCAGCAAGAGCTTTTGCAACTTTTCCTTTATCCTGCCTTTTGGCTTTCATAACAAGCGGATGCTGCAAAAGTATTCCATACTTAGGAGACCTTGCGCCAGTCTTGATATGCCTAAACAATGCTTCTTCAGCGCCAAGCAACTGGATTGTTGACGCAGGCATAAACGCCATTTTCTCAACGCTTCCGGCCTTTGCAATCATCTTTGCGCCGATATTAGTTCCAGTAATCTCATGAAAATTATGGCATATATTTTTCATAACGCCTTCCATATAATCCTCTGTTTTGCGTCTTTCAGCATAAAGTCCTTCAACAGCCTTTGCTAGCGAAAGAATCTTTTCAACATCATTATCCCTAAGGTCTTTTCCCATGGATACATCAACCTTCAATTCATGCAGAAGTTTATTTTTGTCTTTTTCCAATATCACTTTAACGAATGTTTCATTGTCAGATATCAGTTCTGACGCTTCAGGAAGATACAGCGAATACCATTCGCGAAGTCTTTTACACAGTCCATTTGCAATTTTATCAATGTCTTCAGTTGTTTTAACGGCCTGGATAATCAGCAAATCATCCTTAACTGACTCTGAAACAAGCTTTTTTGTGTTAAATAAATTCACCGAATAAAACTCTTTAGCGTCTTTTCTAAAGTTTTCAAGAATCCTGTTGATTATATTTGCGCTGTCAGTCTTTTTTATATGCGGATGCTTTTTAATCAAACTCTTCTCAGACTCAAGCTCTTCTCCTTTTGAGAGCAGGTAAGCGTTTTTCACAGCTTCCTCTTTACTAAACAGCACTTTCTCCTTTATATGAAAATGCTCATCTATCACAAAGCTTCCGATTGCGTTTGAAAAAAGGTACATAAAACTCAATAATATCAGTTCATATTTAAATTTAATTGATGAACTGCAACCGTCTGATTTCATTTCAACAAAATCTTTATAAACAACTATCAGTTTCTGATATATCACTTAGTGATATAGTTATATTTAAGAGTTATATTCAATGGGAGAAAAAGATGATATTCAAGTCACATATGAAGCTTAGCGTGCTTAAAAATCTGAAAAATAAAGATCAGACAGGATACGACCTGATAACTTCAATCGGCGAGTTTGGAGGCAAAAAACCTTCAGCAGGCTACATTTATCCACTCTTAAAGGAGCTTGAAGAGAAAAATTTCCTGACTTTAAAAAGCGAAGGAAGAAGAAAAATTTATCTTATAACTCCAAAAGGAAAGACACTTTTGGAGAATATGCAGAAAAACCATGATGAGATGCTAAATAATATGATTAGCACAATTGGGCCTATCGCTGAAAAGGGAGAAATGGAGAAATATGTCGCATTTCAGTCAAGGCTTCAAAAATACAAAAACCAGATGCTTAGGGACATTGACATTTTAGATGGATTCCACAAGGCGATGTATAAAATTTATGATAAAAATGATCCTTCATCAAGAAAGAAACTGAGGGATACAATAAAAGAATCTACAAAAAAACTTGAAAGAATCTCAGGTAAAAACAATAAGGTGAAAAAATGAATAAAAAAATAATTATTTTAATAACAACACTTTTGATGACATTCTCATCAGTCTTCGCGTCTATCAATCAGACTGATATGTCCGGAAATTCAAACGTTGGCGTGAATAAAGATGCAGCGTTTATCATAACAACATTAAAATATGAACCTTACCCTGTTAATGCAGGCGATTGGTTTGATGTATGGATTCAAGTTCAAAATATAGGACAGAATGACGCTTTAAACTCAAAATTTGAGATAGTGCCAGAATACCCTTTCTCAACAAACGAAAATAGCAGTCAGTCATTTAATACAATAAGCGGCACGATAAACGCCAACAAAAATTTAAAATCAGGAGAACAGAATCCTCAGGAAAATATTGTTGTATTGAAATATAGGGTAAAGGTTGCAGACAATGCAAAAGAAGGGGAGAATAACTTAAAATTCAAGGCAACTATAAGTGGAGTTAATGTTCATTCCTATGATATGCCTATCTATATAGATAAAACCAAAACAGATTTTAAAATCGTTATGCGCGACGTAAATTCTAGAAGAACAACATTCTCAATAGCGAATATCGGTGAAAAACAGGCCAGTGCAATAACAATCCAGGTCAAAGATGACAGCATACTTTTGGATAAAACAAATGCAGAACTTATACTAGGAACATTGAATATCGGTGAATTCTCAACAATGTCTTTTCCAATAATACCAAATGAAACTATAAAGGAAATAACATTTGATATAGGATATACAGATGTAAGCGGAGTTAGAACAAACATTGAAAAAACGGTTCCGGTAAAAATATTAAAAGAAGATGAAACTGCGGATTTATCAAAATCAAACCTTAGTTTGACTTTTTATGAAAGATATTCAAAAGAACTATACGGGGTTTTCGGATTAATTGCAGGGTTGTTAATCATGACATTGATAAATAAGCGAAAAAAATAATTTAAGAGCTGATTTTAATGAAAGAAAAAAATAAAGAAGAAACCAAACGAAAAAAACCAGTCTTGTTTATAATATTGCTTTTAGTGTTTATCATCGGAGGAATTGCAGGATATGACTATTGGAATATACTTCAAACAAGAGTATACACTGAAAAAGCAGTAATTAATGCACCAATAATAACACTGTCTCCATTAAATAGCGGTACGCTTGACCGAGTCATGGTAAAAGAAGGAGACTCAGTAAGAACAGATATGATACTTGCAACAATTAACGGAGTTTCGCTTAAATCAAAAACCGAAGGAGAAATAATCTCTGTTCAAAATATCCCAGGACAATTTGTAAACACCCAAACACCGCTCATTAAGATGATTAATCCAAAAGAGTTTCGAGTTATTGGGACAATCGATGAAAATAAAGGATTTAATGATATAAAACTAGGACAAAAAGTTGAGTTTATAGTTGATGCATTTGAACCAAAAAAATATTATGGAACTGTTGACAGCATATCACCATCATCAAGACAGCAGGATATTATCTTTAGCATATCAGACAAGCGGGCAGTAAACCAATTTGATGTAAAAGTATCTTATGATATCAATAAATACCCGGAACTTAAAAATGGGATGTCTGCAAAGATATGGATCTATAAATAACCTTTTTGTTTTAAAATAATTTTTTAATATGGGCTTATCAAAAAACGTCTCTAAACTTAAAAATGAAGAGTTTTCTAAAGATAAAAATGCTGAAATAATAAAAAAAGACAACACCAGATGGTGGATACTTGCAACAGTAATGATAGGTACATTTCTTGGAGGATTAAACCAATCTGTTTCAAATCTTGCACTTCCAAAAATAATTGACCAATTTGGAATAACAGTCTCACAGGCAGCATGGATATCAACAGCATACATCATCGCAAATGCTGTGCTTGTTCCGGTATGGGGAAAACTCGGAGATACAATAGGACGTAAAAAAGTTTACCTTACAGGATTTATAATCTTTATTTTTGGCTCAATTCTTGTCGGCTTTTCATGGAATCTTACTTCAATGTTAATCTTCCGGGTTATACAAGGAATCGCAGTATCAGCGGATTATCCAACGGCAATGGCAATAATAGCAGTCACATTCACCGATGGACGCGAGCGGGCCAAAGCTTTAGGAATATGGTCAGCGTCATTTGCAGTTTCATCAGTACTTGGACCGTTACTTGGAGGTCCAATAATCGATAATTTTGGATGGAATGCAGTTTTTTTTATGATGCTTCCAATAGGGCTAATTGGAATGTTTATGGCAATAACATTCGTCAAGGAATCAGTTTCAGAAAAAAAGAATGTAGCCTTTGATTTTTATGGCGCAATAACACTTGGAGTATCACTTTCAAGCCTAGTGCTTGTCCTT
>JAHFPP010000056.1 GCA_023266675.1 Candidatus Woesearchaeota archaeon
GGCTGCGAGATTAAAGTTCTAATTAGATTATTTTCATCATTGCTCAATTTTATCTCTAGAAATCCTGCTTCGCCTTTTTTTATTATTGAACCATCTACTGCGATATAACCAAAGTTAGCATCATCTCCTGAAGCTATATTAACTCCGGCATATACAGGAATAATCATTTTTCCTGTGTCTGTATTAATGCCAATCATTTCAACTTGCTTGTTTGTAACAGGATGAATCACGCTTCTAAACTCATCAGTTCCGTTTGACGTGCTTCCATCAAACAGTCCATTACCATACTGTGTTCCGTTATTATCATAATCAAGCATCATATTTTTCAATTGGGTTGAAAATACTGAAGGATTATTTTTTATAATATTTTTAAATGATACAGTATCCCATGTTGAGCCCATCATAAACATCTTCTTATTATTCTCTGACACGTTATTATTATTGTCTGGTATGTCAGAATAAACATTATCAACTATCTGGGAAAGAGGTTTGTATGCTTCAACCTGCTTAGTTTCGCAAACCTGTGTAGTTGGAGTAGAATCATTATACAGGCAACCGCTAATTGTATGCAGTCCTGTATTATTGAAAGTTACCTGATAATTGCTTCCCTGAACATATCTTCCTTTTACAAGTTCGCCAACTTTTCCGTCTTTTTGTATTGTATAACTTGTAGAATTAGGTTCAGGAACAATGCTTCCGTTAAAACTAACATTGAAAGGTTTGTTGTTGTCTTTTCTTACTTCATCAACATTCAATTTTGCTTCAAGATTTTGTATAACCGGTTGTGTTACAACAGGTGCGCTTCCTCCGCCGCCTCCACCGCATCCAGTAATGCTTAATGCAGCGTATGCGCCAACTAAAAATGATGTTATCCTCGAATAGTTCATATTTTCTTCACCTTATCTTTTTCACTTTTTTTATTGTGATTAATTGATTATGAATTATGATTGATTATGAATTATGCAGACTCCGGATTATCCAAAATCATCTACTAATTTAATAGTTACTATGAAGTAGGTATAATGAAATGGTATATAAATCTTTTTATTTATTACTACTCGATGTTAATAACAAAAATAAGGTAATTAGAATTTGTTTTATTGCACTAACCTTTGTTTTATAATTTATATTTTTATACTTATTTCAAAAGTATACTCATAAGAACCCATTTACACAATTCTTCTCTATTCCACAATATTTATAAATGATTCATAAATACTCTGGGTATACCCCTAGGATATAACAATAACCTATAATATATAGATAGCAGCGGGATAGGGCAGCCAGGAGTGCCCGCCGGGCTCATAACCCGGAGGTCGGAGGTTCAAATCCTCTTCCCGCTACTTTTAATTTTTTATTGTGTTTATTGAACTTCTAAATTAATTTAATATTTTCATATATACTAAATAAATTTAATTTATCAAATAAAAGAAGTTAGAAGCATTATAAGAAATATTCCTGTAGCCATAGCAATTACAACTCCCTTGGATAAATTATTTCTTGTTTCAGGAAGCAAAGTTGAAGCACCAATATACAAGAATTCTCCTACAAACGCCGCAAGCATAATTGCAAGAACGCTTTCAGAAATATTTATTGTTGTTGTTGCAAGAATACCAACAAACGGGGCCAATGCGTCAAATACAAGAAAGGTTATTGTTCTTTTAATATGCTGCTTATTTTTAAGCATTAATGTAACTGTATTTATTCCATCTGTAAAATCATGGAATATTACTGCGAGTGCAACTATCAAACCAACTGATGCATTAATTCGAAATGCTGCTCCAATAGCTGCTCCGTCTAAAAAACTGTGTAGTATGAGGCTTCCAGCGCCAATAGGACCCATTATGTGGTTATGGTCATCATGATCTCCGATGTGGTGTGTTAAAAGAAATCTTTCGATAAGGCTGTAAAGAAAGAAGGACAGTACAACTGTTATCATTACATATCTTACAGGAATATTAACTGATCCTGCAAGCTCCAAACTCTCAGGCAAAAGGTCTAAAAAAGAGACAGCGATTAAACTTCCTGCAGCAAAAGCAAAGAAAAAAGGAAGGTACTTTCTGAATTTTACAATTATTGCTCCACCAACTAGCGTTGAAATAAATGCCGCCAATGCAAAAATAAGTATCAACCTATCCATAATTTCTCATCTTTTTATTGTTTGAACTGTTATATCATACTTTGATTGTATATAGTAATCTAAACCTTTTTATATACTTTATTGATTTTAATTATCAATAAGCAAAATTAAGGTGGAAGAAAAAATGAAAGAATCACGACAGACAAAACAGAAAAATATCCTTGAAAAGAAGCTTAAAGAGCAAACAAAATTATTCAATGCAGAAGAATTGCATAACGAAGTAAAAAAAGAGGATAAAAATATAGGAATTGCTACAGTCTACCGTTTCTTAAAAGAAAACCTAAAGAAACACAGCATCCATTCATATGATTGTAATAGGAAAAAGATTTACTCATTAAAAACAAACAATCATTGTCATTTTAAATGCGAAAAATGCGGAAAAACTGAGCATTTTGACATCAAAGAGGTAAATTTTTTAAAAGAAAAACTGAAAGGTGACATATGCAACTTTCAGATTGATGTAAATGGAATATGCGAGGAGTGTAAACTTAAAAATCAACGTTTTCCTACTTTATAAATTTCCTTAGCAATCTCTTTTATCCTATCCACCTCTGTAAGCGTTTTGAATAGGAGTTCGCCATAATCATGAACGATTATCTCTTCATCTTTAATTTTTATCACTGCAATTATTACAGCATCTTCAACTGTTTCAAAATTCTTTGTAATTTTTCTTATGTCAAGCAACATTTTCTTTTTTGGTTTTGCTGTATACGCTGATTTGGTTTTACACTCACTGACAACAAATTCTTCATAATTTTTTTTATCAAGAAGAGAGTATTCACCAATGCAAACCATGCATTTAGCACTTTTATTAACCTTGAAGTTTTCAAATTTGTTTTTCCAGACATCAAATCGCATAAGTTCTTTTGACGGATTTTTGCCAAGAATGATTTTCAATGCTTCAGCAACCTGCATTGATGCAACAATATGCGTTGTTGAACTAATCACACCATCAGTATCACATGTTGCAAGGTTCTTTGAGTCATTAAAAATACAGCTAAGGCATGCACCGTCAGCTAATACATTATATACTACTCCAATTGAACCAGATGCAGCGCCGTAAATAAAAGGAATCTTTCCCTTTTTTGAGTATTCATTTAGAAGAAACCTTGTCTCCATGTTGTCTGTGCCATCAATGATGACATCAGCTTTTATTTTGTCAATATTCTCTGCGCATATCCTTTCAGTTATTGCTTCAATTCTGACATTTGAATTTATCTTTTCAAGATGTATCTTCAATGCTTCAACTTTATACTTTGAAACGTCATTTTCAACATATAATGACTGTCGTTGGAGATTGGACTCTTCTACTTTATCATTGTCAAATATTTTCATCCTACCAATCCCGGCACGTACTAGAAGATCTGCACTGACGCTGCCAAGAGCGCCGACGCCAACAATTGTTATCGATGAGTTTTCTATTCTCTTTTGTCCTTCTTTTCCAATCTCTTTAAACAATTCCTGCCTTGAATATCTATCTGCCATAACATATGGGGAATTATATCCTCTTAAAAAGGTTTTTGAGAAATAAGTAAATAATGATATTACTTATAAGTAGTTAAAATATCGAAAAGTTTATAAACTTACACTTCTCATTATATAATATGAGATTAAATAGACACGATATCTTAAAATATGCAGGTGCAGCGGCAGCAAGCATAGCATTAAGCATGTATGGATGCAGCAAAACTGACGCACCAACAGAATCCAAACAATTAGGTCTTGAAAAAAAGATATTTATATACACTCAAAGCCTGACAAGCACAAAAAACGATGAGCTCGTGCTGCAGTCTTCTGACTTTTGGATACCTCACCTTTATGACCTCTCTTTTGATAGAACATATGAATCACGAGATACAGGCAAGAAAAAGACTGTAAAGAAAAAAATAAAAGGCAAATGGAAAAATGTTTCTGAACCGATATATACTGATGTGCTTGTAAAAACAACACCACATTTAACAAATAGGGCATCGCAAAAATCAATAGATAACTTTGTTGATAAATCCGGAGAATTATATATAACTCCAATGCTAGGTGTTCAAAATACAGAAGACATAAAAGAACTCCTTTTAGACCCCAAAAAATATGTCTCATTAATTGCAGACGAGATAAAAAGGAAAGGATTTGACGGGATAACTGTTGACATAGAGAGGGAAACTATTGGAAAAGAATACAGCAGACAGCTTGTTTCATTCATGGAGGAATTAAGGCGTCAACTCCCAACCAAGGACTACACAATATCAATTGCGGTCTCTCCGCGATTCAAAGGTTCAGAAAAAAATTATCCACACCACGCTTTTTATGATTATAACAGTCTTGAAAAACACGTTGATTATATCCATCTTATGTGCTATGATTTCCATAAGGGAGTAAAAGGAAATACGCCAAGGCCAGTATTAAGCGACTCGGAATTAAAAAAAGTTCTGGACTATGCCGTAGAGACAATTCCAAAGGAAAAAACAGTAGTGCTACTCCCTTTCTATGGAGGGCAATGGACAGTAAAAGATGTATTAGTAGGAAAAGGAAAAAAGAGACATACAGAACAGGCATTCTCAAAACCAAAAGCGTTAAGCGCAGATTATCAGAGCAGGAATATGAGTAATTTTAACATCAAAAATAAAACTTATGATAATGGAGAACTACGCATAGAAACAAAAGACGGAAAAATAATATACGGGCAGGATGAAAAAGTTTTTAGTGACCGCCTAAAAATTCTTGATGCTTATAACGTGCCAGGTGTAGGTGGATGGAGACAATCACACGCGTCAACAGAAATACTTGAAACATATAAAGGATGGAAACCAAGCACATATAATCTTGGTGCATTCTTTAACAGACTGTTTGGCGCAAAATTATTCTAAATATTAACTGAACTAAACAATATCAAATTATTATTCTTCCAATAAAATAAATCTTATTATCTTTTCCTGCAAGATGATTGACATATTTGACAAATTTTTGTATTCCTTTTTTTCTATTCAAAAGTGTAATCGAATTATGTGACGATAAAATTTCAGAATATTCTCCTGTTCCGTCAACATAGATGATGCCACCGCCGCAGTCATTTCTCATTTTTACGGAAAAGTCAATTATTAACTCCACTGATGGTTTCTCTATTGTTTTGTCGTTTATCAATGTGTAGTCTTTCCATCCAAAAACGCGAATCTCTCCTTCTATCTTTTTTATCTTTTTCCCAATAATTGATGAAATATATGCTTTTAGAAATTCGTTGCTTATAACCTTCTTTATTGATTCTGGAAGCACAGATTTTTTATACGAAAATTCCATTCTTCTCCTGCACACTTTAAAATTTATAGCACTTATCTCGCTAATCATTCTGTCAAACTCTTTTCTCTCAAAAAACTCCATCAGCGTAACGCTTGGCAGCGCATTATTCTTGTAAAACTCCTGACTTAATTTTTCTACAATCTCAGTAGACAGGTAACCCTTGTTAATCATGAAACCACCCACCAAGCGCAAGTCTCTTTTTCTTAACAATAACTTCTTCAACTTCATGAAATGAGATTTTTGAGACCTCAAAGAAAACAAACGTATTTTTTTTAGGAATTATCCTAACTTTTGCATTCATCTTCTTATCAAAGAATAGGAGTGCTCCGCCATCATTCCTTTTCATTGTTGAAAGATAAATTAAAAACGCAATCTTTCGACCAGTAACCATGTCATCATGGCATAACAGGTAACACGCATCCTCATAGATGCTTCCTGCAAGATCAATTTTTTTTCGTCCTAGCGTTAGTCCGCTAATCTTTTCCATGTAAGAAATAAACTCATCTGAGATTAGAAACTCTCTAAATCTAATCAGCACATTCTGTTTTGATGAAACTAAATCATTTGTCTGCTTAACTTTAAATAAATCAGATTCTTTTAAGAAAAACTCTTCTTTCTTCAATGCAATTTCAATCTCTCTTAACTTCTTTGCTCTAAAAAAATTATTAATCTCAATATGCGAAAATGGTTTGGCATCTTTGAACTGTCTTGAAAACTTGATTATTCTATCTTCTGTCAAATAGTCCTTATTTATCCAATTATTAATCTGATTCTCTTTCATATCTTATCCACTATCATTCTTATTTTTATACTTTATCCTGATTATGTTTATTTTTTTCCATATTCTCCAAATAAGAACACAAGATATAAATAGGTTCATCTTTCAAATAATTATATGAACACTGAGTGCATACGCTGCAAGGGAAGAAATTTTTGCGCAAGAACATATTGCCCGCTTATCTCAAAAATATCTGCGCAAAAAAACGTAAACATTTCATCAAAACAGGATTTTTTTGGAAAATCACCAAACATATTTGTTGGACGGTATGGATACCCCGATATTAATGTAGGATTCTTATCAACAGAACAGTATACAGAAGAAGATGCGCCGATAAACTGGACAATGAAAAATTATGGCATCCAAAAGATAATTGATTTGCGAACAAGCCTTGTAAACTCAAACTTCAAGTCAAATATTAAGACGTTTGATGATAAGCTAGTTGATATGGGTAAAGAGATTGCGCTCTCAAGTAAACCAGTTGATGTTGAGATTAATCTAGAAAAGAAGCCATCATTTGAACTCTCATTTAATCAGGATGCAATGCCTCACGGGCCAAGCGTAAAGCTGAAAAAAGCTAGCATAACTGAGAATCCAAAAATACCTACAAAAGTTGACAAAGTAACATCAGACACAGACCTTAAGGCGAATCAGGGATTAAATTTGCTGTACAGAAAAGGTTATGATGAGCATTACCTGACAAAAATATTTTCTGTCGGCACGCTTGGAATAAAAGAAAAAAGAAAACTTGTACCGACTCGCTGGGCGATAACAGCAGTTGACGACACTTTAGGAAAACAGATGGTTAGCGAGATAAAAGAATACAACGTAGTTGATACATTTTCTGCCTATTACGGAAATCATCTTGGTAACTATTTCCTTGTACTTATATTTCCTGAAGTGTGGAGCTATGAACTTTTTGAGATGCCTGTCTCCTCAACTGAATACACTCATGATGTAGAAGGATTTAACGGACGAAATGCATATGCAGAAGAAACTGCAGGCGGATACTATGCTGCAAGACTTGCAATACTTGAACGGTTAAAACACGAAAAAAAGCAGGGGTTTGCGCTGACATTAAGATTTATTTCAAATGATTACTGGGCGCCGCTAGGCGTATGGGTTGTGCGTGAAGCAGTAAGAAATACTATGAAGCAAAAACCGATAGAGTTTTCATCAAAGGAACTCATGATAAAATATGCAAAGTCGCTTTCTAAGAAAAAATTTGGATATGACATCACAAAAGTTTTGGCAGCAAGCAAGATTCTTAACGAACACCACACTCAAAGAAAACTTTGGGAATTCTAAATAATCCAATAATAAATTAATCTATATTGATCTAGCAATATTATCATAATCTGTTTTTTCTATCTCTTTAAGTTTTTTTGCAAAAACCTTGTATGTCCGCGGTCCGACTTCTGTTATTATCGAAAGCTTGTCATAAAAATCGCGAAGTGATATCTCCTTTTTAGTTAATTTTTTTGAAAGAAGATAATCATCTTTTCGCTCGTATGTTCCAAGAATCTTAAGTGTTTCTGAAACAAAAACAATCAATTTGTCAGTTTCATCAACATCTGAAGGGGTATAGTCTATCTGCAGAGCATCAAAACTTGTCATCTTCTCAAAATCCTCTTTTTTAAGCCTGTATAAAAAATATTTATTCATATTCTCACTCTATTTTTTAGATAGGTGTCAAGTATTTCTTTTAAATCTTCTTCTTTTTCTGCTTTTAATAATCTTTGCCTAAGCTCTGATGCGCCAAAAACACCTTTTGTAAACCAAAGTGCGTGAGTCCTGATTTCGGATAATTTAAATCTTCTCTGGTGTGTCTTGTAAATCTCCATCAATTCAATAAAACCGTCAAGTTTTTCCTCTGGCGTAACTTTTTCATACGATCCGTTTCTTAAATAATTATTGATTTGTGAAAAAATAAACGGGTTGCCCATCGCAGCGCGTCCAATCATTACTGCGTCACAGCTACCGCTTTCAAGTTTTTCTTTAACTTTCTCAGGAGAATTTACGTCACCGCTTCCAATAATTGGTATGTTCGCTTTTTCCTTCACCTGTTTTATCGCGTTCCAGTCTGCTTTTCCGCTGTATCCCTGCTCTTTCGTCCTTCCATGAATGCTTAAAGCGTCAGCGCCGGCGTCTTCAACTATTTTGGCGACTTCTAAATAATTTATTGACTTCTCATCCCATCCAATCCGTATCTTTGCCGTAACAGGGACATTAACAGCGTCTTTTATTGTTCTTATAATTTTTCCGATATTTTCAGGGCATTTTAGGTTGTAAACCCCTCCTTTTTTTGCAATGACATCCTTATCAGGGCATCCAAAATTGATGTCAATTAAATCAACATAAGGTTCAATTATCTTTGCAGCTTCTGCCATTTTTTCGGGGGTTGCGCCGACAATCTGACCGCCAAGCGGACGCTCGTCAGCTATGAAATCATTGAACCTTGAAAAAGCCTGAATCACGCCATCCTCATCCATCAAAGGCGAATAAACAAGTGCTGCACCATGAAGTTTACACTGCAATCTAAACGCTGCGTGTGTAACACCAGCCATTGGGGCAAGTACTGCATTTCCTTCAAGCTTTAA
>JAHFPP010000057.1 GCA_023266675.1 Candidatus Woesearchaeota archaeon
GGGCGGCAAATGGTCAAAGGAATTAGCTGAAGAAAATCTTTTACGAACACACACAACAGTGCTATCAGCAGAATACTTAAAAAAAATAAATGAAGGCGAGTTTAAAACCCCTGCAAAATTCTTCTCAGTAAACAAGGTTTTTAGAAATGAATCGCTTGACTGGAAACATTTGTTTGAATTCAATCAGGTCGAAGGGATAGTAATTGACCCAAATGCAAATGTAAAACATCTTAAAGGATACTTACGGGAGTTTTTTGGAAAGATGGGGTACACAGACATAAGAATGAGGCCAGCGCACTTCCCATATACTGAGCCAAGCTTTGAAGTTGACGTTTATAATCCAAAAAGAAAAACATGGGTAGAGCTTGGAGGCGCAGGGATATTTAGACCTGAAGTCACAAAAACATTAATTGGAGTTGAAGTACCAGTTCTCGCATGGGGGCTTGGTATGGAAAGGATAATCACAGAATACTTTGAAATAAGCGACTTACGTGAGCTTTACAAGAACGACTTAAAGCAGTTAAGAAGAATGAAAGCGTGGATGAAATGATGAATAAAAAAGATTCATATAAAATGGAATACGGAAAAGAAAGAATGATGATTGGAGTATTACTCTTAGTCTCTTTAATCTTCATATACCTTCCTTCATCTGTTATACCTATGAAACATATAGCCGCCTTAATGATAGGCGCTACCGCAATATATCTAATGCTGAGTTAAAACAAAATGCCACAAATAACAATAAATAGAAAAGTGTTTGAAACACTCGTTGGACGAAAGCTGCCTATCGAAAAGCTAAAAGACAGAATAAGCTATTTAGGAACTGATCTTGATGAAATAACTGATGACGAGATAATGGTTGAAATTTTCCCAAACAGACCGGACATGCTGTCAGAACAGGGATTTGCACGGGCATTTTCAAGCTTCATCGGTGAAAAAACAGGTCTAAGAAATTATGAAGTAAAAAAAGGCGGCAAAGATTATAAAGTAATAATAGATGATTCATTAAAAGATGTAAGACCATACACTGCGTGCGCAATTGTTAAAAACCTTAAGTTTGACGACGAAAGAATAAGGGAAGTAATTCAGATACAGGAGAAGCTTCACATCTCCTACGGACGTCAGCGAAAAAGAGTTGCAATAGGAATTTATCCTCTTGAAAAAATAACGCTTCCAATAACATTCAAAGCAATGAAGCCTGACGAAATAAACTTTGTGCCGCTTATGGCAGACGACAGCAAAGCTCAAAATGAAGAAAGCGGACAGACAATAAAATTGTTCTGGGAAAACCCTTATCTCATAAAATGCAAAGCAAAAGTTGTTCAAATAAATGGCAAAAAAGTAAAACTTGATCAAACAATATTCTATGCTTTCTCAGGAGGGCAAGAATCAGACTCAGGAACTATCGGTGATATAAATGTTCTAAGCGCTGTAAAGCAGGGTGACAAGGAAAGCATAATTAATATTGAGTACGAGCTGGAACATGAGCCAAATTTTAAAGTTGGAGACGTTGTTGACGTAAAAATTAATAAAGAAAAGCGAGGAAAGCTCATGAGGCTGCACTCAGCAGCACACATAATATATTATATTGTTTATGAAAAACTTGGAAAGCTTAAAATAATTGGCTCAAACATAACAAGCGAGAAAGCAAGAATGGATTTTGAATACGACAAGCCATTAAATGAAGTTTTGCAGGAGATAGAATCAGACGTTAATAAATTAATTGAAGAAAATCACAAAATAGAAATGTATGGGGATGAAAAAAACCAAAGCCTAAGATGGTGGAACTGCAAAGAATACAAGATGCCATGTGGTGGAACACACGTAAGTTCAATGCAGGAAATAGGGAAAATACAGTTAAAAAGAAAAAATATCGGAGCAGGAAAAGAAAGAATTGAGATATACCTATCTGAAGAAGAAAATCTGCATTTTTATTCTCAAGAAAAATATGAAGAGCAAAAATCAAAAATAATTGCTCCTAAAATAATGACTGCAAAACAGATTCTTGAAAATCACCCGACTGGAAAAGAATACGCGCCACTTTTGCACGGGCTTAAAAAATACCCGATATTTATTGACACAAAAGGAAAAATACTCTCAATGCCTCCAATAATTAACAGCCATGACATAGGCAAGGTTACGGAAAAAACAACAGACGTGTTCATTGAATGCTCAGGTTTTGACTTTGAAGTGCTGTCAAAATGCCTAAATTTCATAGTAACTGCGCTGTCTGACATGGGAGCAGAAATATATGAGATGGAACTTGATTATAAGGACAATAAAAAACATACTCCTAACTTAAATCCGCTCGAAATGAATGTTGACCATGATTACATAAACAAGCTTTTAGGGCTTGAATTAAAAGATGGCGAATTTAAGGAATATTTTGAAAAAATGGGATATGCATATCATAAAAACAAGGTTTTTGTTCCAGCATGGCGTGCAGACATACTTCACCAGGCAGACCTCGCTGAAGATGTGGCAATAGCTTATGGATACGAGAATTTTGAAGAAACAATTCCAAACGTCGCAACAATAGGGCACGCAAATGATTTTGAAGTCTTCAAGGAAAGAATACTTGAAGTGCTAGTCGGCCTTGGATTTATAGAAACAAATACGTTTTGCATAATAAACAAAGATGAGCAGATAAAATTCATGAATTATAACGGCGAAGTTGTTGAACTCTTAAATTCAGTATCAGAAGAATACAACTCACTTAGGTCATGGATGACGCCAGCAATGCTTAGCGTATTAAAAAATAACAAGCACCATGAGTATCCGCAGAATATCTTTGAGGCAGGAAAAGTATTCTTAAAAGACAGTGAAAAAGAGACAGGTGTAAAAGAGGATGTCAGGCTTTGCGTTGCAATATCAGCAGTTGACGCAGACTACACAAGAATAAGGCAAGTTCTTGATTTAATATTCGAATCATTAAACACCGACTATGAAATAACTGAAACAGAGCACAATTCATTTGTTCCAGGGCGTGTTGCAAGAATAATAAAAGGAGACAAAAAAATAGCATATATTGGAGAGATACATCCAAAAGTACTGGAAAATTTTTCGCTTGAAACTCCAACGGCAACGCTCGAATTAAACCTAACCGAGCTTTATTCCATATTAAAATGAAAATACACTACAATCTGGCAAACGAGAGAAAAAAAATGAATAATATCATTTCGGAAATCAAAAAAACTCCAAATAAAAATATTTTTCTGGAAGTGTTTGACAAGGCTGAATTTATAGAGAATATTTCAAACTCGCTTAAGAAAGGGGAGAAAATAAGGATAAAAATTGATGAAAAGACAAAAGATTATCCAAACATACTTAACACTGACTTGCCGCGTTTTATAATACAGAAGGATTTAGAAAAGGAGCAAATGTCAGTTATTGAACATTTAAAAAATATGGAAGGATTTATTTTTAATATTAATAAAAAAGGAAATGATTACTTCTTAGAAATACACAGGACACTTGATATAAAACTTAATTTAAAGCTAAAGATTGACAGTGATAAAACCATAGACCTAAATTTATTGACAGATAAAAAAGGAAAGGACAACATATTTTTTGGGATAAAAAGTTATTACTATATCAGAAAACTAAATGACTTTTCTTTAACTTAACTTCTTAAAACATAATTTTTTTAAATAATAAAAATTTATTATCATAATGTACTATTCAAGTAGATTATATAATACTGACAATAATTTAACTTATGAATCTAATATTCAGCAGAATCTTTATAGAAAAAGAGAACGTTGTAGTAGAAGATGCAATGATGCTTGCGATGGATTTAGATGTTGATAATAGCTTTATCCAAATCTAGTTGCTAAGTTTACCATTCTACCATAAGATATTGCAAATGTAATAAAAAATAATAACCCAATTGCTAATAAGACTCCAATATTCATTATAAAAAATAAGAAACATCTTTTAAGTTTAACTTTTTTATCTTCCTGACTATCTATTAAATATACTAAGAATGAAACTAATGCTAAAAAAACAATAAATATAACACCTAATATTGCAAAATATTCATTTCCACTATATCCTTTACTAATTATATTATTCATAGTAAATATGGGGTCAATCCATTTTCTTGAGAGTGGATATATAATAAGAATATATACTAAATCTACTATTATAGATATCAATAATAATTTTAAAATATTAAGATTAATCTTAAATTTCATTAAATAACTAAAGAAAATGTTATTTAAATATCTATTCATTTGTTAAATATAAATAAAAAATAAAGAAGAGTTTATTCTTCCTTTTTTGGAGCTGCTTTTTTCTTTGCAGGAGCCTTTTTAGCTTTGCCTTCAGAATTATCAGACTTTTTCTCTGCTTTTTCTTTTTTAGCTTCAGTTTTTCTGGCTTCTTTCTTTTCTTTTTTCTCAGCTGATTTTTGTTTGTCAGCGCCTTTTCTTACGTGAAGCGGTCGAGCTCCAGCTTTTTTTGGTTTTGTTTCCTTGATATCAAGTCCAAATTTCTTAAAAGCTGTCCTGACGTCAGCGCTTGATGCGCCTTTCTTCAACGATAATGT
The DNA here is from genome assembly GCA_023266675.1 of Candidatus Woesearchaeota archaeon. Classification (GTDB taxonomy): domain Archaea; phylum Nanobdellota; class Nanobdellia; order Woesearchaeales; family BM511; genus JAHFPP01. Next base: position 4,550 of record JAHFPP010000057.1, read on the forward strand.
TTCCATTAATGGCTCCAAGTGCAAAACATTGCATTTTCTTCTTCTTGTTTCGCCGTCAATTATAACAAATCTGTCATCAATAACTTCGACTATAACACATTTTTTTGCTGCATCTCTTCCTGCAAGTTTAATACAAACTCTTCCTACTTCAAACATTTTATTTCCTCCGTGTATCCTTCCTAAGAATTATTAGTGGCGTCGCCGCTCACTTTTAGGATGGATGTATTTTTTTAAATTATATTAATAAAAATGAAAAATTTATTTTCTTGTTTCGTCTTTTATCTTCTGCCTTAAACATTTTGAGCATAAAACTCCGCCATATGGTCTTTCTGGTCTCTTCATAGTTTTTGGCATGTTCTGCATTTTTCTTGGCCTTTCTCTGGCTACGCCTTTTAAAACGTCTCCGCATGTGCCGCAGTGTGCTTTTTTAGGTTTTCTTAAAACGTGATGTAAAACTACTCTGCCGCCAGGGGTCTTTCTTGATACTCTTCTAAATGTTCTTGATTTGTGTATTCCTGATACCATTGTAGACGTTAGAAATTAGGCTTGATTTAAAAAGATAACGGTTTTTTGATATCTAATAAACGTTCATCAATTTTCTTATTAATATTGATAGAATCAGTGAGAATATTATATATGTTCCAAGCCATCCTGGGTGCCATCCTAAAAAGCTGAAGTTTCCAAAAGGTCTGATAACATTATAGTCAACTTTAAGCTGGTATATGCTGTCTGATTCAACATATCCTTCACTCGATCCATAAATATAATCTATCCATGTCATCTTCATTTTTGTCTGTTTTATGTTTGAGTCTCCGCTTCCTACAACTATTTTTTTATCAACAAATTGGTTGTTGTAAACAACACTTATTTTGAAATCACCTTCCTTTTGAGGTGATATTATAAAATTAACTTCTGATTCACCATTAACTTTTACTGTTTTTTCTGAAATTAATTTTATTTCTTCAGGGACTGTTATTGTCATATCTCCACTTGTGCCTTTTTTTAAGAATAATGTAACATTTGTTTCCTGTCCTACCTGCAGCGGGTAAAATGCGAAGTGTGTTGCTATCCAACCAAACAATATTATTATCGGAATGAATGTGTAAAGCATTGATTTGAATGATTCACGCATCATATCGCCTGAATGTGAGAATGCCTCTTTTTGAAGCTTCATAACTTTTTTAGGATTATCCCTATTTTTTCTCATTTCTTCCTGAAGTTTTTTCTGCTTGTCCCTTACATTTTTAAGAAGTTCCTGGTCCGTTGTGTACTTGTAGATTACTGTTATGATAAGTGTAATTAGTAGTGAAATTAAAAACAGTCCAAATATTGTTGGTATTTTTAGTATTGGTCCAAGAATGAAGTTAAGTGCAGGATCAAATATGTTGAATAGTCCCATTTTTTACCTTATTTCCCCATGAATTTTCTCATCATAGGATTCATATCATACATATGCTGTTTTGCGATGTCTTCGTATAATCTGTATATAATCATAACTGTAAGTAGAAGTCCTGTCCCACTTGATAGTGCCCCTGATAAATCTGCCATTGCGGCCAAAAATCCCACTGTTATTGCACCCATTACTGTTAGCGGCATGATATACCTGTCTAAAACTTTTTCAAGAATTCTTTGATCTTTTCTAAAACCTGGTATTTGAAGACCTGATTCCATCATTTTTTTGGCCTGTGACCTAGAGTCCATTCCGCTTGTTTGAACCCAGAATAATGAGAATATAACTGCGCCGCCGATTAAGATTAGTATATATGTTAAGGCCTGAATCCATGTCAGCCATCCTATAAAAATTGTTCCCTGTGAAATTATTGCGCTTACTAAGTTAGGTCCTGTCACCCATGGTCTAACTGCCTGTGCTGCTGATTGTCCTCCAAAAAGGCTTACCCAAAGCTGCACGTTAGCAAGGAGTGCCGCGACTAATATAACTGGGATGTTTGATGTGTAAATGAATGATAAAGGCCATCTTATGCCGTGTCCTCTTACTCGTCCAAATGATAAAGGTATTTCAACTTTCATTGCTTGCGCATACACTGCAACGACAAAAACAAGTATTGTAGCAAGCACTGCTGCTAAAAGAAGGAATGCGGTTGTTGAGTCGCCCGCTGCTATGGACTGGAAAAATGCAGGTATTGCTCCTGCAGATATATCAGGATTAGTTGGTGACGGCAACGGATTTATTGCTCGAAGCAATATAGATTTTGATACCCCTGCAGCGATGAAAAGTGATATTCCTGAGCCAAATCCCCATTTTGAGACAACTTCATCCATAAGCATGACGAGTATTCCTCCAAGCATTAATTGGAAGATAAGTGCAAGTTTTAAAGTCATAATCATTGTTCCTGTTAAAGCAATTGCGCCAGCAGTTCCTACTGCCAAAAACTGATTTGTTGCAGGGTCATAGAATGCTCCAGGTGAGAGTCCTCCCATGAAAACATAAATAGCTGCCTCAAATAATATGAATAATAATGAGAATAATTTCTGTGTTCCCTGAAAATTCTTTTTACCTTCATGAGTGTTTAAGTCAAATTTTACTAGACCTGATCCGTTTAATAATTGTAAAACGATTGATGCAGTAACAAGCGGTCCTATTCCAAGGCTCATTATAGAGCCGAATTCTGCTCCAAGAATTATTGAAAGATATTGAAACTGCTGAAGTGCGTTGTTTCCAAGGCCAAACAATGGAATCAAACCTAATATGAAGAATAATACAAGTATAACTAGAGTCCACTTGATTTTCTGCTTAAAACCAAGCTTTGCTTCCGTTGGTCCCTTTATCTCAGGAAGATTTGATACTATATTAGTGTATAACCCCATAATCATAAAGATTTATGATTTATTTAAAAAGCTAACGATTTTTGGCACTATTTCCTTCGTCAAGAGTATTTAAAAAGATAATAATTTTTACATTTTTTCTATATTAATTATTTTCACCCTAAATCTTTATATATAATTTAATTAAAACTATTCATATGCTATCCAACAACAAATATGTGCATGCTTTAGTCAGGAGACTGATTATCCTTTTTGTTGTTACGATATTTGCTTTTGTAATACACAGGGTTTCTTTGTCTTTGCATCATCAGATTTTTGGCGCGATAATATTCATCATACTTTTCACGTCAAGCCTTCTTTACTATTACATTACTCTGTTTAAAACCAAAGTCATGCATCCTATCGAGTTTTTATCAAGTCTCTTCTTAGTATTTTTTCTGACGATTTTGATGTTTTCATTAATCTATAACGAGCCTATCAATGACTCAGAGACATATTTTATAGAAAATGGTGCTGTAAAAAATGACCTTTCTTTCAGTTCATCATTTTATTTTTCTACAGTCACAATAACAACGCTCGGATATGGAGACATAGCGCCAGTAGGGTCATACAGATTTTTTGCGATGACAGAAGTTATGCTTGGCTTAATATACGGCGGCACAATAATTTATTTTTTGACTAGAGCGTTTGAATGAATAATTTCTTCTCGATATTATATTAAATGTATTGTTAAGAACCTTTAAATATTAGATAAATCAGACTTATTAATATATGAAATATATTTTGATTCTCATATGTATATTTACATTATTAGTAGGATGCTCTCAAATCAAAACAGAAAATTCATCAAGTTTAAATGAGTCACAAAATCTAAAAAATAACGAAACTCATACCATTGAGATTTACAAGCCAAACCCCCTAAATAGTACTGAATTAGTTAAAGTTGCAAAGGTTGTAGATGCTTCAACATCTGAAACCAACAATCTTGTTGCAGGGATGGTTAACTATGAACATGGTGCCTTTCAAAAAGCCATCGAAAATTTTAATGTAGTTCTAAAGACAGATATGAATAATAACGTGGCATTATATTATCGAGCATTAACTTACTTTAGTTTAGGAGAATATGATGATGCTATAAAAGATGCAGATGAATTAATAAAATTAACACCTAAAGATTCTGCTTTGTATGTTATGCGTGCTTCATTCAATACTGAATATGAAAATTACGAAGCTGCCCTTAAAGACTATAATGAAGCGATAAAAATTTCTCCTGAAAATATATCAATCTATTTTTTAAGAGCAGACCTAAAAGAATTTTTAAATGATTCTAATGGCGCAATTAAAGATATGGATATAGTAATACAAATTGATTCAAACTCATCAAAAGCGTATGTGTATAGAGCAGACTTTAAATTCTCCAATAATAATGT
>JAHFPP010000058.1 GCA_023266675.1 Candidatus Woesearchaeota archaeon
CAATAATCAAATTATATATCGGAAGTTTTGTAAATAATAATGAGACTAATGTTACTAAAACTCCAACCAATAATCCTCTTAATGCGCCGCCGCACACAAATCCAATCACTATGACACGTGCAGGAGTTGGAGAAACTAGAAGCTCCTCAATATTTCTTTGAAACTTTATACCAAAAAAAGATGAAACGACGTTTGAATAAGAATTTGTTATCACCGCCATCATTATGAGTCCTGGCGCAATAAACTGGATATATGAAAATCCGTTGAAACCATTTATCCTTGAGCCTATAAAATTTCCAAATATCATAAAATAAAGAAACATAGTCACTACCGACGGCAACAGTGTCTGCGGCCATATTCTTAAAAATCTTGTCACCTCTTTATCCACTATCGCGCGAAAAGATATTAAAGCCAAACTCATTTTTTCACTCTCTCAATCATATCAACAAATAATGTTTCAAGACGATTACTCTTATTACGCATATTCATAACGATTATCCCTTCATGTTCAAGTAAACTAAAAAGTGTATTAAGATTCTGAGATTTTGTCAAAACAGCATCAATCGTTGTATCATCAATTTTTATGAGATTATAACCTTCAATTTTAGGCAAATCTTTAAGCGGTTTTTCTAATTCCAGCGTGTAATCATGTAACTCTAACTTTGACAAAAGCTTTTTCTTTGAGGTGTTTTCAATAATTCTCCCTTTATTTATTATGGCTATATTTTTACACAAAAGTTCAGCTTCTTCAAGATAATGTGTTGTAAGGATTACTGTAATTCCCTCATCACTAAGCTTCTGAAGAAATCCCCATGTTTCACGTCTTAGTTCTACATCAACACCCGCAGTCGGTTCATCAAGTATCAGCAGCTTTGGTTCATGAATTAATCCGCGAGCAATCATAAGCCTTCTCTTCATGCCGCCTGAAAGAGTTCTTGATGCAACATCTCTTTTTTCCCATAACCCCAGCTGTTTAAGATATTTCTCGGCTCTAACTTTTGCTATATCCGCAGGTACACCATAATACCCAGCCTGAGTTATAAGTATATCAAACACTTTCTCAAACATATTAAAATTTATCTCCTGCGGGACAACTCCTATAAGTTTTTTTGCAGAGTCAAAATCTTTATCTATGTCAATGCCAAAGACAGAAACTTTTCCAGATGACTTGTTTACTAGGCCTGTAGTTATTCCTATAATCGTTGTTTTTCCTGCGCCATTTGGGCCAAGTAATCCAAAAAAATCGCCTTCATGCACATTAAGGCTTACTCCATTTAATGCAACTACGCCATTCTTATAAACTTTTTTTAAATTTGTAATGCATAATGCTTTCATTAAACTAACTATCAATGGTTTATTTTTATAGATATCCTTTAAAATTATAATAAAAAGTAACCCTAACTTTTTTTAATCGTTATTTTGATTCTGCATAGACTAATGAATACTCTTTAAAATCAAAAGAGTTATAAATAAACAAAAAATAATTTACAATATGATAGCATCAAAAATATTTTTAACAAAAGGCGTTGGCATTCACAAAGATAAGCTTGCAAGCTTTGAACTTGCTTTAAGAAACGCAGGAATTGAAAAATGCAACTTAGTCACTGTATCAAGCATTCTCCCTCCAAACTGCAAGGTTATACCTAAAGATGAAGGATTAAAATTAATAAAGCCCGGCGAAATCACATTTTGTGTTCTTGCACGCAGCGAAACAAACGAGCCAAACAGGCTTGTAGCGTCGTCAATTGGTATAGCAATACCAAAAGACTCAAATAATTATGGATACCTTTCAGAGCATCATGCATATGGGGAAAAAGGAGAGCTTGCAGGAGAATACGCAGAGGACCTCGCAGCAACCATGCTTGCAACAACGCTTGGCGTGGAATTTGACCCAAACCTTGCATGGCATGAGCGAGAGCAGGTCTATAAGTCATCTGGACACATATTCAAGACAATAAATATAACTCAGTCTGCTGAGGGAAACAAAGAGGGACTCTGGACATCTGTTGTTGCAGTTGGCGTGCTACTAGAATAAGTTAATCGCTTAATAAAAACAGCAACGTTTATAAAACAACCATTATTTTCTTGTGATTAATCTAACCTATTGAGCCCGTAGCTTAGCCTGGTGGAGCACTCGACTGATATAGGAATTCGTTCCTACAGAGATCGAGCGGTCCGGTGTTCGAATCACCGCGGGCTCACCATTTTTTATAATATTTTAAGTGAATTCTGATGTTTTGAAGAATTCGCTGTCTTTTGCTCGAGCTTTTGTAAAAGGTCGGTGGCAATCACCGCGGGCTCACTTTTTCAATTCTTCAGAATTATTTTATTTCTCCAAATGGTAAGACATACACAAATAGTTTGTTTTCTTCCTAAAATAAATAGCTGTCCTTATCGCAAGGCCGACCTGGTTATGCAGTATCTGCTGCCAAATCTTTTTTGGAACAAACTCAGGAATTATTACAGTTACATTGTTATTTGGATATTTTTTCTCAACAGCATCAATATATTTCATCAAAGGGTCAATAATCTTCCTGTACGGAGAATCTATCAAATCAAGCTGAATTCCAGGTTTTAATTTATCCCAGTTTTTTGTAATTAAATCAGTATCTTTCTCATTAATCTTCACGTGAACTGCAACAACATCTTTTGACAAACTTTTTGCAAATGAGAGTGCCTGAACTATCCCATTATGAAATGTCGGGATAAAAATAATGAAAATATTTCCTTTACTGTGAAAAGGTATTTTTGTAATGTGTTCAACAGATAATTGTCTTGCAACGCTGTTATAATGCCTGTTTATCAGTTTAAAAAGTGTTACAAGAAGCAGAATAAGGACTATAATCATCCATGCTCCATTAACAAATTTAGTTACAGTAATAATTATCAAAACAACAAAAGTGATTATGAATCCTGAACCATTAATAATTGCCGAAATAATCCAGTTATTCTCTTTTAAAGTAAAATGTTTTTTAACCATACCTGCCTGAGAAAGAGTGAATGACGTAAAAACTCCAATTGCATAAAGCGGAATCAGTAAATGAACGCTTCCCTGAAACAATATTATGAGCGTTATTGAGGAAAAACCAAGAAGTATTATTCCATTTGAGAATACTAACCTTTCGCCAAGGTTTGTAAACTGTCTTGGCAAAAACTTGTCTCTGGCGAGAAAAAAGCAGAGCCGCGGAAAATCCGCAAAACCTGTGTTTGCAGCAAGAAATAAAATCAGCATAGTAAATATCTGAACAGCAAAAAACAATATGTTTCTCCCGCCAAATATGCTCTCCGCAATTGACGAAACGACAGTTCTGTCCTGCAGTGGTGTTACATGAAGCTTTAAAGCGATGAATGTTATTCCAAAAAACAATACAGCAAGAATCAAACCCATTGCAATCAAGGTAATCCTTGCATTTCTGCTTTCAGGCTTTCTAAAAACAAGAACCCCATCTGATATAGCCTCAATTCCTGTTAATGCAGTGCATCCTGACGAAAATGCCCGTAAAATCAAAAATATAGTAACGTCTGTTGCGAGTGTAACCTGTGTTTGAACAACAACGGGACTAAGTGTTCCTGTAAAAAACTTGTAAAAACCAATTCCAATCATGGCAAGCATGCTTATAACAAACAAATATGTTGGCACTGCAAAAAAAGCGCCGGACTCTTTAACACCTTTAAGGTTTATGAAAGTTATAATAATAATAATTACTACTCCAATAATCACTTTGTGGGTATAAAGACTTGGAAACGCGGATGTTAATGCGGCAACGCCTGCAGCAACACTCACGGCAACAGTAAGAATATAATCTAAAAGCAGTGCGCTTGCAGCTATAAGGCTTGGTGTTTTTCCAAGGTTGTCTTTTGCCACAACATAAGAGCCGCCTCCTTTCGGATACAATGATATTGTCTGGGAGTATGAAACTATTAGGATGCCAAGCAGTATTAAAATAAAAAGTGATATCGGCAAAGAATACGCAAGCGCAGCAGAGCCGGCAAGCATTAATACCAAAAGAATTTCTTCAGTCGCGTAAGCAACAGATGACAGTGCATCGCTTGAAAACACTGCAAGCGCTACACGCTTTGAAAGCCTTTGATGGCGGTATTCCCAGCTTGGAAGCGGACTTCCCATAAAAAAATGTTTTAATTTGCTTATCAAATCCATTCAATCACACATATTTATCTTAAACTATAATAATAAAAACTCTTCTAAATAAAAACTTATTGATAACTTTTCATTCAAAACTTATTAAGTTCTTCTTTTATTCTTTTTACTGTGTTTTTCCACTGGAATTTGTCCATGACAAGCGTTCTTGCATTTCGTCCAAGTTTTACCGCAAGTGACGGGTCTTTCATTATCATCATTATATATTTGTAAAGCATGTAAGGGTCTTTTTTTGAGAAAACAAAACCATTGACTCCGTTTATAATATATTCTTTTGCAAGGCCAACACGTGTTACAACTATTGGAATCCCGCATGACATTGCTTCAAGTGTTGAGAGAGACGTTGTTTCAGTAAGACTTGGAAGCACATAAACATCCATCGCGTGAAGGTATGTAACAACATTGTCTTTTGAGCCTGCAAGTATTACGCCCTCTTTTCCCAAAAATGACTTCTTCAAAGATTCAACACCATCTCCAACTATCAGTAGCTTGACTTTTTTATTGTCCCGTCTGACTCGTATATACGCCCGAAGCAGCGTCTTTAAGTCTTTCTCGTGCCCAATTCTTCCTACGTATCCAATGACAAAGAATGAGGGGTCAATTCCTATCTCAAGCTTCGCTGTGCTTTTAACGCCAACAGGAAAAAATGTTTCAGTGTCTACGCCAAGCGGGATGACAATTTTTTTTGAACGTATGCCCTGTCCTGAAAGTTTTTCAGAAACTTCTTTTGTAGGAACAAAAAGGGTACTACACATGTTGTAATATTTTTTTGAATACAGTTTAGTCACTTCATAAAGCGCTCGTTTAAAGATGTAATGCCCTACAGCGTTTGGAACAAGCTCCCACTCTATTGAATGATTGTAGGCAATGACTTTCTTCTTTAATGATTTTGCAGTTTTTATCGTCGCAGCGCCTATCGGTCCTATTGTTTGAACCCACACAATATCAGCAGTTAAGACAACATCCAATATCATTTTTTTGTCAGGTTTTGCAGGAGGGAAATCACCCACATGAAATCTTCTCAGTGGAAAACGCACAATTTTTATTGAAGGGTCATCATAATGCCCTTTAAAGTTGGCAGTCAAAACAGTAATATCATATTCTTCCTTAAGCCCGGCAATCACTTCAACCAAGAATCTTGCAACACCATCCCATCTGGGAAGAAAATTATCTGTCGCGATTACAAGCTTTTTTTTTCTTAGCAATTGCACTATTCTCACCTAATCTTATAAAATACTTCAGCAAACCTGTAGCCATGCAAAAACCCATTTTTTATTGCTTTTGCATAAACACTCCAAAGAAGTGTCAATGATGTGAGTTTCTGGCTTTTAAAATGCGAAAATGATTTTAACTTTAGATTAAATGTTTTTTTAATATCGACAATTAACTGCGGATTACGCCTATACGCTAAAGTCAAAGGGCTCCAGATGTCAAAAGCGTAAACATCTGCATGGCACTTCATTTCATCAAATTCATCAAGGACAATTTTGTTGGTGCTTCGATGATCAATATGCGGGTCGTCAGCATTATGTGTGAATATTTTTGTAGGGTTCTTTTCTCTAATTATTTCGCCAATTCTTTTTTTGATGTGCAGCCTCTCTGCATCCTCATCAAACTTTCCCTCGGAAAGCCCAAAAAAACAGACGCCAGCGCCTCCAATCTCTTCATCAGCCTTTTTTGCCTCACTAACACGTATTTTTATTATAACTTCTCTTTTCATGTGAATATGTGAAGTTTCGCCATAGCTGAAAATATAAGTGTAAACTTTCTTCCCCTCTTTTGCATATTTTGCCAAAGTTCCTCCAGGACCAAGTATGTGGTCATCAGAGTGCGCGCAAAACACAAGTATGTTTTCGTCAGACATATCTAAAACTTTATTATCAATCTTTATAAAGTTTATCAAAGAAAATAGATTTTTAAGAGAAAATAAACTTATCCTGATTTTTCAATAAAAAATAAATAATTTTTTTCTTAACAACTTTTTCTTTCAAAAAAGAAACGTATAAAAAGAAGTAAGTTTTTTTATGAATATATTTGAAATAAAATCATCATTTTTTAATTTAAGTGAAATAATGGAGCATAAAAACAACAATAATCATAATAACGAAGAACATTTTACACCAAAAAATTTTTTGTTTGTAACACTTGACGCGCTAATTATTGATATAGCATGGCAGATTTCTAAAGAAGGGCATCATGTTAAATTCTATACGGATAATAAAGAAGACCATGAAGTTGGCGACGGATTTGTTCCAAAAGTAGACAAATGGGAAGACGAAGTCGACTGGGCTGACATAATCGTTTTTGACGACGTGCTTGGACAGGGAGAAAAAGCCGAGGAACTTAGAAAAAAAGGAAAATACGTTGTCGGCGGAACAGCTTATACAGACAAGCTTGAAGACGACAGAAAATTCGGGCAGGAAGAACTGAAAAAACTCGGAATTGTCGTAGCGCCATATTGGGACTTCACATCATTTGAAGACGCAATTGATTTTGTCGAGAAGAATCCGGGAAGATATGTTATAAAACCTTCTGGCGAAGCGCAGAACATGAAAGGGCTTCTTTTTATTGGAGAAGAAGACGACGGTCGTGACGTTTTGCAGGTACTTTCAGACTACAAAAAAGCATGGGCAGACCAGATTCCAAATTTCCAGCTTCAAAAAAGACTCATTGGTGTTGAAGTTGCCGTAGGTGCATTTTTCAACGGAAAAGAATTTTTGTACCCAATCAACGTAAACTTTGAGCATAAAAAACTTTTTCCAAAAAACCTTGGACCATCAACCGGCGAAATGGGAACAACAATGTTCTGGTCAGGACCAAACAGACTATTCAATCTCACACTAAAAAAATTCGAGCAAAAATTTGCAGAAGAAGGATTTGTCGGATACATCGACATCAATTTCATAGTCAACAGCAACGGAATTTACCCTCTTGAATGGACGTCAAGATTCGGATACCCGACAATTTCAATACAGCAGGACAGCTTTTTAACACCAATTGGGGAATTCTTCTACGACCTTGCGCGAGGACTTAAACCAAAATGGAGAGTAAAAAGCGGGTTTCATATAGGAATACGAATAGTTGTGCCTCCATTCCCATTTGATGATCCTGAGACATTCAATGTAAAATCAAAAGATTCAGTCATCTACTTTGACAAGCCAACAGAAAGCGTTCATATTGAAGATGTTAAAAGAGTCAACGGCGAGTGGCTTGTTTCAGGAAGTTCTGGTGTTGTTTTAATCGTATGCGCATCAGGACAGACAATGAGACAGGCTCAAAATCTTGCATACTCAAGAATAAAAAACATACTAATCCCTCACATGTACTACCGAACTGACATTGGTGACAGATGGTATGAGGATTCAGACAAGCTTCACACATGGGGATACCTAAGAGAGATGTAATTTTTTCTTAATTTTCTACAAAATATTTTTAAATAAAACTTCTTTTTCATAATTTATGACTAATAATTACCAATTAAAAGAAGATTTATACAGAAGTTCATCTGTGCCAGTTCAAATCATCCAATCTGCGATGTCAGAACTAAAAACAATCACCAAATTTCAATTATTGGAGGATATCGGCGAAAGTTCAAAGATGTATGACAAATATATCCATTTTTATAATCTTTAAATAAACAAATTTGAACTAGAAAACTTTATTAACTTCTTGAACTACCTTTTTACCATGAAACTTTGCAGCGCATGTCTACTTGGAATAAATTGCAGATACGACGGCAAAAATAAGGCAAACAAAAAAATTATTGCTCTCTCAAAAAAAGAAAATTTGATTCCAATATGCCCTGAACAGCTTGGAGGATTAAACACTCCACGAACATTGTCTGAGATAAAAAAAGATAAAGTTTTCTCAAAAGAAGGAAAAGACGTCACTTTAAACTTTAATCATGGCGCAAAAGAAGCGCTAAAAATTGCAAAAATGCTAAACATAACGGAAGCGATACTAAAAAACAGGAGCCCTTCATGCGGATGCGGGGAAATTTATGACGGCACATTCTCGGGCAAGATAGTAAAAGGCGATGGCATAACAACAAGACTCCTAAAAAAGAACGGAATAAAAATAATTTCTGAAGATGAATTATAAAAAATAAAAAATTTATTATAATAAAAAAATCTTATCCAAGATAAGTTGGTTTCTTTGACAATTCCTGCTCTCGTGTTGCGATTATTGACTGCTCCTGGATTTTTTTTAGCTTCTTCTCAAAAGCGTCAGCCTGTTTTAAAAGCGGCGCAGTATCAATTGACAGTGAAAGATACTTGTCAAGTGTTTCAATAATTCCTGCAGCTGCCTTTGAGTCTGGCATATTTGAGAGTGTCTGCACAAAAAAG
>JAHFPP010000059.1 GCA_023266675.1 Candidatus Woesearchaeota archaeon
CAAATCAGTTGATGAACCATAAGTGAAGTTTTCATCACTTACACTCCAACTTGTTGAATTAACTTTATTTGTAGAACCGATTGTGCCATTGCTTTTTACAATACTAATGCGAGAATCTTTCACATCACTAGAAAGACTTCCTGTATTTGTTGACGGGAAAGACCTATTTATTGATGGAATAGTTGTCCACATAATACGAACTGCACCAGTACAAGCATCCGCTTTCAGATTATTTGCAAAGTCATCAGTACCACCAAGCCCACCATATAAACCACAAACTCCTTTTACACCCGGATAGGTAGAACTGCCTCCTGCACTACCTCCAGAACCTCCACCACCACCTCCTGCTGTAGCAGTGGTGTCACCAGAACCTCCTGCTCCATTGGAAATTTGTCCTAATATTCCAACACCACCACTACCCCCTATAATTATAGCACCACTATAAGAACTATAACCTGGACCACCACCTGCACCACCTGATCCACTAGTTCCAGGTCCTGGTGAAGACGCAGGTGTATCTCCTCCATTTCCTGCATATCCTCCAGCGGCACCATATCCGTAAGTACAACCGCCGTTCCCGCCGCCATCTCCTGTACGTGTGCTGCATTGTCCTGCACTAACAGTTCCTGAATTTATAAAATAGTTAGAACTACTTAGACCAGATGTCGGCGATTTTATATAAACAGAATAATTATTATTAGGTGTTACTGATATAGTATTTTTATAAGATAAAGCCCCTGGCCCAACACCATTATCTCCAGAACCGACCACCACCACGTTTACACTCGTCACTCCTGTTGGTGCTATCCATGTGTATGAACCTGGTGTTGTATATGATGCTTCACCCGTTTCGTTTCCTCGTTTGTGTTTGATTGTGATTTCTATTCCTATGATATTTGTGTTTGTTGTTGGGATGTTGAAATTGAGGTTTTGTGCTTTTAGATAATTTGTAATATTACTTCCGCTTGGTGTTGCGTACGCGTATTTACCATCGTTACTTGATGCATTGCTAATATTAGTCCACGCAGTGTTTCCAACGCTTGTGTCATTGGTGATGTTTGTTGAAGTTCCAAGTCCTGTGTTTGTGTTTGTTATTTGCGTATCATTTGAAAGTAAATTCAGCATGCATGCAGTTGCACTTTGACTGCTTGCAGAGAAGTTGCTTGCAGTCAGTGTGAATCCTTGTCCTACTAAGTCATATGCTTTTATTGAAATATTATTTATGTTTATGTTTCCAACGTTGGAAATATTTATTGGAGCGGTTGCTGTTTTATTTCCTGTTCCGGGAATGACGTTTGTCCACATAAGCGTTAAAGGATTTAATATTATGTTCATATTTGAATTAATGAATACGTGTGCAGAAGAGTTGCTTGCGTTAGCACAAGAATTATCGCTTATTGACGCGTTAATAGACCAGCTGCCAGTGCCATCATAAAACTTCATGCTAACGTTACAACTGTAATTAGCTTTGTTAACAGTCATATTAGCTAGCCTAACACAAGCGCCAGTTCGGTTAGCCTCACCTGATAAATTTAAAACAACAAGCGCACTCGAATCATTCAAATCACTAACGCCATTAATATCGCTAGCCTCAAAATAAACCTCAACACCAGTAGTTGTCAAAGGACCTGCATTCAAACTCCAAGAACTAAGCGTGCTGTTAACAAAAACAATAACTGGTGCAGAATTTCCAATAGACAAAGAAACATTATGCGAGACAGAAACAACATTGCCAGTCAAACCGGCAAAAGAAAAAGGAATAACAAGAACTAAAAATATAATCAAAACAAGAATTCCTAAACTAAACTTCCCATCAACACCCATAATAACAATTAAAAAAACAATAAATATAAACCTTACTAAAAAGAAAAATCTACAAGTCCTTTGCCATGACTGTTTTTCTGTGATTTGCTTCTGCACGCTCAATTGAACGCTTGATTAAGTCTCTGACTGCTTTGTCAAGTGCATCAACATAATCACCTGAAATCTGATAGTTTACTACAACTTCTTTTAACTTAGCTTTTATAACAACATGGTCTGACATTTTTATTCCTCCTTAATAGATTTTAATTGTGAGTATACCAAAAAACATATTTGTCGTCAACTTTTCTGTCAAAACGCACAAATCCAAAACGCTCAAACTGCAAGACGTCGTCAACTTTTAGTTTTGATATTGTTTTCTCTGCAAATCCTTCACGCTTCTCATTGTCTGGAAGGAGTACTTCTGCTTTAACAATCTGTTTTTCGTCAAAAGGCAGCCAGTGTATTATCATGCAGCATCCTTCTTCCTTGTATTTTTCGTATTCAAGTGAATCAAAATGAAAAGCATCTCCTTTTCTTGAAACATTCATGCAATCCATTAGTCGAAATATCTTGTCCTGAGGTATCTTTTCGTAATCCTTACTCGCAATATAAAAGTCTGTGTTTGTTTCAAAAGTCCTATATCCGAGTTTTAGGTTGTCTGGATGCAAAGGCATCTTAACGCTCATTGAAGGCGCGTCAATTACATTTATTTTTACAGGATTTTTCACAAAAGAGTATCTTTCTGAAATATGCTCAAGTATTTCTTTATTAAAAGAGTTTATTGTCTTGAAAAATTCACTTATTGCAACTGTTTTATCTGTCTTTGTTACGCCTATTCCAACTGCGAATTTTCGAAGCGCCGCTGCTTTGTATCCTCTTCGTTTTAGCGCAAGCAAGAATGGAAGTCTTATGTCGTCCCATCCGCTGTAAAGTCCTTCTTTTATTTTCAATCTTGTCTGTGTTGTTGAAAGGTCAAATCCGTCAAAGTTTATTCGTCCTACGCTTATAGCTTCAGGTGTACTAAATCCAAATACTTTATGAATCATTTCCTGACGTAGAGCGTTATCTGCGTGATCTTTTGCACGCAATGTGTGAGTTACGCCAGTTTCCATGTCATCGACTGATACTGAGAAATTCATTAGAGGCCAGACTTTGTATTTTGTTCCCTGCATCGGATGTTCTGACTCATTTATTCTCATTAAAGGGAAGTCTCTCATTGCAGGATTCTTATGTGTGATGTCTGACTTGAAACGCATCACGGCGTCACCCTGTTTATAGTAGTCAAACATCATCTGGTATCGTTTTAATGATTCTTCAACACTAATATTTCTACAGGGGCAAGGTGTTGATGATGAGAGAAGACTTTTGAAGAGTTCCTGTTCACAAGTACAAATATATGCTGCATTCTTTTCTATAAGTTCCTTTGCACGAGTATAGTAAATATTAAGTCGTTCTGACTGAATTAGTATATTTTTCTTTTTTATGCTATCGTCACACAGCCAGTTGGCGTCAAGCGGTATCTGTGTATAAGCAATTTTGTCAATATTTTCCGGATTTGTATCTTCGATTCTTAATAATAGTTCTCCGCCGTACTTTTTTATGTATTCATAATTAAGTGATAGAACATAAGCGTGCCCTATATGCATTGGACCCGATGGGGATGGTGCAAAACGCATTACAACTTTGCCGTTTACGTTTGGCAGATCCTTTAGTCCTTCTTTTTTTTCGTGAACTTTTTCTTCAAGAGCATCTGGATACTTTTCTTCAACCATCGCTTTCTGTGATTCAATATTCATAGAATTTACTTCTGCAACAATTTTTTGTATTAGCGGATTTATCGTTTTAAGATTGTTTTTTACAGTAGGGTCATCTTTCATCAAGTGTCCGATTATTGTGCCAGGATTTGCCTTGCCGCCAAATTTCAAAGCGTTAATAAGCGCATATTTTCTTATATTTTCTTCCATTTCCATAATGAGCATAAAACAAGAGTTATTTATAAAGATTTAGAATATTCACTTCACAAACTCAACATTATCAAACTTCTCAAATTCCTTGTCTCCAGTCAAGAACTTAATTCCGAATTTTAAGGAGATGGCATATCCTATGCAGTCAGTCATTGAAAGATTAATTTTTTTATGTTTGTTCTTAAATTCCGCTGCAACTTTTATCTCATCTCTACTAAAATCAACAATATAGAGATACCCTTTCTCAAGAAACTCCTCAGCTTGAGAGAATTTGTTATTTTTTATAAGACTATAATAGACTTCAAAAATATTTAATTTTGAGGTTATAATCTCATAACCAGTATATTTTTTATATAACGGATTACCATTTGTTATTTCAATCAATGCATATGAATCAAAAAAGAAAGCATTAGTCATCGTATAATTCACGCCTCAACCCATCTTTCATCTTCTGCGCATTAATCTTGCTTCCTTTCATCATACCAAACATGCTTTTCATTGCGGCATTGTCTTTTATCATTAAAAATTTCACCTTATCGTTTATTTTTAGATTTTCTTCTTCTATTAAATCCATAGGGATTATTACTCCATATGAGTTTCCCCATTTCTTTATTACTCCTTCAACTTCAGCCATATATAATCACCAAGTTATACAATGTATAACTAATATTTAAAGTTTTGGCTTTAAGTTATAAAAAATAAGAAACTCCCATTTATATACCTCATGTGAGAATGTCCAGTGTCCAGTGGGCCGCAAAAAACAAAAGTTATATAGAATTTTACCGGTGCGGACATCCTGGCCAGCAGCAAGGTCTGCGTTTTCCTTTTAGCATATTTGTGCTTACCCGCGTTATATGCTGCTTTCTTGTCTCTGGTTTCTTTACTGATGTAACCCAACAAATCCACTCGTTTCGTGCAAGCGGTGTAAGACCATTCCATGCAGCTAAAACAGTTTTAGATGAAGTCAATTCTTTTCGCAAGTCTTCTGGAACTTTGTGAACAACCCCTGATAATAAGTCTTTATTTGCCATAAGATTATTCTTGTAAATCTCTTATATATAATTTTTCTTAAATAAAAAATGTCATCTTTGATTTAAACACTAAGAGAACGCTATTAGAATTTTTTATAAATATTTAAAAAAAAGATTATAGGAAGTAGTTAGATAAAAAGAGATATTTATTTATGATATTTAATCCACATCTTCTTGAAAAATTGCAAAGAAAGTGTCGACAATAAGAATCCTAATGTTGGAACTAGTGAGTTAATAAATGGTTTTGGCAGATTAGCGTAAAAAAAGAATAACACGATTACAATATATGTCAGTACAGCAATTATTAGTTTTCTAAACCAGCTTGTTTCCCATGATTTATCTAATTCAACTTTCTTGTTTCTTTCTTCAATAAACTCCACACGTTTAGTCAGGTCAGTCATCCAAGCCTCTCCTTGAAATCTTTGTAGCCAAATTTCTTTACAAGTTTAATCTGACCTGATTTTTTGTAGTTGTATATTGATGGGAGTCCGACTCCGTTGAAAGTGTTATTTTTCACCATCGTGTAGATTGCCATGTTGCAGAATATAAGTTTTTGACCGACAACAAGAGGCTTTTCAAAAGAATAGTCGCCAATTACGTCGCCAGATAAACATGTTGGTCCGCCAAGGCGGTAAGTGAACTTTTGTTTTCCTGGAGCGCTTGCCTCGATTATTGTTGGCCTGTAAGGCATCTCAATTACATCAGGCACGTGATTTGATGCTGACATATCAAGTATCACAACATCAACTCCAAAACTCATCTTTTTTATGTCAATTACTGACGCGACAAGAAGACCTGCATTAAGCGCTACAGCTTCGCCTGGCTCAAGTATTACCTGTTTTTTGTATTTTTTCTTAAAGTCATTAACTAAAGTTACAAGCTTTTCAACATCGTAATCGTTTCGAGTGATATGGTGTCCGCCGCCAAAATTAACCCATTTTATGTTTGGTAGAGAAATATATTCTCCGAATTTTTCTTCAACATGCTTTAAAACTCTTTCAAGCGTGTCTGAATTTTCTTCGCAGAGAACGTGAAAGTGAATTCCTGATATTATTGACAAATCCTTGTCTTTAAGCTCGTATGATTTTAGTCCAAAGCGTGACATCTTTCCAGCTGGGTTATACATGTCGCACTCTATCTCTGAATATTCAGGATTTATTCTTATTCCAAACTCTACATTCTTCGCCTTTTTCATTAATGGCTTGAAGCGTTCAAGCTGTGAAAACGAGTTTAGTATTATGTGGTCTGAAATTTTTAGAAGTTGATTGAAATCCTTATCGCTGTACGCTGGTCCGTAGATGTGGATTTCCTTCTTGAATTCTTCGCGCCCAAGTTTTGCTTCAAAAATCCCTGATGCACATACGCCATCAAGATATTTTCTTATTAAGGGATAATAATGAAAGCTTGAAAACCCTTTTTGAGCCAATAGAATCTTGCAGCCTGTTCTTTTTTTTACGCTTGCAAGAATTTTTAGATTTCTTTCAAGCGAATCCTCATCAACGACGTAGCACGGCGTCTCAAGTTTATTCAAATTAAGCTTTCTGACTCTCTTTAAGTCATGCATTTCCCACGGCGGGATAAATATCTCCTTGTCGCTCATTTAGATAACGTTATCGTCACTATTTTTATATATTTGTATTCTAATAAAATAAATGCGCCGAGGCCGGGAGTTTCACCCGAACACGTTAAGTGTTGCAGAATTTGAACCCGGAAGGCGTTAGCCAGAGGAGTTTCAAACCTCCACAATACCTAGTTATGTGACCTCGGCATCATAATGAAAATATAATTTTCAAACTTTACCTTTCGGCAAAGTATCGACACAAATTTTATATACTCTAACACCATCATAAGCTTTGGAGTTTCAAACCAATACAATATCAGGTCATGTGACCTTTTTTCTTTTTTTAATTATGGAGAATCAGTTTATATACCTCACGCGTCCATGTCCAGTGGGTTTTTTATAGGTTTATTGTCAACAAATAGATGTCCAGTGAGGATAGAAACCCACGTTTAATAAGTGGTTAAGTTCAATATGACTCAGTTAATATGGAGATTAAAAAATTTAAAAAAAGTTTATATAGTTTACAAACAAATTTATTAAAATGATTACATTAGATGTATTAGTATTTCTAATCTGGGCTCCCATCTTCTTAAGTTTATGGTGTTTAGGAGTTTATTATTGGTTTCGAAGTGTAATATTTGGTTATAAATTAAAAAAAAGGATTAACATTCTTGATTCTTCTATTCCATTTGCATTTTTCATTTTTTTCAATAAACATTCTTTATCCAGAGCATATGCTCGTCAATTAAGTAGTAGCTCTCGATTTCTTAAGGTAATCACTTCCTTTGGAGACAAAAAGAAGATTGAAATTTGGTTGGACAATTTTATGGATGTAAAAGCAATAAGAAACCTTAAGGATGGTCTAACAAATAAATATTTAGACAATATCATCAAGTCTATATCTCTGTTTACTAGAGTATGGTTTTTAGGATTTTTTGGTTCAATTGTTATTTTTCTAGTTGTTGGTTTAATAATAAAAATTTTTAACTTACCGGTTTCATTTCAATAAGTGTAAATATAAAAAACTCAAAATCGAATAAATCTGTTTTTTACAAAAACTTATCAAACCGTAGACATCTTCAAATATTAAGAATACAATAATAAAATTATAAGTTTAGGACAAAAATTTACCCAAATTTATATGATAGGAGAAACTAATAAAGTTATTCAAGTTTAGTTATTAGCTAATAAAAGAATAATAAAAAATCCTAAATCTTATCCGGCAATTGTTTGTAGTCGACTATCTTCCATGGAAGTCCATGCTTGCTAAGTTTTTCCAGGAATAAGTCTGGGTCTAGCTGTTCAACGTTGTAAACACCTTTTCCAGTCCAGACTCCAGTCATCATCATCATTGCGCCTATCATTGTTGGAACGCCTGTTGTGTAAGAAATTGCCTGTGCGTTTATTTCCTTGTAGCACTCTGCGTGGTCGCAGACGTTGTAAATGTAGACTGTTTTCTTTTTACCGTTTTTAACACCTGTGATTATGTTTCCTATCACTGTTTTTCCTGTGTAGTTTTGCGCAAGACTTTGCGGGTCTGGAAGAAGTGCCTTTAAGAATTTTATTGGCACGATTTTATGGCCTTCAAATTCTACTTCGTCAATCCTTGTTATTCCTATGTTTTCCATTACTCTTAAATGATTTAGATAGTTCTCGCCAAACGTCATAAAGAATCTTATTCGTTTTAGCCCCTTAATGTTTTTAACCAGTGACTCAAGCTCTTCATGGTATAAGAGGTAGCTTTCTTTTTTTCCAACAATTGGGTAATTAAATGTGAAATGCAGACTTTTAGAGTCCATAATTGCTGGCGTTTCAATCCATTTGCCGTTTTCCCAGTGCCGTACAATCTGTGTTACTTCTCTAATGTTTATCTCAGGGTTGAAGTTTGTTGCAAAAGCGTGTCCGTGGTTTCCTGCATTGCAGTCAAGAATATCTATGTAGTGAATCTCATCAAAAATATTTTTTTGCGCGTAAGCGGAGAACACGTTTGTGACTCCAGGGTCAAATCCGCAGCCAAGCAGAGCCATGAGTCCTTTTTTTCTGAATTTTTCCTGGTACGCCCATTGCCATTTGTATTCAAACTTTGCAATGTCTTTT
>JAHFPP010000060.1 GCA_023266675.1 Candidatus Woesearchaeota archaeon
GTTTTTGCAAGCTCTTTAAATGATTCCAAAACCTCTGGCGCGTATTTTTCAAACTGGTCAAGCGCGACACCAGATATGCTGTATGAAACCCTAAATTTTCCGTTTGTGTTTCTTATCAGGTCAAGTATCACTTTGTTTGTCGGAAGATAACACTTATACGCAACTTTTCTGCACACTTCACTGTTTTTGTGCTCGTCAAAATACTCATGATCATGACCGATGTCAAAAATATTGTATTTCTTTATACGAAAAGGCTGGTGAACCTGAAAATAGAAGCACACTGAAACCATTTAGACACACCCGAAATTTCCTGTTAAAACCTGATTGTAAATATCAATTGTTTTTCTTGCAGGGTCGTCAAGATTGAATTTCATGGATTCCCTATTTGAATTTTCTCTTAGCTCATTATACATCGTTTTGTATTTTAGACTCCCAACAATTTTGTTTGCCATATCATTTACATCCCAAAAATCACTTTTTAGAGCATTTGTAACAACTTCAGAAACGCCAGACTGCTTTGAAATAAGAATAGGTGTGCCGTTCTTTATGCTCTCAAGCGCCACAAGTCCAAAAGGCTCTGAAACAGACGGCATGACATATAAATCTGCCATTTTAAAAGCTTTATGGACATCTTTCCCTTCTAAAAATCCTGTGAAAAGCATGTTGTGAGAAATTCCAAGTTCAGCGCTCCTTTCAATCATACGCGCAAGCATGTCGCCTGTTCCTGCCATAACAAATTTTGTGTTTGGAACAAAATCAAGAACTTTTCTTGCAGTTTCAACAAAATAATCAGGGCCTTTCTGCATGGTCATTCGCCCTAAAAACAATACAATGTTTCCATTCTCAGACATCTTGCTTTCATAACTTTCATAATAATGAGGGTTATCGGTGTCAATTCCCCAGTGTACAACTTTAATTTTATCAGGACTAATCATATAATTTTTCATTACGTTTTGCTTTGTGTATTCGCTGTTTGCAATTATGACGTCCGCAGCTTTTAGTCCTTCATATTCAGTTTTGCTTATCTGGTTGTTTGGGTTTCCGCCTGTTCTGTCAAACTCTGTTGCGTGAATATGGCAAACAAGCGGTTTTCCTGAGATTTTTCTTGCGTTAATACCTGCCTGATAAGCCATCCAGTCATGCGCATGAATTACATCATGAGGTTCTTCCCTTGCAATAATTTCAGCTATCTTTGAGAATCTTTCAACTTCCTGATAAAGGTCTTTTCCATAAACATTGTCCCCTTTAGTTCCAAGAATCTTGTATCTGTTTGACATTTCAGAATACGACTCGCTTGTGTTGTAAGCAGTAAGTATAGAATCGACTTTTCTAATTTTTACATTTTTCATATAATTATTTGTACCAATTATCTTTACAAAATCAGTGTTTGCGCCACTAGGTGCCTTTGGCATTACAAATGTGACTTCAACGCCATTTCTAGAAAGACCTTTAGTTAAGTCATAACATGCTGTACCAAGCCCACCGCTTTTAAACGGAGGGAATTCCCACCCAAACATCAACACTTTCATTTTTAAGTTAACATACCCTTCTCTATTTGCCGTTTTACAAATCGTAGTTTAGAAAAGAATATTGTTTATCTGCACCCCTTATTTCTAATATTAATAATCCCACATTAAGTATTTTATGCATATTTTTTGATATAATAAAATAAAAAATCAATATTTCTTTTATTTTATTAATTTCTTATTCTAAAAATGTGAGACAACTCCTATATAAACATTATGATTATTCGTCTAAATTTATACTAATTAATTAATAAGTTAACTAATTTAGTATATACTTTATAGTTATATATTTTCTAAATGAAAAAGTTTATATATAAGTTATCCTCTAAAAAAGGCTTATGGAACTCGAATTGTTTTTCTCAAATTCTAAATGGGAAATATTGGTTGAACTATCAAAAGAAGCAAAGTCACCGCTTGAATTATCAGCTATATTCAAAACCTCAGTCGCAAATATCTCCCAGCAGCTAAGATTAATGGAAGCAGCCGGCGTAATTGGAAAAACAAAAACTACTAATTTTGAAAAAGGAAAACCAAGAACATTGTATCATGTTAAGGAAGAGATACTATACGTTGTGCGCCTTGGCAAAAATGTTGCGTCAAAACAAGTTCTTAAAAGAGACCCGTTTACATCATATATATTAACAGTGCTTTCAGCAATACCCAAAAAAGACCAGTTTTTTCTTTCAAAATTCTTCTGTGACAATTCTGACATACTAACCGAGTCTTCAATTGGTCTCTTCAAAAACCAGGACAAATCAATTGAACTTTTCATAATAACAGAAAAACTGGATGAAGCAAGAAAAAGGATATCAAACTATAACCTTACAAATTCCAATGGAACAGCAAGGATTATTGTCTGCTGGTCCCATAACACTTTTGAAACAGCGCAGGGATTAAAGAACAATGACCCTCACTTTGTAAATTTGGTAAAGGATTCTGCGGTATTACTTGATGAAAAAGGGGCGCTTGAAAAATTCAAGGAGAGTCTGAAACGATGAATAAGCTTTCAAAAATAATAAGCGAATTAAGTTATGAAGAGCTAAAACTCATAAAAAAAGACTTAAGCGAAGGCAATATGGAAAATTTAATAAACTCCCGCCTTAAAAGTTTTGAAGAAACCAAAGGACCTGCTATATGTCCGATATGCAACACGCAGATAAATGACGTGGAAAACGGAGCGTTGACACTGTTTTTTGGCGAAAAAGATTTTCGGCGAAAGGCAACGTTTGACGCTGTAGACTGCCTTGAAGAATTCATTTCACATTTAAAGAGGATAAACGAAAAAAAAATAAGGAGAGGAAACGAAGATAATGGTGCTTTTAGAAATTACAAGGATATTTGAACGACGACGGGCTGAACTATACAACCTGCTTGAAAAAAGAAAAGACGAACTAAAACCAGAGCTTCAGCATCAGATATACGGCGCAATGAATGAGATAGACATATTCCTCAAAACAATTGAATACTACAAAGAAAAAGAAACTGATCACGAAATGAATAGGGCACTGCTTGTCGGTCCAATGATAAAGGATGATTTGATGACAACAATCATGAAAAAAGTCTCAAAATTCAAACTAAAGAAAAAAGAGTCTGACCACCATCCGCATCATGCACACCACACTCATAAAGACCACGATTAAGAAAATAACAATCTATCCTAAACTTTTTTATATATCATTCATATTATCATAACAGTAAGGGGTGCAACTTGGCATATTATAATAAGGATTCTGCTGAAATACTAAAAGAGCTTTCTACATCCACCTTCGGGCTTACTGATGCCGAAGCAAAAATAAGGCTTAAAAAACACGGAACAAATGAGTTCAAAGTTAAAAAAAATTTTAATCTTTTAAAAAATTTTATCGGGCAGTTTGCAGATGTTTTAATAATAATACTTATTATTGCAATATTAATATCACTTATTCTTGGCCAAAAAAGCGACGCGATTGTTTTATTTTCTATAGTAGTCATAAACGCAATAATAGGCTTTGTTCAGGAATATAAAGCATCAAAATCAATAAACGCATTAAATTCGCTTATAACACCTATGGCAAAGGTTATTCGAGAAGGCAGGACAATCGAAATTGAAGCAAAAACAATAGTTGTTGGCGATATACTTTTTCTTGAAGAAGGATGCAAAGTTGCAGCTGACGCAAGAATTGTAACACAAAACGAATTATGCACTGATGAATCAATTTTGACTGGCGAATCATTTCTTTGCTTAAAAACACACGCAACTCTTCTAAAAACAGACGTGCTTCCTGCAGACCAGAAAAATATTGTTTTTATGGGAACAAATGTTGTGCATGGAAACGCAGTTGCCGTTGTGATTGCAACAGGCGAAAACAGTGAATTTGGGAAGATTGCAAAATCAATCGAGGAAATAATACAGGATATAAGTCCGCTTCAAAAGGAAATAAATTCGATAGGGAAAATTACAGCAAAGGCAACAGTCATAATAGGTATAATCGTAATAATCCTTGGGATATTAAGCGGGCACGGATTTCTTCTCATATTTATATTCGCTTTAAGCCTTGCAGTTGCAGTTGTGCCTGAAGGGCTTCCAACAACACTCTCAATCGCACTAGCTGTCGGTATTCAGCGTATGGCAAGAAAAGGTGCCATAATACGAAAATTATCATCAATTGAAACACTTGGAGCAACAACAGTCATATGCACAGACAAAACCGGAACGCTTACAAAAAACCAGATGACTGCAAGACGCATATGGAAAAATAATTCATTGTTTGAAATATCAGGAATAGGATATGAACCTATTGGTGAAGTTTCCAAAAATGGAAAAATAACAAGCAAAAAGGATTTTATAAAAAATGACATTCTCATAAAAGCGGCAGTTCTGTGCAATAATTCAAAATTAAATTTACCTTCTGAAAAAAACCAAGACTACAGCATACTCGGAGACCCAACTGAGGGAGCACTCATTGTGCTGGCAAAAAAGCTCGGAATCAACCCTGATGAATTTAATTCAGTTTATTCGCGTGTTTATGAGCTGCCTTTTGACTCTGACAAAAAAAGAATGATAACTGTCAATAAACTTAACAAGGATTTTTTTGCATTTCAAAAAGGCGCTCCATCTGAACTCATCAACATATGCACTAAAATAATGATAAACGGAAAAATTCAGAAACTCACCAAAAAGAAGATTGGAGAGTTAAATCATGAAATGAAATCCATGGCGTCATCAGGCCTTCGTGTTCTTGGTTTTTCATACAAGAAAGTTGATGCAAAATTCAACAAGAAATCACTGGACAAAGACTATGTTTTTATTGGATTAATAGGGCTTTTTGATCCTCCTAGACTTGAAGTTAAAGACGCTGTGAAGCAGTGCAAAAGCGCGGGAATTCGGATAAACATAGTAACAGGGGATTTTGGCGAGACTGCAAGGTCAATAGCAAAAGAGGTCGGCATTGCCGATGATAACACTCCTCTGATTCTTGGAGATGAGCTTGACAGGATGGAAAATACAGAGCTTCAAAAACTCTTAAAATATGAATGCATCTTCGCAAGAGCGTCACCGCAGCACAAGCTTAGAATAATAACACAGCTTCAAATCATGGGTGAGGTTGTTGCAGTTAGCGGAGACGGAGTAAATGACGCTCCGGCGCTAAAAAAGGCAAACATAGGAATTGCAATGGGGTTCTCAGGAACTGACGTTGCGCGTGAGTCAAGCGATATGGTTTTGTCAAATGATTCATTTGAGACAATCGTTTCTGCAGTAAAAGAAGGAAGAAAGATTTACGACAATATAGAACGTCTTGTAACATATATCTATTGCGGAAACACTGCAGGTCTTTTCACAGTATTTATTGGGCTGATACTTGGAATAATCATAGGGCTTCCTTTGCCTCTTCTTGCTATACACATACTCCTAATTGATTTTTGTGTTGAAGTCTTTCCATCGATAGCATTTTCATTTGAAAAAGGAGAAGAAGGCGTAATGAGCCGTAGACCAAGAAATACGAGTTACAGAATAATGAATTCGCGCGCTATAGCAAAGATACTCTCGCTTGGAATAATTATAGGAATTGGTGCATTATTTTTGTATTTCAAAACATTAATAGACGGCGGCTGGGGATTTGGAGATACACTTAATACAAATTCGCTTGTTTACATTAAGGCTACAACTATGACATTTGTTACAATAATGATGTTTCAGATGGCAAATGCTTTAAACTCAAAGACAAAGAGAGAATCAATTTTTAGCATTAATCTTTTCACAAACAAGTTTTTAATCCTTGCAATAATCTCATCAATAACCCTTGCTCTCATTATCACAACAACACCATTCTTTAACAGCCTTCTTCATCTTGCACCACTCACATTTGCTGATTGGGCATGGATACTTGGGGTTTCGTCAACAATAATACTCTTTGAAGAAACACGAAAATTTGTTTTAAGAAGAACTGAAAGAAACCACGGGATAAATGTTTAGTTTTTATATTTTAATTTAAAAAAATCGTCGTAAGGTTTATATACCACTATTTAGTTACAATTATATGACTCTTGATTTTGAGATTATCGGCAAAGGAAATATAGGGGATAAAGCCAGACAGCTGATTAATAAAACACCAAAACTTAAAGAAATAGGTTTTCATGTTCCAATAAGAACAGTACTTGCAGAAGACTTCTTTGATGGCTTTTTTCAAAGAAACAATCTTGGCGAAACTTTAAGCAGTGCAGACTCGGATATGAATTTGGAGCTTATGGTTAAGACAGGAAGCTTTACAAAAGAGCAGTTTGAAGCACTTCAAAACGTAAGATTGTCTTATGGAACTATGCCACTAGCTGTCAGGTCGTCAGCAGAAGGAGATTCAATGGGAACAGGGATATATAAATCCGAATTTTGTAAAAATGAGACTGATCCTTTTAAAAAAGCAGTAAAAAATGTTTTAGCAAGCTATTTCTCGCTTGACGCTATTAGCTTTCGAAGAGATGCAAAAACAGGAAAAGGATTTGCTATAAATGTCGAACCGATTGTCGGACAGAGATTTATGTCTTCTTTTGGACCAATGTTTTCAGGATTTGGTTATACCTCAACATCCAAAGGAAAAGGGTATATCAGCGTCGTGCCGGGTCTTGGTGGGGGTGTTAATCGACGGGATGGCGAGATACTGACACGAGAAATAATGAATGAATTTAATGGGAATTTACATGAATATCTTATTGATTGCGTTGATAATAAATTTCGAAAAATAAAAAGAAAATCAGCATTGGTTGATTTTGATTCAATTGATTTTTTTAGGGGTAGATTTTATGGAGATGCATTTTACCATAATGATGTAGCTCCTGTGTCCCTTGATTTTTCTGATGAGCTAAAAAAAGATTATCGAAAATTAAGTATGGTTCCTCTTTTTGATATGATGAAGAAAATGGAGGACATATTTGGAAAAGCGCAGTATTTTGAATGGGCGCTGACGTCTGAAGAGGGAAAGCAGAAGTTTCATATGCTCCAGATTGCAGATGCTAACAAGAAATTAGATACGCTTGATTTTGAAGGCATTGAAAATTTGTTATTTGTAGGAAATACGGTGACGGGCAGTGGCGTGAAAGAATGTTATACTATTTTCAATTGTGAAAATCCAGATGACAGGGAAGAATTATCTGAGTTTAATCGGCATAACTCAAATTATATTTTAAAATATGCAGGAAGACTTGTTTCTAATTTACTTCCGAGTGATTATCGTTTAAGATATGAGCATTTCTCCAATGCTTCTGTCTTTCTTGAGATTCCTGATGCAGAGCATGTAAATAATCCAATAAGTCATCTCACAGGGCAGTTAGACATGTCTGGGAAGTTTTTTGGAGTGCTTGATTATGATTTTCAGACAGATGAAATGTGGGATAGATTCAATTCAAGAACTAATGGAAAATTTTACTCTGGAAAAATGCATGTGCATGCAAGCGAAAAGCAGGACAAGATTGTTATTGCAGCATTGGATTGATTTCTGATAAAACTGATTTTTATTAATACCTTAAAACCCCAATTTTATAAATAGAAAAATACTCCCAAGTATCATGTCAGAAAAGGAATATTACGATGAGATTATAAAAAATCTTATAGAAAAAAAACCGTCGGAAAAAGAGCTGATGAAGCTTAAGGTGAAACTCTGCAAAAAGCATGGAGTGACAAAGATACCTACAAATGCACAGCTTATACTTCATGCGTCAGCTAGCGAGATAAAAAAAATTTCTCTAGTCACTAAGCCTACAAGAACAATGTCAGGAGTTGCGCCAATTGCACTCATGACTAAGCCAGCAAAATGCCCCCACGGCACATGCATATACTGCCCTGGAGGCCTTGGATCTGAATTTGGAGACGTGCCTCAGTCATACACAGGCCGTGAGCCGTCAACAATGCGCTCAATAAGAAATAATTACGACCCTTATCTCATTGTTTTTAATCGTCTTGAACAGTACATAATACTAAACCAGAGCCCTGAAAAGACTGAAGTCATAATACAGGGAGGCACATTTCCAGCGATGGACAAGAAGTACAAAGACGAATTTGTCATGTTGATATTCAAGGCGATGAATGATTTCTCAGATGTTTTTTACAAGAATAAGGATGTTGATTTTCTTAAATTCAAAAAGTTTTTTGAACTTCCATGCGACAAGGATGACGAGAATCGTGCGCAAAGTATACGCGAAAAAATTCTTCTTTTAAAAGGAAATTCAACACTTAAAAAAGAGCAGAAAAGAAATGAGAAGTCAAGGATAAGGTGCATTGGTCTCACTATTGAGACAA
>JAHFPP010000008.1 GCA_023266675.1 Candidatus Woesearchaeota archaeon
TTCTTTTTTATTAGATTAGTATAGTCAGAATAAGGCTTTGGACCAACGAGGTAGTCTTTGTTTACAAATACTGTTGGCGTACCGTATATTCCTGAATTCTTCCCTTCTTCAATGTCTGCGTCAACCAACTCCTTTGTTTCCTTATTTGAATAGCATTTATTAAATGATGCCATATCTAAATTTAGATTGTTTGCAATGTTTTCAAAAGTTGCGTTGCTAAATTCCTGTGAAAGAAATAATGCGTCGTGGTATTCCCAGAATTTGCCCTGATTTCTTGCGCACTCAGACGCAATAGCTGCTTCATAGCTGTAATTATGCGTCATTATTGGAAAATGCTTGAATACAAACAGATATTTGTCGCCGTATTCCTTCCTTAGTTTCATCATCTCAGGCTCTGCCTGCTTTGTATATGGGCATGTGTAGCATCCAAATTCTGTTATGACCAAGTTTGAAGAGGTATTTCCAAAATTTGGAGAAGCCCCAATTATTGGAGAGAGCAGTGGATAACTTGGTATTTCGCCAGTAACTGTGCAAACGCCAGTAGTTGAGTTGTGACCTTTAACTCCGGTGTTTAATGGGTCAAATATGCAAAATTGCGTGCTGTCTTTGCCGTTGCAGTTGCCGTATTCTACAAAGTTATAGACTGCAATTCCTGACTGTGCAATACTCCATATCATTAAAATTGTAAAAAACCAGGATATCCACTCAAAATATTTGTATGTGAATCGGCCAACAGACGGCGCTTTTCGCATTAAGTTTCCTGTTATCTGCGCCTTTAACCTTTTATCAAGGCCACTAGTGCATTTTCTTAAAGTCACCCGTCTAAGAACACAGTCTAGCGCTTCCTTTGCAATGACTCTGTATTTTGCGCTAAAGATTCCTAGTATCCCGAAAACAACGAGTGCGATTATGCATATCATGTTAGTCTCACAAATTTATAAGTGATTTATAAAGATTGTCCTAAAGAGGAGTTTTTATTAAAAAAATTAATGGTATCGCTTTAGATTGCGGTGATTAAAAAGCCGTGATTCACATTCTGAAAGAAAATCAAAGCTGGAGTCTATGAGTTTAGTGATATGCTGTTCGTATTCTCTTTCTCCTCTATCAAAACCAACTCCGCCATACCACGTTTCAAGAAGAGCCAGTTTTGAGAAAATATCAAGTGAATACGCATCAAGCTTTGGTTCTGCGAAAAGAAATCTTTCCTGCAAATCAACGCTTAGCTCCATCAAAGCATCAATCTCATCCAAGGTTGAATTATCCACGCATTGATTTGTTTCAACTGAAGTACTTAAATGTTATTATTAAAGGGAAAGGTTAGATGAGGATAAATCTAGTTTAGAGATTTTTGTTAAAAATCTGTAAAACTGACATAGGTTTAAATATTAGATTTAATTATTAAATTTAGTATCGGGGGATACATATGAAGAATGCTTGTTTATTCGTAATCATAGTATTATCCTTATCTGTATTTACTGCTTGCAATGATTCTGAGAAAAGTACTGGAACAGCAAACCCTGCATCAATAAATTGCATTAAAGAAGGTTATAACCTCACCATAAAAACAAACAGTGATGGAAGCCAGACAGGATATTGTATTTTCCCAAGTGGAAGAGAATGCGAAGAATGGCAATTTCTAAGAGGCGAATGCAAGAATGAATAGGCTAAAACTTTTTTTTATTAGTTTGTCATTCTTATTGATACTAAATATCACTTATGCTTATGTCAATCCTGCAATGGATTTATGCATGAAGCAAGGATACGAATACAATGTTGAGACAAATGAAGATGGTAGCCAAACAGGATATTGTGTGATAAAAGGAGAAGAATATGAAGTGTGGGAGTGGTATAATTCTAATAATTTAAAAAGAGATAATCAAGCAAAAATTTCAACTATTGAACCCATAAGTAGGGATAGATCAGATAATGAAACTCAACAAATCAATAAGAGTTACAATTCTCAAAAAACAGATAATAAGTTTAAAAGTTCTACGAGTAAAATTTCAAATTCTAGGAATGATATAACTGATACAACACGCGGATATACCTCTCCAAGTTTGGATTGGAGAAACAAAGACGGACAAAACTGGGTAAGCCAAATTAAAGACCAAGGCGCTTGTGGCAGCTGCTGGGCTTTCTCTGCAAATGGAGTTATGGAATCAAGAGTAAAAATCGACCTGAATAATGTAGGATACTCTGTAGACCTATCAGAACAGGATGCGTTAACTAATAATGTCTATGGAGGCAACTGTATTGATGGAGGATTTGAATGGTATTCTTTTGATTACGCAAAGAACACCGGCATCGTAAAAGAGTCATGCATGCCTTACGGAGGAAGTAAATGTTCAAATTGGCAAAATGAAAAAATGATGCTTACGGATTATGCAAGAATTTCTGCTAATGCTAATAGCATAAAAGATGCTGTCACAGATTATGGACCAGTTACTTCATATATGGTTGTTTGCGATGGTTTTGACGGCACAGGAATATATTCTCATGTAGGAGATGTGTGGTTTGATGACTCATGCTGGCATGATGGAGGAGATGGATATTATTATCTAAATATGCATTCAGTTGATATAATAGGTTATGATGATTCAAGCCAATACTGGATTGCAAAAAACAGTTGGGGAACAGGATGGGGAGATAATGGTTTTATCAAGATTGCTTATTCTCAAAGCGTTTATGATTATAGCAGCTGGCATTATGCTGTTTGGAATCTTGACGGAGGAGATCCCCGAGTATTTTTTTTAGATGATAGTTATTATGTGACTGGAACAGATACGCTAACAATCCCCACGATTAGCGCATTTTTCTCAAACAACAGTTATGCGCGCGGAGATAATAATATAAGTTTCTCTGCAAACGTTCAGCCAAAATCTATCAAACAGATTTCAAGCGTGAGAATAAACGGAACAGACATGTCAGGAATTGCTACTGGCGGGATATTTACACTTTCTAAAAAACCATCAGACTTTGGCTGCCAGGATTTTGAAGGATACTGCAATTTACTTCTTACTGTGATCGATGATTCTGGAAAATCAAACACTGGAGAAATCAGCATACGA
The DNA here is from genome assembly GCA_023266675.1 of Candidatus Woesearchaeota archaeon. Taxonomy (GTDB): domain Archaea; phylum Nanobdellota; class Nanobdellia; order Woesearchaeales; family BM511; genus JAHFPP01. The sequence continues at coordinate 3,069 of JAHFPP010000008.1, forward strand.
ATAGACGATTTTGCGCCAAGAGTAACAGATTTTAAAATTAAGAATACTGATTATTATATAAAGAATCAAACTTTACTCTTAACTGTTAATGTTACAGATGCTGATATTAGTTCGGTCAAGATTAACAATGCCTCCTTCACATTTTCTGACAATCTTTACAGGTTTTATGTGACTCCTTATGAAATAGGTTGCTTAAGTAATGCTGTTTGTGTTTTTAATGTTACAGCTATTGACGCTGTAGGAAATACTAACTATTCAGAATCAAAGATATTCTTTTTTGATGATGTGATGCCAACAATAAACAGCGTGAATAATTCTGATTACATTGTCAGGACTGGAACAAATGTAACCATCACAGTCAACGCGACAGATAATATTAATATCTCATCAGTGACCGCTGAAGGTTTTGAATTAAATTATACTGATAATTTTTGGATAGGGAATATTACCCTATTAGGTAGTGGTTTTATTAATGTGACTGTTATCGATTTTGCAGGCAATAGAGTTAATACTAATAATACTACATTAAATAATAATTTTATGGTTGGATATCAAATAGATGATACTCCACCGATAATTTCAAATCTACAAATAAATCCTAATCATGCAAAACTAAATTCACACGTAAATATCAGTTTTAACATAATAGACTCTCATTTTAGAATGTTAAATATTTCAATTAATAACTCAATTATAAGACAAGAATCACTAGACACGATAAATAGTTATGATTATGGGTATGTTTACAATATTTCTTCAAACAATACTGAAGGAATAACAACAGTAGAGATTATAATAATTGATGAAGCCGAGAATGTTGTTTATGCAAATTCCACGTTTATAATTGATTTTACTCCACCTAACATAACAGCGGTGTCTCCTCAAAATAATTCTCAGATTCACACAAACTACACGTGGATAAATCTGACAACAGATGAATCAACCATTTGTGGTGAGAATGATGAATACAATTACATTATTTTTGATACAACTCCTCCTGCGCCGTTCAATGGAAGCCCAACAGGATCAGTTTCCAGTAATTTAGAATCAGGAATATGCGGTATAGATTCAGAATTCTTTACAAATGAGCGAGCAGATTGCAGAGGAAGTCTAGCTAATGGGACTATAAATAAGGAATTTCTTACTGCAGGTGACAGTGTAACGTTTAATGGGATAAACGTGAGATTGGTAAGATGTGGTGCAGGCAATGCAGTAGTAGATATTGGTGGAACAGTTTACACAATAAATGAAGGAGACATACGAAATTCAAATGGAATAAAAGTTAGAGTTGAGAATATTTTCAATGAAGAAGGAACACAATATGATATGGCTACGGTAAGACTTGCAGATAGTGATAGTAATATTGCTTTACCTAATGAAGATTATAACACAATGAATATCACATTTGAATTATCACAAGAAGATGACTCAGTGTTTAGTTATTCGAGTAGAGTACAGGTAAACACAACAGATGAATATAGTTTATATGTGAAATGTAAGGATATGGCTGGAAATCTTATGTCTGAGGGGTATAGCTGGAGTTTTATTATTGGAAGTGTTAGTTGTGGCTCTTCTAATAGTGGAGGGAATAGTGGCGGAGGAGGGAGTAGTGGTGTTAATGGAGAATATACAATTAACCACTCAGAATATTATGGCAATCTTTCTGATGATAGTATTTATGTGAGAAAGTTTGTATGCACTGACTATGCAGGAAATTCAAAAACAATATCCTTTTCCAATCAGATAAATATCACTTACCCACCTTCAATAACAATTCTTTCCAACATCACTGTAAACGAAACTGATTTGATTAATTTCACAGTCAACGCTGCCGACCAGGATAATGACACTTTAACGTATTACATAAACAATCACAACTTTTCACAATTAAACAATAGTTTTTCGTGGCTGACAACGACAAACGACAGCGGAGTCTATAATATAATTATAATTGTGTCTGACAGCATATTCAACACAACAGAGAGTTTTAATTTAACAATAAACGACGTTCCTGACAAAGACAAAGACAACATACCAGACAGCATCGACCCTGATGATGACAATGATGGAGTAAATGATACAAGCGACAAGCTTCTTGGATGTGGAAGTAGCATAAATACTTCAACAATGAATATGAGCCTAAAAGTTGATAACGCAACATTAAACAACACATATGAAGGCGAGAAGAATCTCACATTTTATGACGGCGAAAAACCGATAATTGATTTTATGTATAACTTCACAAATAGCACACTGGACCTTTATAGCATACGAATAGAAAAGCAGACAAATAATTCTCACGGACTAATAACTATCTCAGGACTTGAACTTCCAAATAACATGACAAAAATAGTCTATGTTGACAGATTAACAAATGATACAAACAGTGTTTGCGTTAAAGACTCAGAAAATACAAGTGTAAGCAGTCTTTGTGTTGATGCAGATGAATATCCAATTGACTGCCCGGGAACAAATAATGGATACGAGTGCACTCTTACAAATAATAACTTGACATTTAAAATAAGCGGACTCCATCATTCAGGTGTGAGCGAACAGACATACTGCGGTGACGGAACAATTCAAAGCGGAGAAAGTTGTGAAGGTTCAAATTTAAACGGAAAAACATGCGCAACATATGGTTACAACGCTGGGTCGCTTTCATGCTCTAATTCATGCGCAATAATCACATCAGGATGCTCAACAACAAGCAGTGGCAGTGGAGGCGGAGGGGGTGGCGGAGGAGGCGGAGGCTCATCATCAGGAGGCGGAGGAGGCGGTGGTTCTGTAGAAATTTATAATTTTGGAAACCTAAGCGAAACTGGAACTATGTTTATATCCAATGAAAAATATTCAGTGAGAGAGATATTTGTTAAAGTAAATAATCTTGTTTTAAATGCAAAATTGTTTGTTGAAGAAAAAATAACAGTAAAAGATAATCCGTTAACTGATAAAAGAATTTACAAATATGTTGTTTTAAGCGGAAACGTTGAGAACGAGTTTAAAGAGGGAACAATAAAGTTTAGAATACCTAAAGTCTGGATTTCAAACACAACATACAATGAAAGCGAAATAATCCTATCACAAGAAACAAACAATATTTGGAATGAATTATCAACAACAAAACTGGATACTGATGTAGAATATGGTTATTATTCCAGCAAGATAACAAAGATAGGAACATTTGCAATAGCACAAAAAGAAATCTTAAGACAAAAATCTCCAGAAAGCATCATTCCTAAAGAAAAGACAATAAAAACTGAAGTTAAAGCGATTAATAATTCAGATAATAAAGAAACAGTTATTTTGTCAAACAATAAAAAAGACAATTCAGTTGTAAAAATAATAGTATATGCATTAGTTGCAGTGAGTATTATGACAGTAGTTGGATATGTTATAACAAATAAAAGAAAAAAAATAATTCATCATTCAAAACATCATAAATAATATATTTTTACAATTAAAGAAAATAGCGCCGCGGCTGGGACTTCCACCAAACCTTTTAAGAAAAGGTTTAACAAAACAGTTCGGACTATTTCAAAAAAGAAATAGTCCTTAGCCTCGAGCGTCAACGGACGAAACGGTTGTTTGAACCCAGAAGGCAGTTAAGCCAGCGAGGTGTCAAAAACTTATTTTTGAGCACGCAAAAAATTTAAAAAATTTTTAAGCGTTTCAGTTCGCCGTCATACCGACTTAGACGACCGCGGCATCATTGCGACACAAATTTTATATACTTTGACAACATTATTAGTTATCAGAGGTTTCAGTTCGTTGCAGTACCGATTTAGATGACTGCATTTTTTCTTTTTTATTTATTTCAGAATTAACGATTTATATACCTCACGCGTCCATGTCCTGTGTCCAGTGAAGCGTTTTATCGTCGACAAATAAGTGTCCAGTGGATAAAAAATAAATTATAGTTTAATATTGTCTTTTAAAAGTGGTAACATTAAAGAAAGGTTTATATACCTGATATTGATAACTGAGGATTTATGACAAATCATCAAGCTGATAGTGAAATGTACGGCGGGAAAGCTGCTAGTTTAATTGCCCAGTATGAAGCTGGAAACACTGATTTTCTTTTCCCTTTCACATTAATTGACCCTGATAAAGAAAAACCGACTTTTGATTTCGAAGGCTTGCAGATTGTAAGAGGTTCTGCTGCTGGCGACGAAAAAGGACTGGTTGATGTCATAAAAACAATTCAAAATGTATCATCCAAAGATTTGAATTGTGAGATAGATATTGATTTACCAAGAAGAGAAAATTGGAGGTCTAATTATATTAATAGTATGATGGATTTTCATAAAATAAGATCTGTACGTAATTCTATGAGTTATATAACTTATACTGATGATGAGATGAGAAGATTATTGATTGCACTTGGAAAAGGTACTCTTTCACCAATAGATGAAATCATAAAAGATTCTAAAAGAGATGAAGTTGTATCCTTTGCAAAATGGGAAGGCAACATAGACTATAATGGCGTTAAAAGTGTGATTATATCCCCTCAAAACATAGATGAAAGAAGAGGGCAGATAATTGAACACCCAAATATGGAAGGACACTACATAATTAATGTTGTTAATGCGGTTGTTAAAGACACAAGTGATATGAGAAGAGACCGAATTTATATGGATGAGATATTAGCGGATTCTTCAGGGAATATAGTTAAATTTGGAATAAATAGTGTTGGAGAAAAGACATCTCCAAAAGAAGTTAAAGCAATAGTTGAGATGAAAAGAAGAGCCAAGGAGGTTGGGTTTATTTCTGGCTCTAAAAGTTCACAGGTTGAATTTGGTTTCTTTAATAAGGCACAAAAGTTAGAATCAAAAAAATATCAATACGCTGCAAAACCAAAATCACCGATAATATTTTATCAAGAGAGGGAATTTAGACCGTTTGACTTTGATGACCAATTTAATCCACAAAAATATGTATTCAACAGATTTGGAAGAATACCGCAGGAAGGTTTAGAATTAAGAGTTGTAGTAGTAGAAGAGAGTATGGATAGAAGTTTATTAAATGATGGTGTTCCTTCAATATACACTCCAGGTGCATCAAAAGGTATAGTTGGTGAATCTTATCTTGATGTCGGACTCGCTTTAATGGCTGATTTAAATTTTAGACCAGAGAATATGCACGCTTATTTAGTGCCGATGAATACAAAGAATGGAAGCTCGCTTGAACATGGAAATTTTAGGTGGGCATCAAAAGCGCCAATTTCGTTATTAAAATTAAGGATAGGAGACCGTTCTTACTCTGATGATTACAGAACCGGAGAAATGATAATGTTAACTCCTGATTTAAGGATATCTAATTCCTCTACAAGTTCACAAATAAGTCCCCATGATGCACTTAGCTTGGCGTTAGTTCAGCTAACTGATTCTCATAATGAGTTAAAAAAGAGCTTATCAAGAATGGGTGATACTCCTCTTGATGATTTGTATTTGCCGTCTCCTGACAAAATATAAAAAAGAAGTCTAAGGATTTTCTAAGTTGTTTCAGTAATTAAGTTATAACATAAAATAAATTATATAACTCCTACTTCATCTGGTTCTTTTTCTTGACTCGCTTTGTTCGAAACAATGCTTCTCTTTCTGCTTCGTCAAGTCTGAACTGGATGAATGCTTTTTGTTTTGCAAGCATTGGCATGACTTTGAATTCAAGCGCGTTTACCCGTCTTTTTGTTTTTTCTATTTCAATAAGAAGTTTTTTCATTGCGGTCTCAACTTCAGCTGCTCTGACAACTAGTTTTGTAAGCTGCTCATAAGCTTCAACAGATTCATCAATCATGTTTGATGTTGTTATTACTGAGTATCCTTTGTGGTCAAAAGTTTTTTTGATGTCTTCAGATTTGATTGTAGGAACTGTGACTCCCATTATATTTTTTGTTTTGACTTCAATTGGCGGCCTGTTTTGTATTGACAAAGCGAGTGATTTTATTTTCATGTCTGTTTCAATAACCCTTGCCATGTTGAACTTCTGCGTCGCTTTGATGTACGCCTCAGTAAGTTCTACACGTATTGTCTTTGCTTCTTTTAGTATTTCAAAAAATGCAAGTATCAAACCGTCTCTTTTTTTCTTTAGTAAATTATGGCCAGCTTTAGCTAGCTTAATCCTGTTCTTTAGCTTCATCAATTCGCTTCTAGTTGGTTTAATATTCATTGTTATTACCTTTTTTAGGGCTATTCACTTTTATGAATAGACCATTGCGCGTCAACCGAGCGTAACCGGTTGGTGATATTAATTCGCTTCTAGTTGGTTTTATGTTCATTTTGATAACTCTTGTTTAAATTACAAGCATCGGTCCTCGCGGTTAATTTGATATCGCAAGTTCTGCGTCTCCGTAGGAGCCATCCCTCCGCGACGAACTTAATGTATTTCTTAAGTGCTTGCGGATTTGATGCTTGTAATTTATGTAACTATTTTTTCTTTTTAACGTCGTGTTTTTCAGCTTTCTTTTCTGCTTTGTGAGATTCTTTCGCTTCAGGTTTTTTTTCGTCAGCGTCATCTACTTTCTTTGCTGTCATTGAAGTTTCTTTTCCGTAATACTGCTCTTTAAGCGCTGGCGAGAGTCTTGATAAGTCTTTTGCAGGTATTGATTTAAACATGTCCCATGAAAGGTCAAGTGTTTGCTCAATTGTCCTGTTCTCATTCTTTCTTTGTGTGACAAATCTTTTCTCAAATTCTTCTGCGAATTTTAAAAGTCTCTTGTCTTTGTCTGAAAGCGCTTCTTCTCCAACGATTGCAACAAGGCCACGAAGGTCTCTTCCTTCTGCGTAGTTTGCGTACAGCTGGTCTGAAACGTTTTTGTGGTCGTCTCTTGTTTTTCCTTTTCCTACTCCAAGGTTCATAAGCCTTGACAATGATGGAAGGATATCAACTGGAGGGTAAATGTTTTTTCTGTGAAGTTCCCTTGAGAGAACTATCTGGCCTTCAGTGATGTATCCTGTTAGGTCTGGAATCGGGTGTGTTATGTCGTCTCCAACCATTGTCAATATGGGGATTTGTGTTATTGAGCCTTTTTTGCCTTTTATCATTCCAGCTCTTTCATAAATCTGCGCTAGGTCAGTGTACATGTATCCTGGGTATCCTCTTCGTCCTGGCACTTCCTCTCTTGCTGCTCCAATCTCCCGGAGTGATTCGCAGTAGTTTGATAGGTCTGTCATTATGACTAACACGTGCATGTCGTTTTCGTATGCTAGGTACTCTGCTGCTGTGAGTGCCATTCTTGGTGTGACTAGTCTTTCAACTGCTGGGTCGTCTGCAAGGTTCAAAAACACCACTGATCTTTCGAGTGCTCCTGTTCTTTCAAAGTCTGCGATGAAGTATTGTGCTTCTTCGTTTGTGATTCCCATTGCTGCGAAGACTACGACGAATTTTTCGCCCTGTCCTACAACTGTTGCCTGTCTAGCTATCTGCAAAGCTATCTCGTTGTGCGGAAGACCGGACCCCGAGAATATTGGAAGTTTTTGTCCTCTGACTAGTGTGTTTGTTGCGTCTATTGTTGAGATTCCTGTCTGGATGAAGTCTGCTGGCTGCAGTCGCTGGTACGGGTTTATTGCTGCGCCAAGGATGTCTCGTCTGTCGTCGCTTATGATTTCTGGTCCGCCGTCAATTGGTGAGCCTGCGCCGTTTAGTATTCTTCCAAGCATGTCTTTTGATACTGGTAGCTTGATGTTTTCGCCTAGAAACGTTAGTCTTGCTTCTTTGTCGATTCCTGATGTTCCTTCAAAAACCTGTACGACAACTATTTTGTCTGATGTGTCTAGCACCTGTCCTTTTTTTATTGTGCCGTCTGATAATGCTATTTTTACAAGGTCTCCGTATCCTACTGGGTCTGTTTTTTCTACAAAGACTAGTGGGCCTGCGACCCTTGTGATTGTTTTATATTCCTTCATAAAAAACACCCTGTGTTTTGTTGAAGCTCAAAAAACTTGTTTTTTGTTTGTTTCATTTTATTCACTCCAATTTTTCTACTTCAGCTTCCATTTCTTTTTGGACGCTTAAAAGTTTTTTCTCGTAATCTCTTTCGAATTTGACTTCGCCGATTTTTTCTTTTGATTCCATTTCAACTATTCTTGCAACTGGCACTCCATTTTCAAGAGCTGTTACGGCAAGCTTGTTAAAATGCATTATTGTCTTCATAATCATGTATGATTTTTTTAGTTCGCAGAATGTGTCAACTTCGTGAAACGCGTTTTGCTGCAGTAAGAATTCTCTTATCAGTCTTGCTGTTTCAAGTGTTATCTGCTGTTTGTCGGGTAGTGCGTCTGACCCTACAAGCTGCACGATTTCAAGGAGTTTTTCTTCGTCTTGTAAAAGTCCCATCATTGTGTTTACCATTTCTCTCCAGTCTGATGCGACGTTTGCAGAGAACCATGGTTCAAGCTGGTCTTGGTAAAGGCTGTATGATGTCAGCCAGTTTATTGACGGAAAGTGTCGTCGCTGAGCGAGTTTTGCGTCCAGTGCCCAGAATGTTTTTATGACTCTTAGCGTGTTTTGTGTTACTGGTTCTGAGAAGTCTCCACCAGCAGGGCTTACTGCACCTATTACTGTTACACTACCTTCTTTTTTTGTTCCGATAGGTATTACTCTTCCTGCTCGCTCATAGAATTCAGCAATTTTTGTTGATAAGTATGCTGGGTATCCTTCTTCACCTGGCATCTCCTCAAGTCGTGAAGAAATTTCTCTCATTGCTTCTGCCCATCTTGATGTTGAGTCTGCCATCAAAGCCACTGAGTATCCCATGTCTCGGTAGTATTCTGCTATCGTGATTCCTGTGTATACTGATGCTTCTCTTGCTGCTACTGGCATGTTTGATGTGTTTGCGATTAAAACTGTTCTATTCATCAATGGTTTTCCTGATTTTGGATCTTTTAGGTGAGGGAACTCTGTTAATACTTCTGTCATCTCGTTTCCTCGCTCACCACATCCAATATATACTATGATGTCTGCGTCTGACCATTTTGCTAGCTGCTGCTGTGATACTGTTTTTCCTGCTCCAAATGGTCCTGGAATTGCTGCGCATCCTCCTTTTGCAAGCGGGAATAGTACGTCAAAGACTCTTTGGCCTGTGATTAGCGGCATCTCTGGCGCTAGTTTCTTGAATGATGGTCGTGGTTTTCTTACTGACCATTTGTGTGCGAGTTTTAGTTCGGTTTTTCCGTCAACCATTCCTATTACTTCGTCGATGTTGTATTTTCCTGATGATATCTCAGTTATTACTCCGTCAATACGTGGCGGAACCATTATTTTGTGGAAGACTCCGTCTGTTTCTTCTACTTCGCCGATGAATTCTCCTGATTTTATTTTGTCTCCTTTCTTGACAGTTGCTTTAAAGTCCCATTTCTTTTTATGGTCTAGGCCCGGTACGTCTACTCCTCGTAGGATGAAGTTTCCCATTTTCTCTGCAAGTATTGGGAGCGGTCGCTGGATTCCGTCGTAAATTGATGTTAAGAGTCCTGGTCCTAGTTCTACTGAGAGTGATTCTCCTGTGTTTAAAACTGGCTCGCCAGGTTTTAGTCCTGATGTGTCTTCGTATACCTGGATTATGACTTTTTCGTTGTCTATCTGGATGACTTCACCCATAAGTTTTTCTTTGCCGACACGTACAACGTCGTACATTCTTGCGTCGAGACCTATTGCCACTACAACTGGTCCTGCGATTCTAAAAAGTTTTCCTTCTTTGCTTGTCATTTTTTCATTCACCTTTGAGTTATTCGTTAATATGATTTCTAGACAATATGCGTTTTTGCATATTGTCTGATTTGCGCGTCAACCGAGCGTAACCGGTTGTTGATATTCACCTTTGAGTTATTCGTTAATATGATTTTTTTATTTTTTTGCGAGGATATCTACGCCTATTGCTTTGATTATCATTCGCCTGATGTTTTCCTGCTCTGCTGTTTCAGATAAGACTATGCAGACTGGTTTTACTGAGTCTTCAAGTTTTAGTCTTGTTCTTTCATGTAAATATTTTACTGCTTTGTTGTTCATGACTATTATCCCGTCAACTTTCTCGTCTAGTATTTTCTTTATTTCTTTTTCTGCGGAGTTCTCATTGACTTCAATAATATCATTTACTCCTGCTAGCTTGAATCCTAGTGTAAATTCCTCTTCTCCAAAAATTATGAAGCGTGACATTTTTATTCTCTCCTTTCTTGATATTTTTTATCGATTTTATATTGATTAAAAGTGTTAGCTTGAAAAAATGAAGTTTTTTCATTGCGTGACATTATACAATCAACTCCTTTTGTATGAATGACTCTTCAAGTCCGAGCTGCTTTGATTTAACTATCAAATATAGGTTTCTTAGTTCGACTTCTTTTGCAAACATGTATGCGAGTGTGATATCAATTGATAGCGGCGGCTGGTGGCGTCGTGTTGTTATATTTTTTAGCATGAATCTTTTTAGCGACAAATCAAGCTCTGACAAAGTGTTTGATTTAATTAGCTCGTTTATTCCGTTTTTGACTATTGTTTCGTACGGCGTTTTTTCAAACTCCTTTGCAACAGCATCGTATGTTTTTGCTGCGATTATCTTTTCCCATTTCTGTTTTGAAAGCTTTGACGCGCCTGTTATGAATATAAGGTTTTTTATCACTTCATCGCTTATCTTTTCTCTTTTGAATTTTAGTATAATCTTGATGTTTGTGGCGTCAATTTCTGCGCCGATGAATCTTCTAAAGCCTTTTACTTCGATTGGTATTTTTCCTGCGAATGCAACAAGGGACGAGTAAAATATCTTGTCTAGCGCAAGCTCGATTATCTCAAGCTCTTTTTTCTCCTTAAAGGTTTTTAATGCAAGTTTTATTTCTGGCACTCTTGAGAGTTTTGCAAGGTCTATTATTTTCTCTAAGTCGTCCTCTGATATCATCTTGTTTAGATTGTCAAGTGTAAGCTTTCCTGCAGGGATAAGGAGTTTTCTTATCTCTTCATTCTGTGTTTTTGTGAATTTTCCCCTAATTATTGTTTTGATGTTGTGAAAATCCTCTTTTTTTAGGTATTCTGTTACTATTGATTTAACTGCGCCTTCAGTAACTCTTCTAAGTTTTGAAAATGAGTCTGTTAAGTTTTCTCTTATTGCTTTTTCTATTAATGCATTGCCTGAGAGTGAGACGCCGTATCTGTTTATCTGCTCCTTGTAGTCGAAGTCCTGCAGGTATTTTGTTATCTCGCCTATCTGCATTTTAAGCAGTTTGTCGTAGTCTGCTTTTTTCAAAAGCTTTGCTTTCATAGCGCTTACTCTTGCGTAAGTGTATGGATACTCGATTTTGTAGCTTCGTTGTTCTGCCATTTTTTTAAGTTTGTTGATTTAGTTTTTTAAAATATTTTATGCGCAATCTTTTTTAGTGCTTCGCGTCTTATCTCTTCAAGTATTGTTTCGTACCTGTTGTCAACTCTAAGTTTTGTATCTCTTGTTTCTGCAATTACGCCGCCAAGCATATCCTGTGTCTTTATGTCAAAGCTTTTTGGAAGCCATTTCTTTGTCTTCTCATTGCATATGACATGTGCAACGTCAATCTGACTCATTGCATCCTTGAGGAGTATGTTTGTCAGTGCGTTTTGTGTTTTGTCATCAAGCGTTTCTATTTTTTTAACAGCGTTTTCAAAAACCTTGTCAAGCATTTCTTTTTTTCCTGAGAGCTCGATTTTTTTAAGCTCAAACTTGACTGACGCTTCCATCATATGCGCAATGCTAGACATGAGCGCTTCTATTTCAGCGTCAGTTTTTCTGTTTTGCGCCTCTATTTCAGAAACTGCTTCATTCTCGATAGCCTTTGCTTTATTCTGTGCTTGTGCTATCTTTTCAGCAGCTTCTTTCTCTGCCAAATTCAATATTTCTTCGCGTACTGATTCTATTCCCATTTTGTTTTTTATTTTTTCTATTTTTATTTTTATATATTTTAAAAAAAATTAATTAAAGGTGTTTATCCTGCCATTCCAAGTATTTTAAGAGCTATTACTAGTCCAAAAATGATTAATGATTCTGGTAAAACAGTCATTAATATTCCTTTACCAAATAATTCTTCTTTTTCTGCTAAAGCACCAACTGCTGCTGCTCCTATTGGTCCTTCACCCATACCTGCGCCTACTGCGCTTAATCCGACTGCAAGGCCTGCGCCTACAGCTAATAGTCCTGTTCCGATGTCTACTGTCATTTTCTTTTCCTCCAAATTGTTTTTTTATTTTTATTTTTGTAAATTTTTTATTTGTTTTTTATTTTATGATTGTGAAGTATTATCTAATTCAATTTTTGTTTTTCTCCAAATGGTATAAACTTTTTTCCGCCGCCTGTATAAAATCTTTTGAAAAATTCCACATAATGTAGTCTTAGTGAATGTATAAATGGACCAAATAATCCAAGGATGATATTAATTAGATGTCCTATTATTAGTAATAATATTCCAAAAATTATCATTACTCCCCCTTGATTAAACATTATTCCGACATTCTCATTTATTATTAATGCAAGTTGAACAGATGCTAGTCCGACTGCCATTAATCTTGCATAAGAGAGTATATTTGATAGCAATGATGGTAATTCAATTATACCCAATGCACCTTCTCCCATGAAAATTAATACAACTCCAATTATTGATATTGCTATTAATATTGGTATTGGAGGTATTGTATAATTTAAGATTGTTGCATATACTCCCTCCACTACTTTAAAAAAATAAACTAATATCCAGTTGACTAGCGGTATTAGCAGTATCCAACCAACTTTCTCGTATACTGCGTGCTTTAGTCCGTGGTGATGATAAGTGTTGATGAAGCCAAGTATCAGTCCAAACAGCACATGAAGTATTCCTATGATTATCGCGACAGCGAGTAACTCGTTTATCTGGTGAGCCCTTGATAATAAATGTGGAAGCTCAATGTGAAGATAAGGTATGAATTCCTCTCCAAAGAATTCTCCAAATATGAATCCAAAGATTATTGTGCCAACGCTTGACAGCATTAAGATGTTAAGTATCTGGCTTACTGCTCCCTTGTTGAATTTCATTCTTAAAAGCGCGAATATTATAAATGTTAAAAACCCGTAGCCGATGTCTCCAAGCATGAATCCAAAGAACAGCGGAAATGTGAGGAACATTAGTATTGTTGGGTCGACTTCAAAGTATTGCGGCATTGCAAAAAGGTCTATTAGGAACTGGAATGATTTTGCAGGTCTTGGATTGTTTAAGAGTACTGGTCCAAGTTCTTTCTCTTTTAGCGGTATCAGGTTGACAAAGATTTTGTTTTCAGTTACTTCTTCTAGTGTTTCCTTGACTTTTTCAAACCTTTTTTCAGGAACCCATCCGCTTATCACGTGAGTGTTTTTTGATGCAGCAAATTTAAGCGGGGCTTCGCATTTTTCATGCTCTTCTTCAAGAATTTCGTTTGCGTTAAGTATGAACTGTTCTGATTCTTTTTTTATTTGTGAAAGCCTTGTTTTCAATGTTTTTTCTTCCTTGACAAGTTCCCTGTTTAATCCTTCAGTTCTTGTGTGCATATCAACAAACTGTGTTTTAACGCTTGGCATTAGTTTTCTTATTTCATCCTTTTCGATTCCAAGGAAATTGTTTTCTTTAAGTATGGCTGTTATCTCTGCTTTCTTTGCTTTTGGAGCCAGAATAAAAACAAGTCTTGCGCCGTCAACGTCTTTTGTAAGTATAAAGCTTGTTTCTGACGTTGCCCTCACTGTTTTCTCAATGTCGCGCTTTACAAATCCGCAAAAGAATAGAGAGTTTTCATCGTTACTCCTTGCTGAGTCAAATTTTAATCCTTCAAATGCAACGTGGTATGATTTTTGTTTTATTGCGAGGAGTGATTTTTTGTAGAAGTCTATTGTTTCAATGCTGTTTTTTAATTCGTCGTATATGTTGTTTATCTCGTTTCGTATATTTTCTTCCTGCAGCTTTTCTCTTTGGAACTCTTTGTTTGAAAGGTTTATGTCTGCGTTTGACGCTATGCTTTTTGTCTTGATAACTAGCTCTGAAAGTTCTTCGCCGCGCTTTAGTGGATGCCCTATGTCAAAGTCTTCAGATTTCTCGTATTCTTCAATCTGTATTGCTTTTAGTGAGTATAATGTGTCAATGACTTTGTTTAATAGGTTGTTTGGAGCGACTATTCCAACCTTGACCATCTTTTGAGGCTTAAACACTAGTCTGGCCCCTTTTTTCTATTTTCTTGATGAAAAGCTCAACAACAACATCCGCTGCGGTGAAGGTTTTTTGCTCTGTCTTCTCTTTTTTTTCGCTAAACTTAGAAATTCCTTTTTCGATTAACGCCTTGCCTTTTTCGTCGTTTTCTTTCTTTGAAGTTTCGACAGCTGACGCTTTCTTCATATCCCTGCTATCTTTCGCTTCCTTAATCTCTGCCTGTGTTTTATGCTTTGATTCAAGGATTATGTTTTCAGCTTTTTTTTCAGCGTCAGTAAAAACAGCATCAGATTTTACATCGATTTCTTTGATTTTTTTTATTGTATCCTTATTTATATTAACCATCATATATTCTTACTCCACTTCATTCACACGTTTATCTACAAAAAAATTAGGGTCTTTATATACTTTTTTATTTTTTGTGCTGTTAGAAGAGAGATAAGTATTCAAAATAATTATAGATTATACCACTTTCTTGAGAGTTCTATAACATCATTATCAACAAGAAGTAGGTTTTCAAGTGAATCAAGTCTTATAAAGTGAGGTATTGTCTCAAGTGAAGGAGTCAGTATCCCAGAATATGATGTGCAAAGAAAAGGCTGAAAATTAAAATCTTCAAACCCTTCTTTCATTTTAAGCCTGCTTGCGCTTGGGTCTATTGGCAATTTGTGAAGATATTGCAGCGAAGTTTCTAATCCAGTTTCTTCTTTAAGTTCACGTATAGCTGCCTGTTCAGGCGACTCTCCTTTTTCAACTCTCCCTGCCGGAAAGCCGTGAGAACCTTTTGGAAGGCGCGCATGCTCTGTATGTTCAACTAAAAGAACTTCATTGTCTCTGTACAAAAGCACGCCGACACAGAAAGTAACCATAGAGGAGGATATTTTGATTTTTTATTTAAAGTTAACGCATACACCCTCAAAACAACGGTGTTATGTCTGTTAAGTGATAAAATATGATAAAGTTTATAAATAAAAATTTAGTTCTGCGCGTTATGATGATGATTAATGAGGAATTGGCAGACCGATTAGTTCATGATATGTCAATCCATCTTGGTTTGGAGGGTATTGACAGAGAGCTATTTAGTAAATCATTAACAGCTGCAAAGTTATCACTGCCTTTTAGGTTTGGTGAATATGTCAGGAAAACAAGACAGATAGTGCCTGAAATTGACCATTACCATTATATATCTGTAACAAGACTTTTGCGCAACGACTTAGCAAAAACAAGTGGCATTTCTCTTTTAATAGATGGTATCGATAGGATATCATACTCACTTGGGATATGCTCATCAGGCATATTAACAAGAAGATTAACAAAAGATGAAGAGATAACTGAGATGATGTCAAAAAGCGATTCACCATATTCATTATTTGGAAAGATTCAAAAAAGTGAGTATTCAATACATGAATTGGCTTCCAATGCGCCAACAGCTCCATTTCTGGTGATTCCGGGATATGTGAATAACAGCGCAGTAAAAAGATGGGAAAAAGAAAATACAATACCATTTACAGACGCTGGTTTTAGCCTGATGATGAATGGACAAAAATAGTAAACATTGATATATAGTCATGGTTTAGATTAAAAAAATTATTTAAACGTCTTAATCATCTCAACTATGCCGTTTTTTATCATGTCTGCTGCCATTGCTGAAAGTATGAGTCCAAACACTCGTGAGATTACTTCAATGACTCTTTCGCCTACTAGTTTTGAGATTTTTTCTGCAAAGTACAAAAACAGCCAGGTAACTATTATCGCAGCAAGTATCGCTATTAATACTGGAAGTTTTCCAAAATTATTTGATAGAATTATTGTTGTTGTTATTGCTCCTGGACCGCAAAGAAGTGGCGTTCCGATAATCACAGCCGCGGCTGTTGTGTCTTGATCTTTCTTTCTGCCAAACTCAATCCCAAGCACTGCCTGGATACCTAAGATTAGAAGAAGTATTCCTCCGGCAACTCGTAGGCCCGAAAGGCTTATTCCAAGCATTGTTAAGATATAATCTCCAAAGAACAGAAAGAATAATAATAGTCCTAGCGCTACACCAGTTGCAACTAGCGCCTGCTCTGCCCTTTGTTTTTTATCCATGCCTTTTGTTAGCGTAATAAATATTGCAAGACCAAGGAACGGGTCAAGGATTATTAATAGCTTCCAGAAGCTTTCAATGACGGCGCTTAAGAATATGCTTTCAACCATTACATATATAGTTTAATCGCTGCTTTTTATAGTTTATTAATTTGCAGGAAAACCTTTATATACGCAGAAGTTTAACTAAAACCATGCAAGATTTCATGTTTACATACAAAAAAACGTTTAAGGGAAAATTTTTGTTCCTGTTTTTTGTGATAGGAATTCTTATTGCGATAGGAACGTTTTTCTACCATTTTGTAGAAGGGTGGAGCTATCTTGACTCATTTTATTTTACTGCAATATCTCTTTCAACGCGAGGTTATGGTGAGCATCATCCGACAACAGCCTTTTCAATGATATTCACAGCGTTTTATCTGTTTTTAGGTGTAGCTTTTATTTTGTATGCATTATCATCTCTAATAGGACATTACATCCAAAACCAAGAACCGATGATTGAGAAGAAGATGGATACAATTGTGAAGAAGTTCTCATCTGAACCAAAAAGTGAGAAGTGGGTTGTGCTTAAAGCCCCAAGTAATAACAACAATAAATTTCCTCCAAGAAAGAATTTCTGATTAAATACAAGTATCACTCTTAAGTAAACAAATAAAAAAAGTTTTATAAATATTATTGAAGTTCTACAATGATGCAAAACGATGTTTGGAGCGAGTTTACCATGGAAGATGATGAACTTGATAATGGAGCAGGAATATTATACTGTTTAAGATATAATGGCGATGAGCTTAAAAAACATCAGGAGAGAGTTGTTGATTCAATAAAATCTGTAGGAATATATCTTGAAGAAAAAGAAGGTTTTGTATATGTAAAATACAAGCAAGAATTGAGCAGTAGTGAAGAAGAAAGAATATATTTACTATTTGAAGAATTATCATGCGTCAATGAGGCATTGGCGTATTCATCATATGGGCTTTCTGATTTTAAAAACATATCTCATTTATGCGATGGTTTTAGGGATACGTATTTTGACTTGCTTGGGAAAAAAGAAATGGAAAATGTTAGGAATATTGTTTCATCATTTATACCACAGATTGTAAAGGATATTTATCGCGCTGATTCAGAAGCTGCGCTTCTTACGCATGGAGAGAGAAAAGACTTGTCAGATTTACTCACATTTGCAAAGAAGCAGGAACGAAATCTTAATTCAGGAAGATATACTGTTGTTGAAAGTGTTAGCAGCAGAATACAATAACAATTTAAGATATGATTAATGAAAAGATTATTCAATCTTTAGCGCTCGTCTAATTATATCATAAACTTGCGGATACTTGTCAATGTTAAGCATTTCTGTATGAAGTGTTGAAAGTCCGCTGCAGCTTCCATTGATATAAAAGTTGTGGGCATAGTCAAGCTTTGCGTAATCCTTTGTTACAACTCCGTCACCATTTTCACCATTCATATCACACCCTTCACCGATTATGTTGTACACGTCAACGGTTTCAGGAATCCTGTCCCGATTCACTTTGTTAATAAAAAGACTTTCAGAGTTTAAATCGGTGCATTCAAGCTTTTCACCGATGATACTGCAGTAATCAGCAATCTTTCCTTTGATGCCATGATTTGGAGAGCCCACCATTATCAGTTTGTCAACAGAGTCAGCTCCAAATATCTGGATGTATCTCCTTGCAACAAGACCCCCCATGCTGTGGGTGATAAAGATAACTTTGTCTTTTCCTGTTCTGTATTTTATTGTTTTAACAAGGTCATTTAAGCGTATTGAATAAGTGTCTATATTCTCGCTTTTGGTCTGAATTACAATATAATTCTGAGACTCCTGAAATATGTCAAAATAATAACTGGCCTTGACGCTTATTGGAATTCCAGACACCCCCCAAACACCAAAACTCATGTTTGGATTATTATATGCTGATACAGCGCCTGAGTTAAGATATCCTTCTTTTTCAAGCGCTGCCTGTATTTTGTCAAATGCATCAAGCGAGTAATCTGCATCAACTGCTTTATTGAAGCTGTGTCCGTGCAAAAATACGACAGGATAATTTTCTTTTGAATTAAGGCATTCGCTTGATGTGCAGCATTCTTTGCATTTACCAAATGTGCAGCATGAAAGAGAGAGCTCTGTTAAATTAAAAGGCAATGTATACTTTTCCAGAATAGGAATTGTTGACGCTGTAATATTCAGTTTAGCCGGTGTTGTGTTTAAGGAGATAAATTTGCATTCAACCATCTCCTGTTTTTTTAGCTCTTTAAGCATTGAAGGAATTAATAATCCGTCAGGAGTTGAAGGTGTTGTTGAAAGATTCTTTTTTTTTAGTAGATAATTTATTAAATCCGTGTTTGCTTGTTTTAAAGTG
Source organism: Candidatus Woesearchaeota archaeon (assembly GCA_023266675.1). Taxonomy (GTDB): domain Archaea; phylum Nanobdellota; class Nanobdellia; order Woesearchaeales; family BM511; genus JAHFPP01. The sequence goes on from JAHFPP010000008.1 coordinate 21,676, forward strand.
AGATTTTGTATATATTCACCGATTATTAACGCCCTTAAATTGTTAAGTGCATTGGTTACATTTTCTACGCTGAAATTTGAATCTGTCTGATTGTTATCCAAGTTATTAGTTATTAGTAAATGATGCAGTTGATTAACATATGAAATATCGCTGCAAGATTTTTCAATATCAAAATAAGTCTGATTTAATACCTTATTTACTCCGTCTCGTTTTATGCATGTCTGGTTTAATCTGCACAAAAGTTCATACTCAATATCCGCATCCAATGTTTTTTTTAAAGCCTCAAGATTATTAGTTTGATTTATAAGTAAAGAAAGGTTTAGAGCTGCAGAATTAATAGAATCGACATAGTTTTGTTTGTTTTCAAAGGTATCCTTGTCTTCAAAAACAGAGAGGATTAAATTAAAGTAGTTTATTGAATTGTTTAATTGAATTGCAACAAGCATATCCTCATTTGGTTTTTTATCTAGCTCTTGAAGTAAATTGCTGGTATTGTTTAGCTTGTAAATAACTTCTGCATACCTATCCGATACATTTACTGCATCATCGTATAATTTAGATACAGATTCTGAGGAATAATTTACGGCATTGGTTAATTTTAAAACCTCGCCATCCAAAAGATAAAAATTCTGTTTAGCCCACATCTGATTTAAATCAGACAAGTCTTCACCGTGTTTTTGAAGAGAGTTTAGCTCATTTTCAGTATTGTTTTTTAAATCATCAATTATTATTTTGTCTTCAAGATTTTTTATTATTGCGTTGATTGAATTTATTTTTGAAAACTCGTCTTCTAGGACATTTTTTAGATTTTCGATGTCATTTTTCAGTTTTACTTTTAATGTTTTTTCTTCATCGCTTAAACGGTATTCTGCTGTTATCAAAATATTTCTTGAAATTGCCTCGCCGCTTGTGTGGCAGAATGCTGTGCTTTTGGCCTGGCAGTTTATTGTCTCTCTGAATATTTTCTGGCCTTCTCCAAAATCAGTTATTTTCAGCGCGTATTTAAGCTGTATCGGACCGCTTGTCTTTAATATGAAAGACTCTTTTTTAAGCGTGACCCCCTCGCTTATGTCCTCAAATTTTGAAACACATGTGGCTTCACAGAAGGGGTTTGTCGTGATGCTTGCCTTAAAGCTTATGTTTTCTTCCTGCCCTCGTATAAGTATCAAATCCTCTTTATCTGAGGATAATTTTAGGACTATGTCATTTCCCAGAAGGAATTTGACATATAAGTATGAATTTGTTGCAAAAAAGGAGAATATCAAAACGGCAAGCGTTATTGTTGAATAAAATAATAATCGATGCGACCTGATTTTCTGGACTGCCCTTTTGAGTATATTTGTATTTGTTTTGTCTTTTGCTTCTTTTCGGTTTTTCTCATCAGTTTTATCCATATCAACTTGATTTAGATTAATCCTTATTTAAATTATTTGGAAAATATTGAAATTCAAATAGAAAAAATAAATTTATTAAAAACAAAAAGGTACATATAATTAGATTGTATTTAGCACAGGTGTTTCACTGTGTAGATACCCAAGACCCAAAGAAGCTGCATGCTTTAGCATAGAGAGATATTCAGTTGAAGGCTTATATCTGCCAAGTGTGTCAAACATATAATCATGGAGTTTTAATTCTGCGCCAAATGCGATGTCAAATTCTTGTGCCAATTGGAGAATATTTTTTCTTGTGTCGTACACAACTCCCATTATTCTTTCTTCAGGTGACCTGCCGTCTTTTGGCTGCATATATCCAAGTGTCAAAAGATTTGTAAGCCTGTCTGCCGACCTTAGTCCATATATCTTTTTTTGAGTGTCAAATTTTCCAAACTCTGTTCTAAATTCTGTTACCTGCTTTTGGATAGCTTCTTTTTTAAGCTTAGAGTTGGTTATATTAGAAGGTGGCGTCATCGCAATGACATATGGCAGCGAAGCGCCAAGATTCTGAGAATACATCTCTTCAATTATCTGCTCCTTCATATCCTGATTATTCTCAATTACATCATGAAGTATTGCAGCCGCTCGTGTAGCAAGGTCCATGCCAAGCTCCTTAAGTATTACTCCAGTTTGTATTGGGTGCACAAGGTATGTGTCCCCGCTGTCACGCACACTAAACTCACCAGTTGAATGGTAATTATGCGAGAGCCTTAATGCTTGACCTAACAAAACAATCTCATTAAGATTATGCGTCTTTGAAACATAAGGAAGTATGCTGCTGATTAGTTCATTTGGATGAGAGATATACCTATTTGTTAATATTCGAACATCATCAAGTTTTTCTTCAAGGTTACTTCTAAGAAAAGTCTGCCTGTCAAGTTCAAAATAATCTAACCCCCTCATACAAGTTATATGCTACAATCATTTAAAAACATTGAGGTTTTAGTTAAATAACATCCTTAATAGTTAGATTATGACTAATAATAATATAAAACGATTTATCTCATTTGTTATTATAACATTTTATAATAGTTGTTAGGAAAATAGCTGCCAGCAATTATCAAAAAACGGCTTTGGACGGCCATAATTTTTTAATTGCTAGCACAAAGGGAGGCATTTTTTTGGATGAAAACAGTAATAAAGTTATATTAAATCATCATGTTGTATTTCCATAAGTAATCATTGCAAGTGACAAAAACATCAACATACCATTAATCCATAATATTAATCTTACATTCTTCATTTTTACCACCCCTTAAAGTTAGTATAATTAATTAAAAAAAATTATAAAACAAGCAACTCGTGATTTATGTCGTCAATCAGTTCATTGACATCTGGGACTACATGTGATTTTTCCCATCGTTTAATTCTTAACTCTTTTTTGAATAATTCTTCTATACTATGCTCCTGTTCTTCGCTTAGTATTTGTATCATTTTGTCTCCCCAATTCTTTCGCCAATTCAACAACAATGAAATTGTTGAGCGCCAAAAACTTTGTTTTTGAGCGGGAAGCGAGTGAGGGTTGCAAAAAAAACAATTTTTGAACCCTCTGAATAAATTTATAATTTTTCTTGTAAGCAGTAGAATGAATTATTTTCCTTATATACTATATGAAGGAGAATTCTGAAAGATGCTTTCATAAGATTTATAAATCAAAATTATGAATAAGTCATAATATCATGAAAATTCGTGAAAGTGCACACCCATGACCTAAAGGTTATGGTATGCTGTGCACTTTCTTAAAAAAGCGAATTTTCAGGATACAGAGACGAGCTCATATCTATAAGCTAAAGCATTTAGTATTGAGCTCGTCTATTGTATAATTTTTAAAAGATTTAAAAAAATAAATTTTGTAGATAATAAATTAATTAATCTGCCTTGAATCTTCCTTCAAAAACAAGTTCGCTAAGTGGTTTTCTTGATGATGGGATCTCTCTTTGCTGAAGCTTTTCTGGAAGAGACTCTTTTGTTCCTTTTTTGCCAACTGCAATCATGCACTCTACATTCCAGACGTCTGTTAGTTTAAGAAATTTATGCGCTTTTGCATAATCAAATCCTCCAAGGCAGTTTACTATCAGGTTTCGTGAAGTTCCCTCAATTGAAAGGTTTTGAAAAGCCGCTCCTGCCTCCATTGAATGTGATGACTGAGGACGGTTATCATTATAAGAATTTCTTCTTGATATCAGTATTATAAGCACGCTTGCATTTTTGCACCAGACTTTATTTCCATCCATTAAAAGATCGAAGAATTCATTGAAGTATTCAGTATCACGCTTTGCATATACGAATCTCCAAAGCTGGTTGTTCATCCCTGATGGCGCCCACCTTGCAGCCTCAAAAAGCGGCATAATTTCAGTGTCTGACAAACTCTCACCAGACATGGCCCTTGACGTCCATCTATTGAGTATAATCGGATTTATGTCGTGCTCTGTTTTCCTGTGTTTTTTTATTTCTTCATATATTCCTTTCATTTTTAACTGGAGTTAAATTAAGGTATTTATATTTAAGCTTTATTTTGATTAATTTTTTAAATATTTTAAAAAAGGAAAAATTAAAAAAAATAATAAAGAAAAACAGAAGAAAATTAAGAATAAATTTATCTCTCCAAGTCTTTTCTTATTTCATCAAATTCCTTCTTTTTTATTTCTCCTTTTGCATATCTTTCCTTAAGTATATGCATTGGTGTTTTGTCAATTCCAGAGTTATTGAAATTTGCGCCTGAATGTTTTACAAGCCAGATTATAAACCAAATTACTGCTCCCCAGAATATTGCCATCCAAAATATTCCAAAGAAACCCATCCCATAACCACCATATCCATCATAGTATCCCATCATGTTTATTCACCTCATAACTTAACTCACAACAAGCGTTCCATAACCCATGTTCATGCTGCATTGAAACCTGTAGATTCCTGGCTTGTCTGGAGTAAACGTTATTTTGTCGCTTGGCGAAGTTGATATTTTAAAAAATTTAAGTTCAGGAATCCTAAATGCCCGAAAACATCCGCTAACACTATCATCCAATGTTATCTCAACAGGCGTCCCAGCTTTCACATTTATCGTGCTAGGCGCATAATTGCTTCCAAAGCTCAAAGTCACTTTTTGCACATTGCTGTCTGATGACCCGTTGATTTGTGTGCTATTGCTTTTCATCACAAAAAACAAAACAAGCAAAATTAAAAGCAAGGCTGCAACTCCAATGTAAATCATCTTCTTTGATGATTTATTAGTTTTATTGCCATGATGCTTTGAGCTGTTATGCATGTTTAAAGCGTCGTGATTTTTGAAATCCTTATTACATAGTTCACATTTCAGTTTATTCATTGTGCACCTTATAATTTCATTCTTCTTAAGAGAAGTGAGTTTGTTACAACGCTAACACTTGACAATGCCATTGCGCCGCCAGCAATTATCGGCGACAAAAGCCATCCTGTTGAAGTATACAATATCCCCGCTGCTATTGGTATTCCTGCAACATTGTACGCTAAAGCCCAAAACATGTTCTGTTTTATTTTTCCCATAGTCATCTTTGAAAGCTTGATTGCTTTGGCAACGTCGCGTAAATCGTTTCTCATTAAAACAACGTTTCCGGATTCCATTGCAACGTCAGTACCACTACCCATTGCTATTCCTATGTCTGCCTGTGCAAGCGCTGGTGCATCATTTATTCCGTCTCCAACCATTGCGACTTTTCCATGCCGCTGCAATTCCTTGACATGATGAGCTTTGTCCTGCGGCAATACTTCTGAAAAGATGTTGTCAATTCCAACCTGCTTTGCTATAGCTGTTGCCGTTCGCTTATTGTCGCCGGTTATCATATATGTTTTTATTCCAAGATTTTTTAGGTTCTCAACTGCTTCTCGTGAAGTATCTTTTATAACGTCAGCTACAGCTATTATCCCTAATGCGTGTGTTTCGTCAGCTAAAGTCATCACTGTCTTTCCGTCAGTCTCAAGTTCTTCTATTTTGTTGGTGAATTTGTGATAATCCACTGCGTGCTTTTCCATGAGTTTTATGTTTCCAAAATAATATGTCTTGCCGTTTAATTTTGCAGTCACGCCGTATCCTGGGACAGCTTCAAATGTTTCAGTATCTTTAATGCTAATTTGTTTTTCCTTGACATAATTCACTATCGCTTCAGCAAGCGGGTGCTCTGAGTTTTTTTCTATGCTTGCAGCGATGTGCAAAAAGTCTTCTCCTTGTATGTGTGAATCAGCCAGGACATTTGTAACTTTTGGGCGTCCAATTGTCAGTGTTCCTGTTTTGTCAAAAACAACATATTTTAATTTGTGCGCTGCTTCAAGCGAGTCGCCTCCTTTGATTAGTATTCCCTGTGTTGCGCCTTTTCCTGTTCCAACCATTATTGCAGTTGGCGTTGCAAGGCCAAGCGCGCATGGGCACGCAATTACAAGCACTGAAACAATAATTAAAATTGCAAATGACAGCGTCTGCCCAAACATGAAATACCATAATCCTCCTGATATTAGTGCGATAGCTATCACAATTGGTACAAAGTAGCTTGAAACTGTGTCAGCAAATCTTTGTATCGGAGCTTTTTTCCCTTGCGCTTCCTCAATAAGTTTTATTATATGCGCAAGTGTTGAATTTTCTCCGATTTTTGTTGCCTTGACTTTGAGTAACCCGTGCTTATTTATTGTTGCGCCTATTACATCGTCGCCAGCTTTCTTTTCAACTGGAATGCTTTCGCCAGTAATCATTGATTCGTCAACTGATGAGTGCCCGCTTACAATTACTCCGTCAACAGGTATCTTTTCGCCTGGTTTTACAATAATTATGTCATCAAGCGTTACGTCATCAATTTTTATGTGAAATTCTATGCCATCACGAAGCACTGTCGCTGTTTTTGGCGAGAGTCCCATGAGTTTTTTTATAGCGTCGCCAGTCTTGCCTTTTGCTACTGCTTCCAAATATTTTCCAAGAAGAACTAGTGTTATTAAAACAGCTGATGTTTCAAAATACTGTCCTGCCATTGGATTGAAAAGCAAGTTGTAAACGCTAAGAACATACGCTGCAGTTGTTCCAAGAGCAATTAGTGTATCCATGTTTGCGCTTTTGTTTTTTATCGCGTCAAATGTGCCTTTGTAAAAAGAGTATCCTGCTATGAACTGCACTGGTGTTGCAAGAAGCCAAAGTATGTAGTCAATGTGCAAAAATTGCAGACCAAATAATTCCATCCCCATCCCAATTACTAATGCCGGGAACGCAAAGAGAGTTGAAAACAGGAAAATATTTCTTATGTTTTCTATTTCCTTTTTTTTGTCAGATTCTTTTTTTTCAACGCTTTCATGCTTGAATTCTT
>JAHFPP010000009.1 GCA_023266675.1 Candidatus Woesearchaeota archaeon
ACTTTAAATTCTCCAATAATAATGTAAAAGGTGCAGAGAATGATTATACAAAAGCCATAGAAGTTGATCCTAAAAATGCTTTAGCTTATGCTTATAGAGGAGTATTAATATTAACTTCATATCAAAACATGGATAAAGCAAAAGTTGATTTTGAAAAATCTAATGAAGTTAATCCAAATTATATTGCTTATACTTTTCTAGGACAGATATCTATGAATAAAAAAGAGTATGATAAAGCTAAAGAAAGTTTTGATAAGGCAATCGAACTTAATCCAAATTATCTAAATGCAAGACTTTTAAGGGGAGCAACAAGATATGCAACAGGTGATTTTATAGGTTCTTTAGAAGACTATAATCAGGTAATACAATTAGAGCAAAATAATGCATTATATTATACTTATAGAGGAGATACAAAATTTAAATTAGGGGATTTAAATGGTCAACAAGCAGATTATGCAAAGGCGGAATTACTTAATCCATTTGTTTGGAATTTAAGATCTACTTAAAATTAATTTAGAAATTATATTTTAATAAAAAAATAAATTTATTCTTCTTTGGCTTCAGCTTTTTCTTCAGTTGATGATTTTAGGACTTCAAGCTTTCCGCCGGCTTTTTCTATTTTTTCTTTTGCGCCGTTTGACGCGTAGTCTGCTGTTATATTCATTTTTTGTTTTACTACGCCAGTTCCAAGAAGCTTGTTGTATCCTAATTCTTCAAGGTTTACGTTGTATGTTTCTGCTTTCTTGGTTACTAATCCTTGTGAAACGTATGCATCAAGTCTTTCCTGTAAATCCTTAATATTTATAGCGACTATTTTAAGTGAGCTTTTGCTTGTGAATCCAATTCTTCCTAGGTAGTGTTTTCCTTCTTTTTGGTAGATTGGTTTTTTCTGGTCAGCTCTTTTTCCTGAGCCTGCTCTTCCTCTTCCGCCTCGGTTTCCTGCTCCTTTATGGTGGGATGCTCCTCTTCCGTAGCCGTGCCATCTTAAGCCTCGTGCTCTTGTATTTTTTTTTCTTTTGTTGACTGTCATATATTTACACCATTTTTTTTATTAATTCGTTTATTTTTTCTTTTCTGTCCCCAAGTGCTCCGCCTTCAACGAAGGTTCTTTTTGTGCCTTTTCTTTCAAAGCCTTTTCTTGGTGGTGACAGCCTGTATATCTTCTTTCCTTCTATTTTTCTTTTTTCATTTAGTAATTTTAATGTTTCGTCATCTATTTCGCCGTATGTTGCAAAGTCTTTTACTTTTACTGCCATACCTTCATTTATTTTTGTTTGAGGCAATACTATACATGAGAATTTGGTTCTTAGGTTTAGCATGTCAAGGGTATCCCTTATTTCTTTTCCTACTCCTGTTTCTCCTCTTATTCTGATTATTGCCATTAATTTATCTGCCATGTCTATGCCTCAGTTTTCTTTTGTTTTCGTCCATCAACTATGCTTAGTTTTGCGTTGTGATGGTCCATTATCTTTGTTGTTGTAAGAGCTTTCAGTGCTTCTTCTGTTGCTTTGATTAGGTTTATTTTTGATTTTTGCTGTCCAAGTGTTTTTGACCAAACATCTTTTATTCCTGCCATTGTGAGTACTTTTGCTATTTCTCTGTCTACAACTAAGCCTGTTCCTTTTGGAGCTGGGAATAGTGTTACCTGGCATGAGCCGCATTTTCCGTATACTTTGAAAGGTATTGAGTGCGCTGTTCCGCATCCGCATTGCCATGAGCCGCATCCTCTTTTGATTTTAAAAACGTTTAATTTTGCTTTTCTTATTGCTTTTTCTCGTGCTGGAACGGTTTCTTTTGCTTTTCCGTATCCTAGTCCGATTATTCCGTCCTTGTTTCCTACAACGCAAAGTGTTGCGAAGTTTGGCTTGTTTCCTTCTTTTGTTTTCTTTTGGGTTTGACGGAAGACTCTTCCTTGTCCGCCTCCAAATTTACCTTTTGATTGTCCTATCATTAATAAATCGTTTTCAAGACCTGGCATCAATATATCTACTATTTCCTGTTCTAATAATGGTGAACCTGTTGAGAGCATATCTTCTATTTCAGTTATTTCTTTTGTTTTTACTTTTTTTCCAATTTCAGTTTTAGGCACCCATGCTATTTCAGCTATAGTTCTTTCAGCTGCTCTTGCTTCGCCCTGTTCTTTTGTTTCTTTAGGCCTTTCTCTTCTTTGGTTTCTTTGTTTCATTTTTTTAGCTCTTGATTATTTTTTCTTTGACTGTATTGAAATCTTTTTCAATATCTTTTCCTTGTATATGTTTTCCAAGTATTCTTTCTTTTGCTGGAAGCACTGATTCGTCGTGAGGTATTTGCATTCCACCGTCAACGCATCCTTTTAATAATGAATATATCCTTGAACCTTTTGTAGGTTTTTGAAGACCAACGTCAAGTATTGCTTCTTTTTGTTTTGATTTTTTCGAAAGCAGTAATCCTACTAGGTATGATGCCGGAACATTGTTTCTTGAGTTTTTCCATCCAAATTTTTCAAGTTCTTTTGAATGTGCTTCTGCAACAACTATGTCTCCAGTTGGATTGTATGTTATTATCTGTGCGATTATATTTTTATTGAATTTTCTTACAGTCAACCTTGGTGTTCTTCCTTTTAAAAGGCCAAGTCTGTTTTTGTAGTCTGTCTTTCCTTCTTTTTTTCGCTTTAAAAGCATAGTTGGTATTTTATGGCTTGGCATTTTTTGTCACCATGTTCTTTTCTGTTATGTAAATCTTAAGGTGTCGTTTATTTCTGAAAAATCCACCTTTTGATTTTAAGTATAATTCTCGAAACACCTGGTTTGTGATTAATCCTTTTTCTTTTAGTTCAGCTATGAAGCTTCTCATTAGTCTTATTTTGTTTATCCATTCTCTTTTTGAAGGGCTTCTTGCTGTTTTTTTCCCTTTTCGTGATCCGTGTCCTCTTTGTCTTCCTTTTGTTCTTTGAATATGAGCTTGGCGTGCGCGTCCTCTTGATACTCCTCTTTTTTTGATTTCGGTTATTGCTCCGTCCTCAATTAGCGCTTTGACATCATATTTTGTTATTGCTTCTTTTATGTCGCTAAGTCTGTCTTCCTGGAATCTTACTCTTTTCTTGGATCCCTTGAATATTTGCGCTGCGAGTCTTTTTTGTATTCTCATTATTTTGTCACCAAATCATTTAGTCTTTTTGTGTTAGGATTTTGTCTTTTTCTTTTTTATCTTCTTTCTTCTGTTCGTCTTCGTTTATTTTTTCTTCGACAGTTGATTTCTTTTCATCTTTTTCATGCTTCTTTTCTGCAATCTGTTTTTTCTTGTCTCTAGAGTCTTTTTTGATTTGCTGCTGTGTTCTTCTTGCAGAAATTGCATCAAGTCTTTTGCTTATTTTAGTGTCATTTATGTTTGATACTTCTATTTTTAATTTCTTAGCTTCTTCAATTATCTGTATTTTTTTTCGAAGGCCGATTGTTGCCGCAATTATTGCTTTTTCATTTTTTCCTATTTTTTTAAGATCAGTTATATTTGTTACAAGTATTCCTGTTTTTCCGTCTCTTTCTACGCCTCGAATTTTGCTTGGTGTTCCATATCCTTTCTTGACTATGGCTCTTTTTCCATGCTCCTGAAGTCGCATCTTGTTTGTAAGCCCTTTTGGTCGTCTCCAGCCTGTATTTTTTAGCCTTACTTTTGTTAATCCTGAAGTTCTTATGAATTTTGGTGTTTTACGCTTGATTATTATTTTTTCTTTTAGCAGTTTGTCCATGATTATCACTTTTATTTTTATAATAAATCTTTACCGTCTTTTTTTGTTATATAAATTCCGTCCTGAAATATTCTTGTGTCAAATCCGGGTCTTCTTGTTAGTTTTTCTATTGATGCAGCTGTTTGTCCTGCTGTTTCTTTGTTTACGTGTTCAACAGTTACTTTGTCTCCTTCAACTTTTACTGTTACGCCAGGTGTTATTTTTAGTTTTCTTGGGAATTTTTCTCCGATAAAGTTTTTAATTATGAGTTCTCCTGAAACGATGCTTACGTTCATTGGGAAGTGTCCTGAGCATATTTTTAATTCATATACGTGTCCGTGTTCTGCTCCTTTAACCATATTTTTTATATGCGCAGCGTATGTATTAACTTCTTTTTTTTCATTCTTTGTTACTTTTTCTGTTGAAAGTATTAATTTACCTTCTTCCTGGTTGAATTTTATTTGAGGGTATCTTATTTCTTTTTTCGCTTCCCCTTTAGGACCTTTAACTGTTATAATTCTTCCTTCCATTGTAATATGGACTCCTTTTGGGATTTCGATTGTCTCTTCGATTTTCTTGATTTTCATTGTATCCTCTTAGTAACAGTATGCTATTAGTTTTCCGCCTATTCCTTTTTCTTTTGCTGCATCATTTGTCATGAGACCTTTTGATGTTGTAACGAGTAGTATTCCAAATCCTTTTGCTGGAAGGAATCTTTTTTCAAATTTTTCAAACTCGGTTTTTTTGACTTTATGCCTTGGTTTTATTACTCCGCATTTGTTGATGTTGTTTAAAAGGTTTAATTTTACTCTGTTTCCTTTTCCGTCATTAATGACTTCGTAGCTTCCAAGGTAGTTATTCTCTTTTAATAAGTCAAGGACTTTGCTTATCATTTTTGAATTTTTGTTGAGTATTACTTCTTTTCTTCCTATTTTTTCGTAGGATAGGATATGGCTTAACGCGTCTCCTAGTGCATCTGTGAGGACCATTTTGTTTTGTTCACCTTTAATAAAATTTTTTAAAACCCATTTTTACTGCTATTTCTCTAAAGCATTGTCTGCAGACATCGAGTCCGTATTTATCTATGTGCGCTCCGTTTCTTCCGCATCTTCTGCATTTTTTCTTTGCTTTTCCGCAACTTCTTGTTTTTGGAGTGTTATATTTCTGGAATTTTTTCATTTTTGCAGGTTTCTTTGAAATCTGCTTTAGGACTTTTTTGTAATCGCTTGTTGTCATTAATCTTCACCTATCTTTACTTCGTAGTTTTCTTTCATGAAATCGATTGCTTCTTGTTTTGTTATAATGTGGTGTTTTCCTATTGTTTTTGGTTTGACTTTTCTTCTTTTTATGCTGTATCCTGGTCTAGTTAGCGTGATTGTTACTTCAAGGCCCATTATTCCTATTTCCGGGTTATATTTTGCTCCAGGTATATCAATATACTCTGGTATTCCAAAAGCTAGGTTTCCTCTGTTGTCAAATTGTGATTCTTTTAGTATGTTTTCTTTTGCCTTTAGCATTCTTTTTAGCATGCTTGTTGCTTCTTCTCCTCTTAGCGTTAATTTGCATCCTATTGGTAATCCTTGTCTTAGACCCCAGTTTGGTATTCTCTTTTTTGATATTGTTTGAACTGGCGCTTTTCCGACTAATTCAGTTATTAGTTTTATTCCTTTTTTCAGTTTAGGTTCATCTTTACCTGCACCTATGTTTAAGGTGATTTTTTCAACTTTGATTATTTTCATTGGATTCATTTTTGTTCACATCTACACTGTAACTGATGGTTTTTTTATGCCTATTGCAAAAGCGTATCTTTTTTCTGTTTGATGCGTTTTTGATTCATCGTCTATAAAAAATATATTCTTATCTTCGATTTTTTCAATTGTGCCGCATCGTCCGACGTGTTTTCCGCCGGTTAGTATTATTATTGTTCCTTTTTCAAGGGTTATGTGCTCTTTTACTTCTTGTTTTGGAACGCTTATTATCAATGTGTCACCAGTTTTGTATTCGTTCTTTTTTAGTAAAATATTTCTTCCGTCTGACAAATTGATTTGTAATCTGTCTTTTCCAATTACAGTTTTATTCTGTATTTTGCATGGTTTGATGCTTGTTTCTTTTTTGTCTATTTTTTTTAGTTCAAGCTTTCCATTTTTGTTGATTGTTAGCCTGTAATGTTCATTTATATCATTTATTGACATTACTGAAAAGAGTCCTAGCGCAACGTGTGGTTCTTTTATTCTTATTCCATCAATTGTTATTTCTTTCTCATTTAGTATCATTCTTACTTCTTTTGATGTCTTGCAGTATTTTAGGAAATCTTTGAATATTACGTTTAATGGCAGTACGAAATCCATCTTTTGACCTGATGGGTATGGTCGAGTTATGTATACCTCTTCTTTTCTTTTTATTTTCCATGTTTTTGGTGCTGATAATGATTTTAAGTGGTTCTTTACCATATTTATTTCCCCTGTTCTTTTTTTACTAATTTTTCTTTTCTTCTTTTGTCATTCAAGTTTAATTCTGTTATCATGACGTTTGATGAATGTATTGGGTACATTGTTTTTGAGCCGTCTTTTTTTGTGTATTCTACTTTTGTTATGAATACTTTGGAATTTTTTGTATCAACCTTTTCAATTGTTCCAATTTTTCCTTTAAATCCGCCTGTCATTATTTTTACTTTGTCGCCTTTTTTTACTCTTATTGATCTTTTACCGTGTTTTTCTCTCAGTTCTTTTGAAAGATGTGATTGTGTCATTTTCCTTTTTAGGTGGAGAGGTGCATTTGCCTGATACTTTCTCTGTTTTCTTGGTTGAGTGCTTGATTTCCACGCTTTGGAGAATTGTTTTTCCATTTTTATTTCCTCATACGATTATGCTTGCGACTTTTGCAATTCCAGGCCACCTTTCTGTAGCTTCTTTTGCTATTGGTCCCTTGAATATTGTTCCTTTTGGGTTTCCTTTGTCGTCTTTTAGTATTACTATTGAATTATCTTCAAATTTGATTCTCATTCCATTTGGTCGTCTGTATTCTTTTTTCTGTCTTACTATTACTGCAAAAGTAACTTGTTTACGCATGTCTGGTTTTCCTTTTTTGACTACTACCTGTACAAGGTCGCCAACACCAGCTGCTGGTATTCTTCCTTTTACTGTTTTGTGACCCTTTACAGCTGTTATCTTGATTATTTTAGCGCCTGAGTTATCACATGTTTCTATATATGCTCCAACTGGCAGTCCTCGCGTTACTTTTGATTTGTGTGCTTTCATTTTTATTTCTCTTTTATTATTTTTTCAATTATGACAAAGTTTTTTGTTTTTGATATTGGTCGTGATTCCATTATCTTGACTGTGTCTCCTTTTTTTATGTCAAGGCATGATGATGAGTGTGCTTTTACTCTTGTTCTGCTTTTTTCGTATCTTGCGTATTTGCTTACGAATTTTCTTTTTTCCCATTCAACGTTTGCTGTTTTTTGGAATATGTCTTTTAGTACTTTGCCTGTGAATGTTCTTCCTCTAAGGCTAATGTTTCCGTGGATCGGGCAATTGTTATCTGTGCAGCTTGTTTGTTCTTTTTCTTTTGTTTTTTTAGTTTCTGCCATTTTTTTTCATCTCGTTTTGATCCTGTCTTCAGTTCGTTTGGTTATTTTTTCTCCTTTGATTTGCTTGTTGTCAATTGTTATTTTTGCATTCTTTTTGATTATCGTTTTTTTGCCTTGTGGCGTTTCGATTTTTAGCGTGTTTTTTGTTTCAAGGATTATTTTTCCTTCAAACGTCTGTTTTTGTACTTGTATTTTTGCTTGTTTTCCGATGAAATTGCTTTTGTATGCCTTTTCATCAGTTTTTTTTTCAATCATGAAGTTTTTTACTGGACCTCTATGGTTTCCGGTGCAAATCCCATATTGATGAGCACTTCTTTTGTTCTTTGCTTGTGGTCGCCCTGAAGTTCGATTGTTCCGTCTTTGCAGGTTCCGCCGCACGCAAATTTTTCTTTTAGTTTTTTTGTCAGCTCTTTAAGGTTTATGTCTTTGTCGTCAACGCCGTCAATTGCTGTATATTTTTTTCCGAATTTCTTTTTTATTATTTTGACAGTAACTTTTAGTCCTTCCTTTGCTATTGTTTCACATACACAAAGCTCTTTTGGAAGTCCGCAAATTGTACAAATTTCACTCATTTGTTTTGTTTTTCCTCCTTCTCTTGTAGGACTAAATTTATTTTTGCGATTGTTTTTTTGTAATTTCTTACTACTCCAGGTTTCTTTGGTGAAGTTCCTGAAGCTATCTGTGAATTTACCTTGATTAATTCTTTTCTTGTTTCTTCTTTTTTATCCTTAAGGTCTTCGGCAGACATTGATCGTAATTCTTTTGCTTTCATTTTTATTCAGTTTTTGTCTCTTCTTTTTTTGATTTTCTAGGTTTTCTTTCTTTTTTTGGCTTGTCTTCTTTGTCTGAAGAGTCTTTTTCTGTTTTTTCTTCAACTGCTTCTTTTAGTTCTTCAAGCGTTTCATCTTTTTTTGTTTCTTCGACAATGACTACAGGCTCTTTTAACATTTCAATGTGATATGGTAGTTTTGTTGTTGGCGGCATTATTTTTACCTGTATTCCAACTATCCCTGATTTTAGTCTTGCTATAGCATAAGCGTGATTGACGCCAGTTACTGCGATGTCTCCGCATTTTTTTAAGTATCCCATGTAAAATCTCCATGTTTTTGCTCTTGAGCTAGGAATTTTTCCGCTGATTAGTATTTCTATTCCAAGGCCACCAGCGCCTGTAACGTCTGTCATTACCTTGTGTCCAATTCCTTTGAATCTTTGTGAGCCGAATCTTTCAAGTGCATTTGCGATGTTTTCAGCTACTATCTGTGCATCTAGCGCTTGGTTTTCAACTTCGCTGATTTCAATTTGAGGATTTTCAAGTTTAAACCTATTTTTTAGGGTTTTTGTAAGCGTTTTGATGTTTGTTCCCTGTCGTCCTATTATAAGTCCGGGCTTTGCTGCAAAAATTATTACTTTGTCGCCTAATGGCGTTCTTTGTATTTTTGTATGGCTATGACCAACTCTTGATAAGTTTTTTTCAAAATATTCTTGAACTTCAAATTCCTTGATTTTCTGCGCTATAAATTGTCTTTCAATCATTCTTTAGCCTCTTTACTTACTTTAGGTTTTGATTTAGTTTGAGTTTTTTTAGGTTTTTCTTCTGATGCTTCTTCGGTTTTCTTTTCTGTGTGTTTGTGTTCAACAGGTTTTTCGTGTTTAACGTTTTCAGTTTTTGGAGCGTCTTTTGTTTTCTTTGCTTCTCTTTCACAAAGCACGATTTCAACATGTGTTGCTTTGACTTGTCTTCTTGATTGTCGACCGTGGTGCCATTGCATGTTTCCTTTATTTGCTGCCAAATGTTTTATTATCAAGTCATTTCCTAAACCCTTGTTTGAAGCGTTTGCTTCTGCAAGTTTTATTAATGTTAATATCTCATTAACTGCTTTTACTGGGTATCTTCCAGGGCCGATTCCTACTCTGTGAGCTACAGCTCGATTAAAACTTTTGTATGGAACAGCTCTTTTCATTACCATTACTTCTTCAAGCAGCATTTTTGCTTTCTTTGTTGATTTGAATCTGATCATGTTTGATATTTCAGTAGCTATCTTTCTTGATAATGGCGCATTATTTAATCTGGCTTTAGCCATTCTTTTTTCGTCATAATCTTGCATTGAATATCCTAGTTGACTCATTTTAATTTGTTCACCTTACTGATGCTGCTGAGCTTGATTTTGTTGCTCCAATTCCAGGGGAGTTGTGTGTTACTCTTTTTCTTGTTAATGCGAATTCTCCAAGTCTGTGTCCAAGCATATCTTCCTGAATCATTACTGGTACGAATTCTTTTCCTGAATGTACTTTGATTGTCATGCCTACCATTTTTGGTATTACAATTACGTCTCTGCAATGTGTTTCGACGTTATTTTTTCCTTTTTCTATTTCTTTCATGAATGCTTTTTGAAGTTCAGTGTATCCTCTTACTAGAGTTCTTCTTTCTCTTGCAGGAACAAGCTTTGCAAATTCATTTGTTGATAATTCTTTTAATTCGCTAAGTGTTTTTCCTCTGTAAAAAAATTCTTTTTTAGCCATTTTAGTTTACCTATTTGTTTTTTCTACCTGTTCTTCTTGGTCTTATCATACCTACATTTCGTCCTGGTGGGGCGTTATGTGGTGCTGGTTTTGCTTTTGATTTTCTTGATGTTCTCTTGTTACCGAATGGGTGGTCAACTGCGTTTTGAGCTGAACCAGACATTATTGGCCAGAGTTTATTTTTAGCTTTCATTTTGTGGAATTTTGTTCCTGCTCTCATGATTGGTTTTTCAAGTCTTCCGCCGCCAGCTACTATTCCTATTGTTGCTTTGCAGTTAGGGTGGAATGATTTTTGTTTTTTTGACGGTAGCATGATAACTACTTTGTCAGGTGATCGTGATAATACTCTTGCAGCGACTCCGCCTGCTCTTGCGAATTTTCCGCCGTCGCCAGGTTGGCTTTCTATGTTAAATACCATTGTTCCTTCAGGTATGCTAGCAAGTGGAAGTGTGTTTTGAAGTGATACTTGTGCGCCAATTCCTACTTGTATCTGGTCGCCTACTTTTACGTTTTCAGCTGCTATCATTAGTCCTTTAGAATTATCTTCATATTTTATTTCAAGGAGCGGTGCTGAGTGTCCCTGGCATTTTACTATGTCTGTTATTACTCCAACAATATTTTTATTTGGTACTTTAGCTTCTCCTTTATACCTGAATGATGGTGCTCGGTATGTTGGGCCGCCTTTTCCTCTTGCTTGTTGGATTAAATTTTTTCCCATGTTTATTCACTTTTACATTAGTCCTAATTGTGTTGCTACATCTATTGCAGGGGTTTCTTCTGAAAATTTTACATAAGCTTTTTTCAGTCCCTGAGGTGTTATTTGAGTGTTTATATTTACGACTTTTACTTTGTATGTTTTTTCTATGTCATCTTTTATTTCTTTTTTTGAGGCTTTTTTTTCTACTATGAATACAAGTTTGTTTTCTGATTCCATCATCCTTATTGATTTTTCTGTTGATAATGGGTATTTTATTACTTCACTCATTTTTTCTTAGCCTCAATTTTTAATACGTTATTTGTGAATAATTTTTCGTCATGCATTTTTTTTAGTGATGATTCAGTGTATATTGTTAGTCGTCCAGCGATTGCTCCTGGCGCTAGTAGTTCTGCGTTGATATTTTTTACTTCAACAATATCTACTCCTGCAATATTTTTTGCTGCTTTCATGAGAGGGCACATTTGTGAGACAACTAATAGTGGTCCTTTTCTTTTTTTGTATTTTCTTCCTCTCATTTTTCCTTTTCCGGCACGGATTGTTTTTACGCTTGACCTTTCCATTTCTTCAACAAGTCCAAGTTTTTGAAATAATGACACCACATCTTTTGTTTTTGAAATATCTTCAGCTTTGTTTTCGATTACTAGAGGGTATTCTGTTACTTTATGCCCTCGTTTTTCAACTAATTCTTTTATGATGCTTGCTGAGAGAGCTGATCGTATTGCTTTTCTTTTTTCTTTCTTGTTTATTTTTTCGTCTTGAACCTTGTATGGTTTTGGTGGGTGTGCTTGTCGGCCGCCTCTTGTTCCTGGTGCGAGTGCTCCTACCCAGTTCATTCTTGCGCCGTTTCTTGACATTATCTTTCTTGGAACTCTTGAGATTCCGTGAGAATATGATCCTTTGTAGTCTCTTCTTCTTCTTGATAGTTTTGATACGCTTTGTTTTCCTGCTTCCTCAAATGCTCCGTATGGCTGCATGTTGTGGCTTTGGATTGCAAGCACTGCTCTTTTTATCAAGTCTAGTCTTATTTCTTCCTTGAATTGTTCTGGAAACGTTATTTCTTTTCCTTCATTTCCACTGATTGTTCGTATTTTTGTTTTCATTTTAATCGTTTAGTTTATCTTCCTTGTTTTGAGTCCAAGCTTGTAGCCTGTAATGCTGGTGCTTCAGTTGGCACGTTTTTTCTTGGTCTTTTTGATTCTGTGAATATTATCATTCTTTTTGATGGTCCCATTACTGAACCTTTTAATAGAATATATGTGTTGTTTACTAGGCCGTATTGCTTGAATCCGCCTTTTGCGTTTATTTCTTCAGTTTTATCGGATATTTTTATGATTTGTTTGTTTAGTTCTGTTCTTAAGTGGTATCCCATTTTTCCTGCGTGGGCGACTCTGTACATTACGTGTCCTTGTCCTCTCCATCCGCCTAAGCTTCCCGGGTTTCTGATTGCTTTTTCTGATTTGTGCGATCTTATTGCAATTCCAAATCTTTTTACTGGTCCTTGAAAACCTTTTCCTTTTGTTACGCCGTGAACGTCAACCTGTATTCCTTCTTTGAATACATCCTGTAATTTTACTTCTTTGCCAAAGTGTTCTTTGGCGTATGCTAGTTTTTGCTCTTTTTTTCCGCCTAAAGTTATTTCAAATATCTCTGGTGATTTTTTCCCTATTGATGTTTCTTTAGGATAAGTGTGTACTATTAATTTTAAGTCGTCAAATTCTTCAGGCATTTCCTTGTGTGTTTTTTGAAGTGTTGTTCTTCGTGTTAACTCTTTATCCAATTTATCTGCGTAAACATCGCATATTACCTGTCTTCCTTCATATGCTATTTTATAGAATCTTATTCCCATTACTTTTATTGGAGGGCACTCGATAACTGTTACAGGCCATGATAATTCTGAGCCTTTAGTTGGAGAATTTTTTTTATTGTCAATTAGGCTTACGTGTGTCATTCCTACTTTGTATCCTGGGAAAGTCACGATTTTAGCGTCTTTTTGCAAAGTCGGAGTCCTAAGTCTTGCATACTCTCGCTTTGCTCTGACTCTAGGCCAGAACTGCATGCTTCCGCTTCTTGGTACTCTTATGTTTGCCATTTTAGATTGGTATTTCTATTTTTTTTCTGTTAATTGTTTTTTTATGCGCCTATCGATGCAATTTACGTAAGAAACGAGTGTTCGTTGCTTGTAAACCACTTTTCAGGCAGTGTTGCGTCGATAAAAACCCCTGTTTTTACCACGCCAGAACAATAAGGAATTTGAATTGATTTAAAAACCTAACGGTTTTTGAAATACAATTTTTTATATCAGTTCGTTCAATATATAGGTATCTTTATTTCTCTTTGACTTCATTATCTGAATTATTTTCTTTATTCTCGACAACAACTTTCTCTTTCTTTTCTTTTTTGGCTCTTTCCTTTGGCTTGTTTTGTTTTATCGCCCACTCTTTTTTCTTTGCGTACTGCGCAGGGTTTTTTATTTTCTGACACAAGTTGTCGGAGTCCCTAAAGCATATTCCTAAATCTTTGTAGTACATGTTGTTGTCGCAGTTTGGCGGTGGCGCATTCTTTTTATGCTGTTTTTGGTAGCGCAAATGTCCAAGTATATATTGTTCTCTTATCGGGTCCTTGTTTTTCTTGTTCCACTCTATTATTCTTTTCTCAATCATTTCAGCGTCCCATCCTACTGACTGCAAAAAGTTTACAAGCGCGAACATGAATCTTTTTTTGCCGTCTTCCATGCCGCTAAGACCTTTTTTTATGCACGGAGGAAACAGTTCTTCAGGAATTGCTTTTTCTGGCACTTCAAACTCTTTTTTGTTTTCAAGACGTTTTGACTCTTCCTCATCCATTATATATACTGGGTTGTAATCATATGCTTTCAAAAACAAATCCCTAGCTTCATTAGGTATACACTGCGTTCTGTCAAGAAACCGGAATTTTGACACTTTAACATTCTCGGATTTAGCGTTTTCTTTTTCAAACAAATCAATTTTTTGAGGGTTAAAGGGAACCGATACAAGACCAGATTTTTCGTGCATTGAAAATTCCATTCTGTAAAGATGTCGTGATGATATGAGTATTGTGTCTACGTCAACTATTGACAGCGGATTGAATTTGTAATAGGCATTGTTTGAGCCACAGGAGCATAGTGTTTTTTTGTTTTCAATTTTTTGCATGAGTGAATTGCATTTGCCGCATTTTCGCATTTCATCTTCAGTTTCCACGCTTTCCCTGTTTTCGCATCGAGTGCAGATGAAATCGGTTTTTTGCGCCTTTGCTTTTTCCTTGATTTCTTTCTTGCAATTAAGGCAGATTCTTTTTGTAAGTTCTGTTATGTCTTTTCCTGTCAACTCTTTTATTTTTTGGAGTGAAATCACTGTTTTTCCGTCAATTATAATGTTTCCCTGAGTGTCGCAGTAGTTGTTTGCAATGTAGTCCACTATATATAGGGCGACTTTTCGCGCAGCGTCAGGGAACAGCTTTTCAATTTCGAGTATTTCTCCTTTGATGTTTATTTTTTTAGGAAATGCTTCAAACGGTACTCCAATATGAAAACCCTTGTTTCCTGAGAATTTTATCGATACTGATTTATTGACCCCATTATCATTTAGCGCCTTTACCATAAGCTTTGCTGTTGTTTTTGAGAGCTCCCAGTAAGGACAATCAATATCAAGAACCAAGTCCCATCCGCGTCTTAGTTCTTCAAGTTCTCTTCGTGAAAGAGATGGCGAAAGCTGCATTGCATTTATCCATAGCTCTTCTGACGCGTGAAAGCTTGTTGCTCCCTTTTTTACAAATTCTAAAATGTCAGCTGGCGTACTTATCATATCTGGGCGTTTTCCATAGCCATTGTCGCTGTATCTTATGGCAATTTCTTTATCTAGTGCTCCGTCGCACATTGCTTGCCTTACATCTTCTCTTTTGTAGTGCAAAAGAAGTGAACTTATGCTTAATTCTCCCATAAAAAAAGATTTATTGCACATTATTTATATTGTTTGCTTAAAATCAAATAAGATTTATTATTTAACGATTTTAATTATTCTAAATATTCATCTATTGATTTATC
The DNA here is from genome assembly GCA_023266675.1 of Candidatus Woesearchaeota archaeon. Lineage (GTDB taxonomy): Archaea > Nanobdellota > Nanobdellia > Woesearchaeales > BM511 > JAHFPP01. Next base: position 14,591 of record JAHFPP010000009.1, read on the forward strand.
CATCAAGAAAACTTTTCCTTTTCTTACTTCAATTTTGATTTTTCCTACTTCATGAGCTAATAAACCATCAATTTCTGATAAAGGTCTATCGGAATTTGCAGTGCTTTCTATAGTCTTTGTTTTTTTTCTACTTACAGATTCTAATACTTCTTCATAAGCTTCATTATGATTTTTGCATATTTGTCTAATTGTGGATAATGAAAGCTGTTCATATGTTTCATCTTGAATAAGATAATATAAAGAAAAAGGATTTGATTGAAGTTTAATCTCTCCCATTACTGGAAGGTCAATTTCAGATTCTTTTCCATCAAATGTGTATTTTAAACTCATACAACTTAAAATATTCAAACTTTATATAAAATTTTAGTTAGCGACAATAGTTTTGTATAAAAAATCTCGTTAACTAAAGTTTGAAAGACAAACAATTTAATGTATTATTTTTGTCTTTCATTATTTTATGAAAAAGTTTAAATAGTAATGATGCTAAAAATTCTTTAGCGAGGTGCTAATTATATGAGAAATAATAAAAAAGGCGCAGAATTGTCAATGAATGTCATAATAGTCGCAGCAATAGCTTTAATGGTTCTAGTTGTATTAAGCATAATCTTCATGGGAAGAGCAGGAAAATTTGCAACAGAGTCAAATTTATGTTCAAACAATGGGGGAGCTTGTGTAAATACAGGAACTTGTACAGGGGCATATCAGAAAGTAACAACATCAGGTGTATGCTTGGATGCTGCTAAAAAATTGGATACTACAAAAGAATGTTGTATAACTGTAGCGACATAGGTTAACATGATTTTTAACTTTAAGCGCGGCTCGGAGATGACGTTAAACGTCATCATCGTTGCAGCTATCGCTTTAATTGTTCTAATTGTTTTAATATTCATATTCTCAGGAAAGATAAAATTGTTTGGCCAGGGAACAGAAAGTTGCACTAATCAGGGTGGCCAATGCACGTCACCAAATGTTGCCTACACCGTAGGATGCATAGAGGCAGGCTCATGCAAATGCCCAGACACAATACAAAACGCTGTAATGATAAGATCACAGGACTGCGAAAAACAGGCAAGAATTTGCTGCAAATCAGTGTTCTAAAATGAATCATACAAAAAAAGCCCAGTCAATGTCAATGAATGTGATAATAGTTGCAGTGATAGCACTAATAGTACTAGTTGTTTTACTTTATATATTCGGTGACAAAATTAATATCTTCGGAAAAGGAGTGAGTAATTGTAACGGAAGGTGTTCAAACGGAATAATCTCTGATAGTAATTCTGGTTATGAAATATGTAATAATGAGTTTAGGGATCAAGGGTATTCTTTTAATCCTGCAGGTGTATGCGGAACAAAAACACAACCACGTGCATGTTGCGTACAGCCACTTGGTCCGCAAACATAATAGCAACCTTTAAATAGATAAAACCTCACTAATTCTTAATATGTTTTTAGACGTTAAAAACTCAAACAAAAGGGGTAAGAAAGGTCAGTATGCTTTAACGCAAAACCTTGTAATTATAATCATTATACTTATTCTTGTTGGTATGGCATCATTCATAATCTATAAAGCAGTCAGCGGAAAACTGGCGGTGCATCCATGAGAGGAAGAAAATCTCAGGTATCAAGCACGCTAGTAATAATGATAGCAGGAATGATAGGTTTACTGGTTCTAATAATAGTTACTGGTGGGTTTGCAAAGGTTTTCAAAACAATCACGGGAAAAAGCGACTGCCAGATGCAGTTCTTGATATCAAGCTTCACAAAAACAGGCGGCGCACAGACAATTGAGCCTGAATGCGAACCACATTTGATAACAGTTACACAGGACACTCTGGATAAAGGAGCGTCTAATGCAAAAAAAGTGTTAACTGAATACCAGAAAAATTTTGATTCTGGAAAATATAAGGGAATAGATTCTGCACAACAATATTGGAATGGAAATTTTCAAGGTTATTCTGATCCAAACACTAAAAAATTAAATGAATGGGTAATGGATAAAACAGTTGCAGATGAAATGAAATACTGCTGGGATGTAACAGGACGAGGAAATTTGGATTTGTTTAATGATTGGTGGACTTTACTTGATTGTAGAATAGATGGATGTACAAATGTTGATGATTCAAAATGTTTTCAGAAATGTACAAAAGAACAAATATATGGAATGTATGGTTTAAATTCAGATGGACAAGCATTAACTGCACTAGGTGCTGCTGGAATAATTTGGGAATTAACGGGTATTAAAGGTAAAACAATGGTAGCAACAGTGACAGGTTTGCCACTTCTTTATAAAACCGCAACAGGTCAAATGCAAATTGCACAACCGCCAACTTTTTGTGTTCTTTGTTCAAGAATAAAATTTGATGAAACAGCTAAAACTTCAATAAAAAACCCTTCAGTAACATCGATGAGTTTATGGCTTGCAAATAATCCGGTAACTGATGTAGGGGACTATTCAAAAGTATCTTACGCTTCATATCTCCAAAATGATGCATATAAAGGTTTATGGGCATCTAAAGATTCATATTCTTATGATACAAACCAAGCTTACGCAGTCTTGTATACTCGAATTAACGTTATGAAATCTAAACAATTACTTGGAGATATAGGAACTCTTGTAGCAGGTACTAATCCAAACGATTTACCTCAAGCTGTTCAAATGATAAAATTGGTACCTTACCAAAATATTAAAAATGAATGTACTTATTTGGTTGGTTGATAAAATGAGGAAAAATAAAAACGCAGAGATTGGTTGGAGTTTTGTAGTAAAATTAATTCTTGGATTAATGATATTATTGGCTTTGATATTTGTAGCAGTGAATGCAAAATCAGGATTTTCAAACATGTTTAGTAAATTAGGAAGCTTATTTGGGTAAGAAATGAAATTAAATAAAAGAGGGTTTTCAGTACTTGTAGCGATGATACTCGGATTAATTTTAATCCTAATTATGATACCTGTTGTGAAATATGTTAAAGATTCTAGCGACTCAAAATTCTTTCAGGACCAAGGGATAAATCCTAAAGATGATTTTATACCATTTAATTATAATTCTAAAATACTTGGAGACGATAAAATTGCATTAGCATCTTTTGATCTTTTAACTGAAGCAATAAATTCTGTAGCACAAGGAAAAACAGTTGATGCCTCAACAAGTGCAGATTCCGGCGTTTATGTTAGTTTCACAGGAGAATTTGAAGCAGGAGTTAAAGGCGGGCAAAAACAAAAAGAATTTTGTTCATTCTATCTGACAAAAACAGGTTCACAATCATATAATTGTAAAGATTATTTTGACAATAAACAAAATAATGTAAATGATAATCTCAGAGATAAAATACCTTATGATATTAATGGATTGTATACTTTTAATGTTGCTACGGAGAAAGGAGAATGCAAATTTCCTGATGGATATGAGTATGAGGTATCAGACTTAAAAACTAGAGGAGATATGGATAGTTGCTCAGATGCACCTAATTTTGTAATATGCAACGGCTACAAAGTTTCATATTGTGGAAAAGCGGCATGGAACATAAAAGTTTATGTTGAAAAAACAAGTGCTGAAAATAATTTTTCAGTAAAAACCTGGGACAGTTCTTTGACAAAAACAGCAAATTTCATTAAAAAAGGATTAAGCAAAATAGCTATTAATCCTATAAAACCATCAACCGCTTTTTGTGATGGCGGGAAAATTGTTGACTTGGGAAACAATAAATCGATGTGTTTAAATTGTGACCCTACAAGAAAAAAATGTGATTTAATCGGATTTGAACTTCCTCAAAAGATAAATCAAACCGGCATTGAAAAATGGCTTCAAGGATATGGAGACCCAAAATATATTGTATATTATGAAATGTTTCCACAAGGCGAAGAGGATGCTTGGCAGATAAGTAAAGCAACAACTGCGTCAATAGTATTGACAACGGCATCAGTAACATTAGATATGTTACCTGCTGTCGGAAAATTAATTTCAACATCAACGAAAATGTCAAAATTTTTTGAACCGGTAAATACGTGGTGGACTAATATTAAAGCAAAAACAGTTGGGAAAGCGAAAGATGCAGTTGTTAATGGAATTAGAACTATTTTAGATAATCCTTCTACTGAAGAAATATTAAGCAGGGCTATGAAAATTGCAATATCTGATGGGTCTGCAGATGCTATGATATCAGTTAATAAAGGACTAGTCAGTCAAGAAGTCCGTAATTCTCTTAATAGCGTAAATAGAAATTTAGGTTCTAAATTAACTAAAAATTTTTATGATGATATTTCAAGTGTAAGCAGTAAATATGTTGATAGTACAGGCGAAATTATGGGAGATTATGCTTTAAAATTTCCTAAAGAGGCATCAGATTTGCTTAGACAAAAATTAAAACAAGATCAAAATTTAATAAAATATTTAGAAAAACAATATGTTAACAGTCCAAACAAACAACAATTAATTGATGAAACAATTGAAAAAACTGCAATTAATTTTGAAAAAAACTTTGCAAATGAAGCAAAATTAATTACTAAAGAGAATTTGGATATTATAAGATTTCAAAAAGGATTGACTTCTCAGGATAGATATTTTGTTGAAACTTTTAAAAATATGTTTCAAGCCCAAAAATCAGGAGGAAGTATCTTCTATAAACTTGATGAGAAAGCTTTTGATGATATAGCTGTAAAACTTGAAAAAACTTTAAGTTCACCCGATTTTTCTCGTGAGGCTAAACAAGCCTTATACGAAAGAGCACAAAAAATGGAAGCAAAAATGCTTATAGAAAAAGGAGATGATTTAGCCATAAATAAATTTGCATTTATACTTGATGATGTTGGAGCAGATATTACTTCTATAGCTCCACAAATAGATGCAGTAGCTGCAAAATATACTACAAAAACAATTTATGGTCAAGTAGTAGATGGAGCATCAGCAACTGGAACAACCGTGTGGAATAATAAAGGAAGGATGTTTTTTGCCACAGTAATTGCAATGTATGCTGCGCAGATGGACAAAATAAATGAGAAATATACACCTTCTGGTGTCAATAAACTTTCATTATCCACAGTCTCATTAGCAGAACAAAAAAGATCAAACTCTTTAGATGCGGCTAATGATTATTTTATAAGAATTGATAAAGGAAGAGGAAGCACTAATACAGACAGGTTCTTTTTAGCATCTCCATGTAAAACAGATTTGGACATTAGAATAGAAAAATGCAGTTGTGCAGTTGATGATACAATAACCAATATTAATGGGCAATGGACAGGATATCTCATTAAGACAAAAACAGGGTATATACCAGTAAAAAATGTAAATCCAAAAAATGGAGATTATTACATTTTATCATTTGATAAAACAACTGCAAAAGATACACCCTCATATTCAGTATCAAGTGAGATAACAGGAGGTGTAACTCCTGATGTTTATGATACCTCAACTTTTGGAAGCAGAGATTATCCTGTGTTAGTCAATAATCCCTCATTAACGCAGTTTGCTGTTAAAGAATGCAACAGCAGGGGATGGTGGAGTAAAAATGTATTCAATGGAGATAATGTTAATATTGATACTGGTTGTATAACTATTTCAGAATCATCTAATTCATTGGATGGAAAATACTATAATTACAATAATGAGTATAATTTTTGCTATTCGTCAGCAGATTATCAAGAATGGAAAGATATAATATTAACCGCTCAAGTAGGTCTTGCAGTTGGCACAGTTGGTACAGGAGGTACAGGAGCAATTATTGCAGGACCATTAAATGTTATGTTAACTTTTGGTGAAATTGCTCTTGATAAATCTTCAAAATGGCCAAATAATATAGACCACAAGAATAATTATGTTGCTAAAGATAAATGGGATGATTCATTAAATGTCGCAGGACCTGTAGTCATGCCATAATAATCAGGGGTATAAATTGGAAAAACAACTTTCAGAATATATTAAACAACAGTTAAAACAAAAACAAAAACCAAAAGAGATAGTATCCTCCCTAATGAAAAATGGATATGATGAAAAAGAAGCTAAACATAAAGTGCATTTTATAATAATTTTAAAATATCTTAAACTACTAGGAATCATACTCTTTTCAATTGTAATTCTTAGTTTTTTATTTATTTGGTTATATTTTACATTAACTGAAAAAACAATTCCTGTTAAAGAAATGTACCCTTCTAAACCAGAAAGCTGGATTGTAAAAACTGAAAATAATCAAAGTTTAGTTGATGTATCATCAATAACTAAAGGTAACTCTTATTTTGAAGGTTTAAAACAAGTATACACAATTCCGTTTACAGATTTAACAACAATTTTTGAGGTTAATGGTTATTACAAAGGTACATATTTTTATGACTCTTATAATAAGGGAAACAAAGATTTAATGAGAATAACAAGCTCAATGAATCCAAGTGATGGGGTTATTGAAGGGTTCATTGTTGAAAGAATTAATGATTATAAAATAAATAATGTAACAGCTTTTATTTTTGTTGATTCTGATTGGAAAAATGCAATGCCAAATACGAAAATTTTCTATGGTTCAAAATATCAATATACTTCCGATTTTAAATTTAATGAGATAAGTCCCGGAATTTATATGACACAGATATATGACGATCCAAACAGACATTTTGAGAATTTCAGCATAAGTTATGGAGGAATAGCTGTTGGAGATTTGACAAAAGAGGATATATTAAATAATAATATCATCAATAAAACTTTTATAAGACTTTATTCATAAAGTGCATCCAACAGCTTTAAATAGGAGAAGCGACACAAGATTTATTATGAATAAGAAAGCAGATATGTCAATAAATACAATTGTTGCAGCAGCTCTTGCATTGATACTTCTGATAATACTAATCTTTGTATTCAAAGGTCAGATAGGTAACCTTGCAAAAGGGTTTACTACAACAGGAGATGAAGCAAAACTTGGAGCTACTCAAACGAAATGCAGGGCAATGTTTACTGATAGAGCTTGTGAATCTGATTTAAGTAAGTTTCCAGAATATACTAAAACAGGTTCTGCTTTACCAAAACCTTGTAAAAAATATAAACCTGACCCAGTGACTAAAAAAGATAGTCAAGAATGTCTAGATGTAGGTTGGATTGATTGTGGAAATTCCGATTGTTATGAAATAGTTAAAAAATCAACTTAATTTCTTCTAAATTATATTAAATCACAATGTTTATTTCTTTTTTATTCTGATTTCTATTTTAAAATAGGAAACTAATCATGAAAATTAAGGTTATTTCCTATAGTTTTTTATACACCTAATTCAATCTGTACTGTATGAGGATAAAAGGTTATCATTTATGGCTTTTAGCGATATTCCTAGTAGTCTTTGCTTCAAGGATGTATATTTCTTCACAGACTGATTTATTCTCTGACGATAATTCATATTTCACTTTAAGGCAGGTTGAACATATTGTTGATACTGGAAAGCCTTTGATATATGATGACTTGAGCTATGGAGGTAGAACACTTATTTTTTCGCCATTTTATTTTTATCTTCTTTCAGCGGCATATATAATCAATCATAAGATTATAATGCTTAAAATATTTGTTAATTTGCTTGCAACACTTCTTGTTTTGGCAAGCTTTTTGATAGCTGACGAAGTCACCAAAAGCAAAAAGATAGCGCTTGTAACAGCGTTTCTCTCAGGATTTATACCTGTGTATTTTCAGGAAACCGTAAACTCTCTATCCATTTATTCCTTAATTGTCCCATTGACATTCTTTTCAATATATTACCTAATGATGCTAAATAAGGATAAGAAATACAGCACGCATTTTCTTGTTTTATTGACGTTTCTTATAATCTCTTCGCCTACTTCAATAATATTTGTTCTTGGAATACTTTTTTTTATAATTCTTGCAAAACTTGAAAAAATAGAACTTAACAAGGCAAACATTGAGATACTTATAGTTTCAATATTTTTCTATCTATGGCTTAATTTTATATTGTTCAAAAAAGCGATACTGTTTCATGGGCCGTCAATAATATGGCAGAATATTCCAAAAATATACCTGACTCAATACTTTTCTGAAATTAACATATTGCAATCCGTATACCTGATAGGGGTGCTTCCTTTTGTTTTAGGTATATATTCTGCGTACATCTATGTCACACGCCAGAATTCACTGCAAATTTACATAATAATCGGGGCATCATCATCATTGTTTCTTCTTTTATGGTTTAAACTGATACCTTTTAAGACTGGGCTTATATTTCTTGGAGCGTTTCTTGTGATACTGCTTTCACAGTACCTAAAACTGTTCTTTGATTATATTCTGCAGACAAAATTTTCAAAGTTTTCAGCATTCGCTTTTATACTATTTATCATAATGATACTTTTATCATCAGTGTTGCCAAGTGTTGTTTTAGGATATCAAAAAATAAGTAATATACCCGAAAAAGAAACACTTGACGCATATTCATGGATTTCAAAAAACATAAACAGTACAAATACTGTTTTGGCGTTACAGGATGAAGGGCATGCACTCTCCTATTTTGGAAATGTAAAAACAGTAGCTGACGACAATTTCATATTTGTAAAAAATATTGATCAGCATATCTATGACGTTGACAGAATATACCTTACAAGGTTTAGCGATGAATCACTTGAAATCATCCACAAATATTATATTGATTATATTCTCATTGACAAAAAAGTAAAATTAAAATATAATTTAACTGATGTATTCTATTCAACTGATGAATGTTTTTCTCTGGTATATCATACCAAAGATGTAAAAATCTATAAAATATTATGCGAAGAGGAAGCAATATGAAAAAGATATTCGAACTTAATAAAAAAGCATCAATAGCAATTCTTCTCATGATATTTCTGGTTACATTTTCATTTCTTGGTGTTGCAAGATATCAAAAAAACAGTGCTTTAATTGGAGATGAATCATATTATCACCTAAGACTCTCTGAAAACATTGAAAAAAACGGATTTGAAAAAAATGGATTATCAGACAATGATTTATCATTGATTTTAGGACAGAAATATTATTTTAATCTAATTGATTTTGTTTTATCGCTTGTAAAACACAAGATTATATTCATGATAACAATTCCGCTTCTGCTTGGATTAGCCTCATTAATATTTTTTTATCTGGCACTTTCAAGGATAGGTATAGAAAATAACCAGGTATTTTTTTCGTCAATACTCCTTATTTTGTCACCGCCTTTTATATACATATTTTCATCATATACTGTCTATCCTTTTCTTGTTTTTTTTAACATCCTTTTCCTGTTTTTATATTTAAACAACATGAAAAAGCTCTCTTTTCTGGCTATAATCCCAACATTATTTATAAGTCTCCCATCAGTATTTTTGACGTCTTTGATACTATTTTTTATCTATATATTCAATAAAAAGGACAAGCGTGAGATACTGATATCATCTTCATTATTAATATTAACCTCATTAATAATATATTTCACCTTCTATTTTCCAAATTTTATTCCAAACAAGCTTTTTTTCTTTCACAGAAACATTTTTTCAAGAATAATATCTGACCTTGGAGCTAGCATAGGAATCAGCATATTTCATTTGGTTCTTGCATTTATCGGGCTTCTTGTAATAAAGACAAAAGAGAAAAGATTTCCAAATTACTTAATTCTTCTTTTCGCATTGATACTTTCAATATTTTTTAATCTTATAATGATATTTTTCAACTTCTTTGTGTGTTTTCTCGCATCATATTCATTATCGGAGATTTATCATAAAAAATGGGAGATAGATGTACTAAAAAATATTACATTAATACTCATAATTTACGGTCTTTTATTTTCAAGTTTTTCTTTTCAGACAAGGTTAATCAGTTCAAGTCCTACAATTGAGGAAATAAACGCGCTAGCATTCTTAAAGGATAACCCATCTGGAGTTGTTTTTTCGCACTTCTCAAACGGCTATCAGATAGAGTATTTTTCAGAGAAAAGCGCAATGATAGACCAAAGAATCTACACATTAAATAACGGCAAAGAATTATTGAATGATTCAAACACGATATTCTTTTCAAGAAACATTCAAACTACAAAGAAGCTGCTTGAGAAAAACAATATCTCTTATATTTTTATAAACAAGGAAATGAAAGACGGGCTTATATGGGACAAGCGAAATCAGGGGCTTCTTTTCCTTCTTGACAAATCTACAGATTTTAAAAATATATATGACAAAGATGAAGTGGAAATATGGCAAGTTTTATCATCAAAAAATTGAATTCTTCAATATTCTAGAATCATCCATATTTGGATGGATTTTAAAGGATTTTCCGCAATAAACACACCTTTTGACTTTATCAGTTAATATCTCTCCTTTAGGATTGCATTTCTGGTCATGATTGCATTTTGGGCACTTTACTGTTAGTATCATATTATTACCTTCTAAATAAACGCGCCGCGGCTGAGAGTTTCACTCAGGCACTAAGGTGCGTGCGATTTGAACTCAGAAGGCTTGGAAGCCAGCGATGTATCAGACCGCCGCGCTACCAGATTGCGCGACCGCGGCATAACTTCGACACAAATTTTATATATCACAACTATCTACTATTATTTGTATCAGATCGCTGTGTTACCGGTTGTGTGACCGGTTTTCTTTTATTTTTTTAAATAAGAATTTGTTTATATATCTCACGCGTTCATGTCCAGTGGGTTTTCTACTATTTTTATGACGACAAAGAGATGTCCAGTGACCCGCAATAAAACATGGTTTTCTGTGCACAGAAAATGCGTTTTTACATTTTCTTGTGTTTTAATAAAGGTCAAACAAAACAGTTAGGACTATTTATCGTCGATAAATAGTCCTTATTTTCGGTGTAAACGGACGAAATCGTTTGTCCAGTGGGTTTTTTATCTTTGATAAATATCTAAATCTCTTTTGTCAAAAGCGCTTAATCTTTCAGCATGGTTAATTCCATACCCATTCATAAGAAGAGTTGATATTGTTTCTGAAACTCTGCCTTCTAAAATCCTTTCTTGTCTTTTACCTGTTTCTATTGCAAAAGCTTCATATTCTGGAGAGTAATCTTTTTCTGTGCTTTCAATAAGAGTTAGAAGATTGTTGTATCCTTCAATCATGCCTCTTACATTCAAAAAAGATCTATTATATCCTTCATTGTCTCCACGCATTTGCACAAGTCTGGATTCTTTCTTCATTACAGCTAAAACTTTTTCTGCGTTTACTGTTATTCTTCCTTTTTCTGATGAAGGATAAAAGAATGAGAAATTAGGTGCATTTTTAAGATTCATATCAAAAAATGGGAAAAATTCTTCAACTAAAGATAAAGCCAAAATTTGCCTATCCTCCAATCGTTTGCCATATTCACTCTTATTCTTTAACAAAAGGTCTGCATAGCTTTCAATAGCGGAAAGATGACTAAAGAAATCTTCCTTTGAAATTATCCCAGCTTCATGTATGCAATGAATCAATGGTCGTGAGTATAATGTGTCGTAAATAAATTTTTCATAAGGCATTATTCTTGCAAGCTCAAGCTCAGTTTTTGAGACCTCGTGAACTTCTACGCTTTGAAATGGCACTTTAAAATTTATTTTTCCTTTGGAAATGGAGATGGGGAATGCATAAGACAAGTCATCAACAAGGGCGACATCTCCTGTTCTTAAATCCATGGATATATTATGAGGATGAAACTCTCCGCTAAATCCGTTCATTCCAAAATCAACCGAATACTTTTTATTAAAATAAGACTTAGGGATATCATGCGCAGTAAGTATTGCAGTGTCATCTCTCCCTTGAAAAAAGTTTAGTTGATTAAGAATACTGCCAACAGATGAGAATATGTATTCCATATACTCTTTCGGGCTAATTTCTTTAACATCTGCAAGCTCCTTCATCAGCTGAGGAGTCAAAAATGATAACCTTATCGCTTCTGTTTTTTGCTCTGTAATGCTTATTGAGAAAGGTGTATGTGCAGGAATTACAAGCTTTTCTTCATTTGAATCTATACCATAAAATTGTTCTGGAGCATTTGACATGAATTCTAAGAAGGCAACAGGAGTGTTGTGAAAAGGAATTCCATTATCCATAAGGTGACTATGAAGCGAAAGTGACCGTCCTATCTCTGACTCCAATACCGCAGGTGGCATTGAAGGAAGAGTCGGCGCATATGAAGTGAACGTTGTTAGACTTCTGCTTGGCGGATGCCTTGGTGAGAATGTCCTTAAAATATAGGTTTTATCATCTATCCTTGCTTCAAAGCGGCGATATGAAAAAGGAGATGGAATAAAAGTTATTCGTTTATCGCTCTTTGTGTTTCTTATTACATATCTTGGAGTTGTCTTATAATATCTCCATATTGCTTCGTTAGCAACATCTGTGCTGAATGCAGGGGAATACAATTCTAAAATAGGATTAATTTCTGTTCTAAGGTGGGTTATATCTCTAAGAAGCTCAACGCTGCCGTTAACAATTTCTTCCAAAAGTATTTTTGAAGAGTCGTCTTTAGAAAAATTATTTGTAAGGATGGAGACCGTCATATTTGCCTTTTACTCCATCACCACTCATACTACTTAACAATAAATCTCTGTAAGGTACATTTTTAGGAATAACAGGTGCATCAATACTTCCAACTACAGCATCAATAGAGGTAAACTTAGGTATTGGAGTTTCTGAGTTGTCATCAAAGAATCTTCCTTGCTTAATAAATCGATTTCCACTGACCATTTTATTACTACTAATTCATCAAAGTTTATAAATATTGTGCAATTTTCTTGATTATGTCACTCTTTAGAATAGTAACAGATAGGATTGAGAAAGATTATGCAGACAAAATAATCTGTGATGTAACTTCTGTTTTTCAAGATATACACATATTTGATACAATATCTGATGATAGAATAAAAAATTTGGAGCAATCAATATCGAACGGAAAAGAAAATGGAATTCCTAAGGAAGAACTGTTAAAATATCTTCACAATAACTACTTCAATTCTGTTTTATGCCTTACAAGCTCAGCAGTAATTGATGAAAATAAAGCATTTATTCGCGGTTATTCTGAGCAATCAACTTTCAGAAATCATGGTCATATATTTGTTTCAGCATACCTTTCGGAATTTAAAGATGAAGATGGTCATTTATTGCATAAACTTGTTTCAAAGGTTGCAGTGCATGAATTAGGGCATTATTTTGGGCTTGATGACCATAATGTGCAAGACGGAATAATATACACGCCGCAAACATGCATCATGACTCAGTCAGAAATTACTAAACCATTAGCTGAGAGAAAAAAAGAGCTTGAAATCAGAGGAACAAGTTTTTGCGATTATTGCATTGAAAGATTATATTAACATATTTTATTTTTTTAATTACATTTTCTGACGACATATTAATTTCTATCAAAAAGTATAAAAAGAGCTGATATTCCTTTGATTTAACCAATGATTATTGGTCGGGGATACAGTAAATGCTAAAAACCAAGTTCATCGTCATTACTGGCGGAGTCTTATCAGGACTTGGAAAAGGAGTCGTAACTGCGTCAATCGGCAGAATTCTAAAAGCGCAAGGGTACAAGGTTACTGCAATAAAAATTGACCCATATCTTAATTTTGACGCAGGAACAATGCGTCCAACTGAGCACGGTGAAGTTTTTGTTACTAATGACGGCGGCGAAACTGATCAGGATCTTGGAAACTATGA
>JAHFPP010000061.1 GCA_023266675.1 Candidatus Woesearchaeota archaeon
TGGAATCATTATCACTGTTCCAGTTTTTAGCTCCACCAAGTGTTCCTTCACCCTTATCTCCAGATGGAACATCGTCACCCAATCCTCCACCAATAACAGCTCCGAGAGCAATTCCTCCCCATAAAAAATCTGACATTTTTTCACCTAGTAATTTTAATCTTTTTAATTATTAATCAAACAAATATTGAAGAATTTATAAATCTTTCTTTTTTTAACTACTATAAAGGCATAACTTAAAAAAGATGAGATGTTAAATCTAACTTAATTCTAATTCAATAATCGCTTCTGCGTGATTTGTCTGCGGAAAAAGGTCAAAAAGCGCGGCGCTTTTTATTCTGTATCTTTTAAATTTCACAAGTTCTTTTGCAAGCTGGTTTATGTTGCATGAAACGTAGATTATCACCTGCGGTTTTATCCTGTTTAACTCTTCGATTGTTTTATTGTGCATCCCTGAGCGCGGAGGGTCATTAATCACAAACAGCGGCGTTTTTAGTGTTAATCTCTTGATTTTTTCAGCATCAAGCATAATTGCTTTGGCGTTTTTTACGTTGTTTTCCTTTATGTTTATTTCTGCAGAGTCTATGCATCCTTTAAAGCTTTCAACTATTGTAATCTCTTTAAACAATTCCGCGTTTATTATACCAAATGTTCCAACTCCTGCATATAAGTCAAGAAGATAAGCGTTTTTAGTCTCATAACTTTTTAACAGTTCACTACAGTACATTTGCATTTTTTCCGCCATTACAGTATTGTTCTGAAAGAATCCCTGTGCAGAATATGAAAACTTCTTGCCAATCAGAGTTTCAGTCAGATTATCATTTCCTTTAACCAAAAAAAACTCTGATGATATGCTTTCATCGGTATTGCATGGTACATAAGTCACAATTATATTATTTGCAGAAGTTATCTTTGAAAACTCAGTTATCTTCTCAATTGCATCACTTAGTCTTGTAGAGTCTTCATTTAACACAAATGATATTGATGAATCTTCACTTGGAGTTCTAATGACAGCAAACCTGAATGTTCCACTTTTTCTTTTCAAGTCAAAATAATCTGTGTTTTTGAAGAATTTTCTAACCTCAGAAATCAAAATATTTAATTTTTCATCGGCTATAACACATTTTTCTATGTCAACAACCTGCGCATAGTTGTTTTTCTGCCTAAATCCGATTCCGTGTTTTGTGAAAATTAAATCCATCCTGTTTCTATAGAAGTATTCCTTATCAGAAAAAACTTTTACGTCTTCAAAATCTATTGATTTTTGCAAAAATCTTTTTTTGTTTTCAACCTGCTGATTATAATCCACATTCTGAAGACTGCATCCTCCGCATTTTCCAAAATACTCGCATAGTGGCGTTGCCATAATAAAAGAATTAAGTTTTATTTCATAAGATTAACGGTTATGTCAATCTGGCTAATAGTTTAACTACTGTATAGTAATATTTATATATTCTTTATTTTACCTTAGTTTATGACTTTAGACTTACTGGTTATCAATCCTGTTTATGTTGAAAATCTTGGGATGTTTTTAAGAGAAGCACAGCTTTCAGGCGCAAACAGAGTATACGTTCAAGACAAATTTAATTTGCTTGATAAAGAGAATAAACAACGGCTTATCAACTGGTCTGGCAGGGTGTCTTATCATAATCCTCCGGTTATTGTCAATGATGCAAAATCTTTTTTAAAACAAAACACGAAAGGGTATAGAAGAATAGCAACTGTTGTAAATCCTGACTCTCAAAAACTAACAGATTTTAAATATTCAGTTAACGATTTATTAATTTTTGGAGATGAACGAAACGGCTTAGACAAAGAACTTGTCTCTCTTTGCGATGAACAAGTTTACATTCCACAATTTCAACCGGTAGAGGAGAATAGAAGAATCCAATGCAGAACTTTAGTCTCAGCTCAGGCAATGTTTCTTTATGAATATATGAGACAAAATTAAAAAAGGTATAATATGAAGAAAAAATTTAATTCAGTCATCCATAGAAAA
Organism: Candidatus Woesearchaeota archaeon; assembly: GCA_023266675.1. Lineage (GTDB taxonomy): Archaea > Nanobdellota > Nanobdellia > Woesearchaeales > BM511 > JAHFPP01. Next base: position 1,997 of record JAHFPP010000061.1, read on the forward strand.
CCAACACTTAAACCTAGAACGTATTCTTTGCCAAAAAGTTATGTTAAAGCTTACAAATCAGAAGGTGTTGTTAATCATAATGAGCAGATGATGCTTTTTCATGTCACTCAGTTTGGAGGTTTTAAAGTTAAAGAAATCTCAAAAAGGATGCGTGTTCGTGATGAGTTTTTAGAAACATGGTTTAAAGAAGGATACGATTCTGGTTATCGTGAGTTTAAAGCAAATTCTAATTATTTTCAAACTTTTGGAAATATTGTATTAGAACCCCTTGAAAGAAAATGGGGTCTGATGGCCGTTAATGACGAGGAAATGATAAAGAATGGTTTTACAAATGAAGAAATTGAAGACTCAATAACTTTTCTAAACAATTTAAATGATTTTTATTCTTCTTTACGATTAAAAATCGACATACCCACTTCAGGGATAAGTGCTGAAGACAGAATTCTTCTTTCAAGATTTCATGGGATACCCTTCTTAAGAAAAAGACCAAAAGCAGGGGGACGTTTTTTTCATCCAGGTTCTTCATACCAGAATATAAGCGAGGTACTTAGGCAAACTATGACTATCGAGGGTAAAGAAACTTCTGAAATTGATTTAAATGCTGCAATCATCCAATTTTTAGATCTTGCGTTAAAAAGAAACGAACTTAACTCAATTGAAGACATATTATTATCATTTAATGATCATTATGAGTATTTTATGTCTACACTTAACTCAGATAATTTTTTGTATCAACATGAAGATAAACCAATTGGACGAGATCAATTAAAAGAATTAATTTATACTATTCTTTGTAGTCCTATTGAAAAACAAGAACATTATACAAATGGAAAATTAATTCGTGCAGGACATAATTATACTTACTCAACACTTGTTTCAGTTTTTCCAGATTTTTTTAACTCAATATCAATGTTAAGTGAGAAAACAGGTCTGCCCTTGTATGGAGCGCTTTATAAGGAAGAGAGTGTGTTTGCACAAAAAGTGTTAGAAAAAGGTTGTTTAGAAGAAAGATTACCAATACTACCACTACATGATTCTTTTATCACCACAACTACTAACTCAGCAAGATTAAAAGAGATTATGGATGAGGTTTCTGAAAAGTTATATGGAAGAACACTTTCATATAAACATAAATATTAATCTATTAATAGGGATAATTAGAAAATAAAATAAAAAAATAAAATATTCAGTCTTTTACCCATTCGATTCGCTTCTCAACTTCTTTCCAGTCTATCGCGCTGAAGAATGAGGTGATATAGTCTGCTTTTTTGAGTCCGTACTCAACCATGTATGCGTGTTCAAACACATCCAAAACAAGTATAGGAACGCATCCTGATAAATGTCCAACGTCATGCTCATTTACCCATATGTTAAATATTTTCTTGGCTGAGATATCATAATAGGTTATTACCCATCCTATTCCTCTCATTGCGCCTGATGATTTAAAGTCTTTTTCAAAATTTTCAACGCTTCCAAAATCGTCAATCATCTTTTTATGAACTTTTTTTGCATGCTCAACACTTATTGGATCTTTTGTGAGATTTGAAAAGTAAAGCTCATGAAGTCTCATTCCATTAAACTCCCATCCAAAACGTCTTTTCAGTTCAGCGTATTCAGGTTCGCCGGTCTTCCCTTCCTTAATCATTGCATTCATTTTATCTACAAGTTTGTTGGTGTTTGCAACATAACCTGAGTACAATGTGAAATGATTTTTCAATAAAATATCGCTAAATCCTTTAAGTCCCAAAAGACCATCATAATTTTTTACTTCGTATGCCATTTTCTCAATCCTCACATATATTGTTTTATTTATTAAAATGATATGTCGATTTTATTTTTAAACATATTGTTTAATATTGCTTACCCTATTTCACATATTAACTAATTATTACTTTCTTCTGCTCTCTCTATTCTTCTACACGAGATAATATTTCTTTCTTTATCAACTTCAAACTTAATGTTCAAGAATTTTTCAGTTACATAAATATTAGATAACGTGTGGTCTGTTATTTTTCCTGTTTTTATGCTTCCTCCGTTTATTCCTAAAAATGGAATAATATTGTCTGCCAAATGCGAATCAACTGCAGCTCCGCTGTTTATTTCATTAAGTAACTTTTTTGCTGCTTCTTCGCCAACAGCTTCTGATCTCTTGTTTTTCTCACCAAGCGAATCTGCGCCAATTATTATTGGTTCATATGGCGACATCTCATCCGTATCAGAAAAACATGCGTATAATGTAACTCCGCTCCCAACTGATTCAGTATTTGAATAATTAGGTCTAATAATTATTGGTACGTTTAGGTGATTTAATGCCTGTTTTGCAGCTCTCTCCTGCCGTTCTGCAACTTTTGCATCAACTAGGTCATTTGACGCGTGACTTGTGCCTTTTATGAATAATAAATTTTTCTGTGATACAATGTTAAATTGGAGTTTTTTCTCAATTGCAGTTTTTTGAAAACCTTCCAACTCCCCTCCATTAGAAATAACATGTTTTGGCTTCACAAATAACTCTATTTTTCCCTGTCCTTTTGGATAGTATCCTCTTTTTTCAAGTTTAATTTTTATATCAGCGAATCTTTGAAGCGAAGGTAACACCACATTTGAAAAATAATCTATTTGCGGACTCCAAGACACATCTGTTCCTCCAATAATTGTAATCCTTGAAATCTTTTTTCCAAAAATTAAGGGAAGCAATATTGTCTGAAGAATTAGTGTTACGGGTCCTGCTGTTTCAACATTCACTTCGCATCTGAATTTAGTGATTGGTCGTGGAACAAATAATAACTCTCCGCTACCAATTCTTGCGCCGTCAGCAATGCTGTCTGACAGTTCAAGTAAAATTTTTATTCCTGCAAGATGCGAGGCTTTAAGTCCCGGCGTTGGTCTGTTTTTTCTTATATTTTCAATCTTAAAAGGTTTTTGTGTCAGCATAGATAAAGCTAGTGCGGTTCTTAGTATCTGTCCACCGCCCTCTCCGTGCGAGCCGTCAAGTGTTATCATAGAAACATGATAAAATCCAATATTTATAAGCGTTGTTGGTATATTTGTTTTAATATTCCAGTGCAGTCCTTGCTTCAATTAAGTCAAGCAGTATTTCAAGGATTTGGTACATTGAAACTGCTATTATGGCTTCTTTTGTTTTAATGGAGTTTGGCAAATCTTTTACAAGTCTGTCAACAACGTATCTGTCATTGTTTATATCTACCATCTTTAGCTTATCATAACTATAAAATAACTCATGGTACTTTATTATATCCTCATTAATCTTCTCTAGGATCTTGATAACTTCTTTAGTCAATTTATGGTTGTACTCTATAAGTTCCCGTGAGGCATACAATATTATGTCCATAATTCTGTCAAATGACGCGACGATGTGGTAATAATATGATGTTTTTCTTGGCTCAACATATCCGACCTTGTTAAGGGTTCGCAGGCAGTAACTTATGAACCTGATTATGTTGTCATGCTTCTCATTTATTGTTTCAAACAAAAACGTGTTGTTTGTTTTTGCGCCTTCAATAAATTCTTTGCTTGCGTCAAGCAGTAGAAAAAACACTCTTCTTAAAATCTGATCAAATTCTTTTTCTGAAATGCTCTGCAGGTCTTTTATTATGCATGACTTCTCTCTTTCCTGGATTATTTCAAAACCAATAAGCCTGTTTACTTCTGAATGAATTACAGAAATTACTTTCAATTGTTTTCTCTCTCTTTGGTACATGCAAAATGGATTGTCAAATTTTAAGTTAATTATATCATATCCACTTCTATAAAAACCTCTGATGGCATAAATTACGGCTGTTCTGTCTAAGGACGTGATATCAAAATCTATCTCTAGCGGTTTTACTTTGTCCTCAGAACTAATTATTATCTTGTTGCCTTCTTCAAACACTTCAAGCTCCATGCCCTGCTTAATCTCTTTCTCCTTAACCCATTTGCTGGGGAGTGAAATTATATATGTCGATGGACCGTGCTTTACAACTTTTCGCTTCATAGAGAACAAAATAATTGACTAACATATAAATTTAACTGATTGCATATGCTTTTTTTATTAAATATGTATATCCTCATATGTATATGCATAAAGCAAGGAATAGATATATATAAGGTCTAAACATATAGATATTTAGCCGGGAGGCAAAATATGCCTTATTATTTATTCTTCTCGGAGAGGGAGGTGGCCTTTAATCACCCGAATGGTTAAAGGCGTTTTCCCGCGACATTCTAAAAAGAAATTAATAACTACGTGGAGTTGTGCAGAAAATCATTATTGCCTTTGTTTGTGAGCATCTTCTATTGAACTTCTGACAAAAAGGAGGTTCCATGAGGAATTTTTGTCATCTAAAAATGTTTTAGAATGCGAACTGGCAATGATAGCGTTAGCGATTTCTGCACAACTCCCGTAACTAATTAAATTATACGAAGATAACCACTAATAACTTTTTGCAAATAATGCAACAACTTTTGCGTCTTTTCCGCAGAAAATGCATTTTTGTCCATGCTTTACATGGCTGTTGAATGGAATGTTTAGTGACTTTACGCCATTTGATTTGTCTTTTAGTGTTTCTTCACACCGCTTTTCATTACAAAAATCAGCTTTTGCAATCTTTTTGTTTTCAATAACTGCCATGAACTCATTGTGGTCTTTAGATTCTTCAATGCTGTCTTTTGCAAGTTTTTCAGCGTTAGAATATAATTTATGATGAATGTCTTCAAGCGTCTCTTTCACTCGCTTATGTAGGTCGTCAAGCTTTACAAACTCTTTCTCTCCAGTGTCACGTCTAACCATGACTGCATGGCCTTTCTCCATGTCTTTTGGTCCAAACTCAATTCTTATTGGAACACCTTTCATCTCCCATTCATGATATTTGTATCCTGGGGTGTACTCATTCCTTAAATCTAATTCCACTCTGACGCCTTTCAGCGATTTTTTTAGTTCTTCGCATTTTTCTAAAAGCTCTTTTTTTGTTTTTTCAAATATTATTGGAACAATAACTGCCTGTATTGGTGCGGCGTGCGGCGGCAAAACAAGCCCTTTATCGTCAGAATGCATCATTATTGCAATTCCTATGGTTCTTGTTGTAAAACCCCAGCTGTTTTGGTAAGCGTATTCTTTTTCGCTTTTTTCGTTTAGAAAAGAGATGTCAAATGCTTTTGAAAAGTTTTGTCCAAGATAGTGCGATGTGCACCCCTGTATCGCCTTGTTGTTAGGTAAAAATATTTCAGCTGACAATGTGTAGTCTGCGCCTGCAAACTTTTCATTCTCACTTTTTCGCCCAAGTATTGATGGCAGCGCAAGAACATCTTTAAGTGTTTTAGCATAAACATTTTCCAATATGTCAAGCGCTTCTTCTTCAGCTTCTTTTTGTGAAGCAAACACTGTGTGTCCTTCCTGCCATAAAAATTCTCTTGTTCTTAAAAATGGTACAGCGTGCTTAAACTCCCATCTTACAACTGAGCACCATTGATTTATTTTTAGAGGCAAATCCCTGTGACTTCTAATCCATTTCTTATAAGCGTCATACATTATTGTTTCTGATGTTGGCCTTATTGCGAGCCGTTCACTAAGTTTAGTATTACCTGCATGAGTTACCCACGCGACTTCAGGCGTAAATCCCTCAACATGGTCTTTTTCTTTTGTCAAAAGCTTTTCAGGAATTAAAAGCGGGAAATACGCATTTTTAACGCCTCTCTCCTTAATTAAGTGGTCAATATGCTTTTGAATCTCTTCCCAGATAGCGTAAGAGTATGGTATAAAGACTATGCATCCTGAAACGTCTGTGTATTCAATAAGCTCTGCACGCTGGATTATTTGAGTGTACCACTCGCTGAAATCTTCTGATTTTTTTACAGTTATTCCAAGTTGCTTTTCAGTTTCTTTTACCATTTTAATT
>JAHFPP010000010.1 GCA_023266675.1 Candidatus Woesearchaeota archaeon
TGAAGACTTATCTTATTTTATTACTTCTATCATTACAGGATTATCTGTTTCGTTTTTTATTATTTTATGGACAACTAATTATGTATTTAATAATACTCTTCTTAAGAAAATATTATTATCTCTAGATCTTGTGATTTGTTCTATTTTCATTTATTTATTAATCTATCTTACTTATTCAAGAAGATGTATCAAATTTATAGTGGATTATACACATAAACTAATAGTAAAAACTGGATGGAGATTATTTATGGTCTTATTTTTAATTTTAATAATCCTTTACAATCTTTATCTAATCTATCTAATCTTTTTTGTATAACACTTCCTTTAAACCAAATGTTTTTAAATAAAGTGTGCATTTTAATTGCATGGATGATGCGATAGAGTTTCATAGAAAGCATAAAGGAAAGTTTGCGATAGCATCAAAGGTTCCTCTAAAAAACAAGGAAGACTTGTCTTTGGCATACACGCCTGGCGTTGCAAAAGTTTCTATGGCAGTTTCTAAAGACAATTCTTTAGCTTACAGCTTAACTTCAAAAGGCAACATGGTTGCTGTCGTTTCTGACGGCACAGCAGTTCTTGGGCTTGGCGACATTGGTCCTTACGGCGCAATGCCTGTCATGGAAGGAAAAGCGATACTATTCAAGCACTTTGGAAACATTGACGCTGTGCCAATATGCCTGAACACTAAAGACGTTGATAAAATCGTTGAGACAGTTAAAATGATTGCGCCAACGTTTGGCGGCATAAACCTTGAAGACATATCCGCGCCAAGATGCTTTGAAGTTGAAGAAAGATTAAAGCGCGAACTTGACATACCTGTCTTTCACGATGACCAGCATGGAACAGCAATAGTTGTTGTTGCTGCGATAATAAACGCTTTAAAGATTGTCAAAAAGGACATAAATGACGTTACTGTAGTGATTAGCGGCGCAGGCGCTGCAGGTATTGCAACAGCAAAACTTCTTGGCGTAGCAGGTGTTGAAAAACTTTTTTTAGTGGATTCAAAAGGTATCACATCACGCTCAAGAACTGACTTAAACAAATACAAAAAAGAACTCTCAGACAAATTTAACATGGAAAAACAAGGCTCATTAAAAGATGCATTAAAAGATGCAGACATATTCATCGGAGTGTCAGTTGCAGGCGCATTAAAACAGGATATGATAAAAGGCATGGCACGCGACCCTATAATAATCGCCATGGCAAACCCAGTGCCTGAAATAATGCCTGATGAAGCTTACGCAGCAGGCGCTGCAATTGTAGCAACAGGTAGAAGTGATTTTCCAAACCAGGTAAATAATTTACTCGCATTTCCAGGAATATTTCGAGGCGCGTTTGATTGCGGCGCAAAACAGATAACTGAGGAGATGAAAATTGCATCAGCTCACGCACTAGCCGCATTAATTAAGCACCCAACAAAAGACAAGATACTCCCAACACCATTTGATGAAGGAGTTGTTGAAGCGGTATCCACAGCAGTAAAACTCGTACATAAAATATTCTAGATTTCCTTATTCTAACTACAGTTCTCTCATTCAACTTAAACATCCAATTAATAAATACTTTTTAAATTACAATTCCTCAGTCTCGAGGTGTTATCAATGGCAGGAAAGGATGAACTAATTATAACAAGAACTTTTAATGCATCAAAAAAAGATTTATTCAATGCATGGACAAATCCTGACTTACTTAAAAAATGGTGGGGACCAGAGGGATTTAGCTGCCCAGTTGCAAGAATCGATTTAAAAGTCGGCGGAAAATACGTCTACTGCATGCGTGGCGAAATCGGAGACTTTAAAGGAAAGGATTTTTGGAGCGGCGGCGAATACAAAAAAATTGACGCGCCAAACAAACTGATTATCTCAGATTATTTCTGCGACAAAAACGGCAACAAGACAGACCCGACAGCGCATGGCCTTGACAAGAATTTTCCAAAGGAGTCCTTAGTTACAATAACCTTCACAGAAAAAAACGGTAAAACAACACTTAAAACTTCTTACAAGCTTCCAAAATCAAAAGCAGCGCGAGAATCAATTAAAAAAAGCAGAATGGATGAAGGATGGAACTCAAGCCTAAACAAGCTTCAAAAATTAGTTGAGAATAAAACTAAAAATTTCAAAATGAAAGAGTTTGTCATTAAACGAACATTCAACACTGACAAGAAAACTCTTTGGCAGGCTTTCACAAATGAAAAATATATGAGGCAATGGTGGGGTCCAAAAGAAGTTGACGTAATTCATTCTGAAATGAATCTTAAAGTTGGCGGAAAATATCATTACTGCATGCAAAATTATAATGGAGAACGAAACTGGGGAAGAATGGTCTTTAAGGAAATCTGCAAGCCAGACAAACTTGTTTTCATAAACTCTTTCTCAAACGAGAAAGGAGAATTGACGAGGGCGCCGTTTCCAGGTCCATGGCCTTTAGAGATGTTGACTACGATGACATTCACAGAGAAAAACGGAAAAACAACAGTAAACATTTCATGGATTCCAATTAACAACACAAAAGAAGAATACAATGTTTTTGACAAAGGACGTGACGGAATGGTAACAGGATGGACTGGTTCGCTTGACAGACTTGATAAATGCATTAAAAACTTTCAGAAGAAAAGAGGAGATAGATGTTAAAATGAAAAAACTAAATGTGTACCTAAACTTCAACGGAAACACTGAGGATGTGTTTAATTTCTACAAATCAGCTTTTAAAGGAAAATTTATTATTATTCAAAGATTCAAGGACATGCCTGACGGCAACAATTTTCCAAAAAAAGACCAAAACAAAATAATGCACGTGTCGCTTCAGATAAATAAAGATATTATCCTAATGGCTTCTGACGCGCTTGAATCACAGGGACAAAAAGTGGTTCAGGGAAACAACTTTTACATTCAGATTGAGCCTGAAAGCAAGAAGGAGACAGACAAATTGTACGAGTCACTTTCAACTGGCGGAAAAATAGAGATGAAGCTTCAGGATGCATTTTGGGGAGCATACTCATGCATGTTTAAAGACAAGTTTGGAACAGGATGGATGATTAACTACACTTATCCAAAAAAGAAATGAGGAGGAGATACAATGGCAATACTTAATCAGATGATACGGTTTGACGGCAAAACAGAGGAGGCATTTGATTTTTATAAATTGGCTTTTGGAACAAAATTAACTTCAATTATGCGATGGAAAGAAATGCCAGGAAACAATAAACTTTCAAAGAAAGATGGAGATAAAATAATGCATATAGCGCTTCCAGTCGGAGAATTCTCACTTATGGGGTCTGATGTTATAGGGGAGTATAAGAAAAAATTCAATGAAGGAAACAATTTCTCAATAGTAATCCAGGCAAAAAGCAAAGAAGAGGCAAACTCGCTTTACAAAAAACTTTCCAATGGTGGAAAAATATTCATGCCACTGTCCGACTCTTTCTGGGGTTCGTATTACGCGCAGTTCCACGACAAATTCGGAATAGAATGGATGATAAATTACACTTACCCAAAAAAACAGAAGTGAGACAAATGATAAAGCAAAAAATAACAAATTGCTTGTGGTTTGACAGCGAAGCGCTTGAAGCTGCAAAATATTATGTTTCAATTTTTAAGAATTCAAAAATACTGCAGATTACGCATTACGATGAGGCATCATCAAAAGTTTCAGGACAGAAAAAAGGAAGTATATTAACTGTTTTATTCATTTTAGACGGACAAAAGTTCATGGCATTAAATGGCGGACCAATCTTTAAATTCAACGAAGCAATGTCATTAATGGTTGACTGCAAAGATCAGAAAGAAGTTGATTATTACTGGAAAAAACTTTCCAGCGGCGGAGAAGTCGTAGAATGCGGATGGCTAAAAGACAAGTATGGCGTCTCATGGCAGGTTGTGCCAACTGAATTAAACAAACTGATTAGTTCAAAAAACAAAGTCAAGTCAGAACGCGCAATGCAGGCAATGATTAAAATGAAAAAGCTTGATATAAACATTATAAAAAAAGCGTATAATCAGAAATGATTATTCAAATTTGTATCCTTCTGGAACAATTGTTATCTTATTTTTGAAGTCAACTCTGAAACCTCTTTTGTTATCATGCTCTAAATCCCGCCCTATACTAGTTCCTGCAGGAATTATTACTCCTTTATCAACAATGGTCCTGTACAGGTTAGCGCCTTTTCCGACATAATTGTTTCCCATAAGAATAGTATCAGTTATATCTGCGCCATCAATTATTGAATTATATGAAAGTATTGAACCATTTACATTCCCTGAATAAATAACTGTTCCGTTTGCTGAAACAGAATTACGTGGGTTACCATCCAAATTTTTTGCAGGAGTTGAAACTTCCATATAAGTATGAATTGGCCAATTAGGATGGTGCGCGTTAGGTATCTCTCTTGGAAGCGCAACTTCCATACTCGTGTTGAAAAATTCAATTGGTGAGCCAACATCTCTCCAATAAGGTTCAGTTTTTCTTTCTTCTCCATCAATTCGGTTATCTCTAAAATTATAAACAAATACTCTTCTGTTATTTCTTAGCATGCTTGGGATTATGTCAAAACCAAAATCATTTTTTGAGAATGTTTCTGGGCTTTCTTTCACGAGGGGACCATCAGTTGTAAATTCTCTTTTCCCGTCTAAAACAAGTTCTTCAAGCAAAGAGCGAGGGTTGAATGCATAGTTTCCCATGGATGCAAGACAATATCCTTCCATTCCGGGGATTTGTTTTGGGTGTTCTGGTTTTTCTTCAAAACCTTTTAATCTCCAATCTTTATCAACTTCAAGGTATCCCTGAAATAGTCATGTCAGCATTATTATCCCTATGAAACTGATTCATCTCTCTTACATCCATTATATATATGTGGTCAGCGCCAAATACGTTGACAATAGAAGGATTCCCATATCCAATATCATCCATATTCTGAAATATTGCATTTGCTGTTCCTCTATACCATCCTTCTTCTTCCTTGCTTCCAAGGGTGGCAGCGCGAATGTTAAATGAGTCATTCTGACCAAATCCGACACGCGGGTACCATCCTTCACTTATATGCTTGATAAGCGAATCTGATCTATATTGCGTTAAAATTAGAACTCTTTTTGAACCTGCTTGGGAGTTATATATGTTGCTAAGCACATAATCAATTACTCTGTGTGTTCCTCCAAACGGAACTGCAGGCTTAGCTCTTCGAGTAGTCAATGGGCGCAGTCTTTTTCCTTCTCCGCCTCCAAGCACATATACTAATTCATTTAATTTAGGCATAAACCATAGAATCTCTTTATTATTTATAAATTTTTCTTATAGTACCACTATATAATAGTTAAAACTAATTAAATTTATAAATCAAACATGATTTCCTATGAGATTGAGAAACAATGGCAGAATTAACTGAGTTAATTGAGAAAACCGATTTAGCAATACCATCACTAGACAGCATTCTTCCAAATAGATGGGACCCATACAGTAATGACCAACATGATGAGATAAATGAATCTCTGGCACAGCTTAATCTTCCTAATTATCATCAAATGTCTGCGCAGGATAAGATTACACTTGTTGATGTAACAAATCAAGTCAGGGTAAATAGACAACAAAGGTTAGAGAATGCAAGAAAGATACTCGGCGTTGACAATCAGACATTAACTCTTATTGCAGAAGAAATTGAAGCACTTCATGGAAAAAGATTCAGCGAATATTACCTTCGTATAAACGGATATGCTCCTGTGGTATCATTTTTAACAAAACTTTTTGGAGAGGATATGCGCAGTAGAAATATTGTAGAGATAGGGACAGGCAATGACGGCATTGCAATGCTTGGATACTTCTCAAGAAAAGGAGCCAGATGCTATGGCTTGGACTCTGAATCAACTCCAAAAGACGAAAAACTGAAAGAACACAACGTTCAATTCATTAAAGACAGATGGGAAAACATTGCATTGCATTTTGAACCTTTAAGTGTTGACGCAATATACCTTCAGTATATGCATCCAAATCCAGATATAGACAGTCCTTTATTTAATAATGAAGCATACACTAATCAAGGAGTTGATGGAATGCGCAAAAGAATAGAGGAAAAACAGTGGGATTTCCAGAAACACGTTGCAAAAGAGATGCATAAAATTTTAAAACCAAATGGCGTTTTCGCGTTAAGAGAATTAGATCAATTTTTAGAAGAACGCAGTGAGTTCATTGCATATGAAACTTGCTTCACACAAAACGGATTCACGCTTCATAAACCAAAGCTTGAGAAATTCGGACGATATCTGCATATATTCCAGAAAACAAATTAATATTCTCTCTAGTTGGATATATAGAAAATTCATTAATTATTCTCTCTAAACATTGCTATCTCTTTTACTGCAGTAAGATAATGTTTTGAATTATTATACCTCAATATCGCTTTATCATGATTATTACTAAATCCTCTTTTGCTTAGATAGTATGCTGAAGAAAATATTGCATCTCTCATATTAAATGGGTGTGATTTTGTAACGTCGCCAGCTTCCCCGACAAATTCTCTGTTAAGTGACCACGGCAAAAATTGACTAAAACCAGTTGCGCCTGCATACGAGCCTTTAAGCGAGAATATTGGAATCTTTGTTCTTTTAGAGTAATCTATCAATTCAGCTAAATGGTCCAAGGCAAACTTTCTTTTTTTCTCAACAAAGACATAAGTAGATGCGAGCGCATTCACTGTTTTATATCTCCCTAAATTATTTCCAAATTTTGTTTCTATACCAATAATACCAGTTATATACTCTTTGTTAACCTTATGTCTTTTTTCTGCCATCTCAAGCGCTTCCTTATGCTCTTCCATGAATCTTTGTTTTAATTCAAAAATTTCATTAATGCCAAGAACACGCTTATAATCATCATAATTTCTAATCACAAATTTTTCTTTGCCGTCTGCTTTGCATCCATTCCAATTATACATCACACCTTTCTCTATCTTAAACTCTGCGTCATTAAATATTGAATCAATTGTTTTGCTGTCAAACTTTCTGGATAATTCTCTTCTTAATTCAGAAACTTTCTTCTCTTCCTTAACTTCAATCTTCTCAGTTATGCATCCTTTATTATTTGTCACTGCATTTGTTCTTTGCTCTGCATAAACATCACTAATTGGAGAGAGAAGCATTGCTATAACAGCAGATGTTGTTATTGTTCTTTTCATAATATACCAAGAATAAAAAACTTATTTATAAATTGCATAGACTTAATTGATATCTCTGGTTTGTTTCCAAAGCCGCGGTATGACATATTCAGAAAGCTGTTTTAGATTAATTATGTCCTCTTCGTTGTACTGCACCAGTAAATCAAGGTATTTTTTCTCGCCAGTCGCTCTGTATTGACGCCAAAGCATAACTGCATCTTCGCCAGTCACTCCCTGCACTTCGTCAGCTCTTTTGATTCCGATCTCATGCTCAATCTTTTTTAGTCCACCGGAGAGTCCAATCTTTTTTGCTGCAAAACGAAGGTCTATATGCGGTACATTGAAGTCAATGTTAAACTGCCGCCGAATAACAGGCAAATCAAATGATGCACCGTTAAATGTTATTAGCATTTTATATTTTGAAAGCTCGTCCTCAATTTTATCCTTGAAAAGCGATTGTCCTTTAACAAAAGTTTTTGTGTCGTGCCCGTCATAGAGTCCAAGAACTGTGATGTCACCATAGTATCCTGTTGTTTCAATATCCAAAAAACAGACGTCGTTCTTGAATTGATTATATAATCTCCACGTTTCGCCTGTAGGAAAAACTTCCTTGAAAAACTTCTCATTATCATCAATAAGATGTTTTTTAGCATCATTAATTAGCCGGTCGTAAGAAGGCTTTTTAGCTTCAGTAACTCCTTTAATCTGCTCAGTTTTTAAAAAATCATCCCAGCTGTGAACATTCTGCGACCAAATGATTTTCTCCTTCTTTGGAGTTATCCTTGGAAGAAAAATAAAAGAGTTTTGTATCATGAAAACGCTAAACAATAATCTGTTTAAATAGTTTCGGAATTTTAAATAACCAAACTTAATGAATTCATTAATTTATATCTTTATAAACAGGTGTTTCTTTGTCTTTTTGAAAATTAATTCCAAATCTTACTTTCAGATAAAATTCTTGAAGTCCGTTCACCTGTTTATAACCAAGATGTTCCCAGAACGCTGAATTTTCATTATTATTTATTATAATCTTTTGTATTCCTAATTCTTCACAAATTGTTTCTCGTAATTCAATTAATTTTCTTCCAAGCCCTTTGCCGCGATGTTCATCATCAACTTTTAAATCACCATTATAAGACAGTCTATTTGGTATGTCTAAAAGAAAACGGTATTTACCATATTCTACAGAACCAAGATGAGATAATACTCCAAAAACATTTGACCCAGCATGATTAAATTCGAGAGCAAACCATCTTGATTCATCAAATTCAGGTATTACTGCGGCAGCATGTTTTCTAATAAGTGCATCAATATATTTTGTATTCATCTTATTTGGATAATCTTATAATTTATAAATCTTATCTTTGTAACTATTATTAAGTAACTACATAACTCTATTCAAACGGATTAAACTTTTGTTTCAGAAGATTTTCTATCGGTAAAAGTAGCGACGTTGGTAGTAAGTTTCATTTAAACCATTTCACTGTTCACATTCATCTGGCTCTATAATCTTGACTTTCCCAGAATCATAATCTGCAATAATAAAGAGAGCGATGTAATGCTTTTCTCTTTTTTTGGCGTTATCCTTGGTAGGAAAATAAAAGAGTTTTGAATCATGATTTTATCAATTAATCACTGTTTTAAATAGTTTGGGAAAAATAGGAACTAACTTAAAAATAAGTTATATAATAAAAACTATATTCTCTAATACTTCTATTAAAGAATAGTCTTATATAGGAATAGGGCTTATTACTCATTAAATGGAAAAAGCAGACCCAAAACTCCCAAAGCTAACTGAAAATGACAAAGAAGTGCTTAGGCAGATTATAGATCATTCTAAAATTCCAGACAGCAAAATTGCAGAAGAAATTGGAATCTCCCCTCAGGCAGTCTTTAAGATACGAAACAAGCTTGAAGAATTAGGAATAATAAAAGGATATACTCCTGTAATCGATTTTAAGAAAGTCGGCATTAATGTTTTAGCGCTGCTTGTTCTTCGTTTTAAGTCAGGTGTATGGGACAGGTATTCCGATGATTTTGTTTCTGAACGTATAACAAAAATTCCTTATATCATCGCAGCTTACAGAGTCGCTGACGCGAGAGCATCACATATACTCTTAATTGGGTTTAGAAATACTGCGCAAAAAGAGCAGTACCTTGCACAGATCCAAACTAAATACCAGAATGATATTGAGATAAAAGATGCATACACATTCTCAGTTGATAAAATAATCACTCAAAATCCAATAGGGTTATTGAACGAAATAATCGACAAAAACGATTTTTCTAAATATGAATTATTCCCTGTGGACAAGAAAAAATAGTTCCAAGTAAATTACTTCTTATTTTATAATGCAACAACTTAGCCACTAATTTTTATTTTATCCATACACCTTTATATACTAAAAAAGCATATTAACCCATAAGATGGAAAAAGCGGACCCTGATTTTCCAAAGCTGACAGAGCATGATAAGGAAGTTCTAAAGGAGATTATACATCATGCTAAAATTCCTGACAGTAAAATAGCCGAAGATATTGGAATTTCCCCTCAGGCAGTCTTTAAGATACGAAACAAGCTTGAAGAACTGGGGATAATCAAAGGATACACGCCAGTAATCGATTTTAAGAAGATAGGCATCAATGTCTTGGTTCTTATCATCCTCCGCCTTAAATCTTCAGTCTGGGATAAATACACCAATGATGAAGTCTCTGAAAATATCTCTAAAATTCCTCACATCATCTCGGCATATAGAGTTGCTAATGCGCAGGCATCGCATGTGCTTCTAATGGGCTTTCGGGATATTTCACAAAAGGAGACTTATCTTTCCAAGATTCAAACAAAATATGCAAACGAGATAGAAGTCAATGCAGTGCACACGTTCTCTGTTGATAACATAATAACCCAGAATTCAATCAGACTATTAAATGAGATGTTGGATAAGAAAGATTTTTCTGAATACGAATTATTCCCAACTAAAAAGAAATAATAATTATCTGACAATCTCTTAAATATATTTTTCTAGAATACTTTTTTTTGTGCATAACAAATTAAACAATTTTGCTTCTAAAAATTTCGATAATGCATAATCCATTATTATCATTAATTCACCATTTATATTTTTCACGAGAATAAAACCTAAATTTCTCAATTAAAACATAAAAACTGGTTGTGATTCCCAACCAAGTGTTATTATAGCTGGTTGCCTTAACGATACTAGAAGGGTAAACTAATGAAAAACGTAAAAGGGATTAATAAAAAGGGAAAAAGCAACGCATCTGCCGGTACAAAATCTGTCATTATTTGCAGACATTGCAAAAAACGGATAGACAAAGTGAAGATGGTAGGACTTTCATTGATATGCCCATCATGCAGAAAGCCGCAAAACGGCAGTTGAACTTGAAAACAAAAACAGGATGCAATAATTTACCATTTTAACTTAAACATTGTTTGTTAACTAATAACGAGGTAACTTACAAATCAAGTGTTATAATTATAAACCTAAACTAGGGGGAAAACGAAAATGAAACAAAAAACAAATTTTAAAAAATTATTATCAAATCTATCTATCTATCTAATCTTAATGGTGTCAATTATGTTTAGCGCACACGCATACACATCACCTGCAACTATTAATCTTCTGACAGCAGCGGATTATGTCATATTAACAAAAACAGGAGTCACAAATGTACACACCTCCGCAATCACAGGAGATGTTGGTTCAAGCCCAATCACTGCTGCTTCAATGGACAACGTGTTTTGCTCGGAAATAACCGGAACAATATATGGCGCTAACGCAGCATATACGGGAAGCGGAGACGTAACCTGTTTTGCAGGAACACCATCCGATAATACTTTGGTGGCTAACGCAGTTCTTGATATGGGAACTGCATACGGTGATGCAACATCACGAGCACCTGACGCAACTGAACTAGGCGCAGGAGACCTTAGTGGATTAACACTCGCTCCGGGAGTATATAAGTGGAGTACAGATGTTGTTATAAATACTGACGTCACGCTTAACGGAAGCAATACAAGCGTATGGATCTTTCAAATATCAGGAGATTTAACTGTTGCTGCTGGTGCAAACGTACCTGCAGGAATAAAAGTACTGCTTATAGGAGGAGCGCTTCCACAAAACATTTTCTGGCAGGTTGGCGCATCAAACTTTGGAGCAACACTTGGAACCTACTCAACATTTAATGGAAACATTTTAAGCGCAAAGCAGGTCAGGATAAACACTGGCGCAATATTAAATGGACGAGCGCTTGCAGACACCCAAGTTACATTACAGTCTAATACCATAACAATACCTACAACTGGCGGCGGTGGTGGCGGCGGTTCAACAAACTCAACAATAACATTAGCAACACCAGGAAATAATACTTTTAAAAATAATATTACACCAACATTCATATTCAAATATATTGGTAACACAACAGCCTCGTGCACTTTGTTTGTTGATAGTGTAGGTAAAGGAATAAATGCATCAACGGTTAATAATACAAATACAGCAATCGTTGCAAACAGTTCATTAACTCAAGGAAATCACAATTGGAATGTAAACTGCACAGATTCTTCCGGAAACGTTGGTTCATCAATAAGATTAGTCAAAATTGACACAACATCTCCGGTAGTGAATTTAATAAGTCCAACCAATAACACTTTTAGCGCATCTATATTTACTTTTAATTACACTGATGCCTTAAGTTCAACATCATCATGCACATTATATGTTGGCGGAGTATCTAAAGGAACAAATGGTTCAGTTGCCAACAACACAAACACAGCCATCACTGCAAACTCTTCATTAACTCAAGGAAGCAACAGTTGGTACGTAAACTGCACTGACCTTGCAGGCAATATCGGAAATTCAAGCAGCAGAATCGTTTTAACAGATTCAATTTATCCAACATCATTAATCAACAATGTTAATGGTGTGCTTAATGGAATTGGCACAACTAATGAAACTTTGACAATAAATTTCACTGCAAATGACACAAACATGGTAAATTGGACGTTATCAGTCTATAATTCAACATGGGGTTTATTGCAGAATTGGTCAGCAAATACAAATAATCTTTCTGCATTCAACGTATATACAGCAACTTCAAACGGCACATATTACATAAACTTGACTGTCAGAGATAATGCTACCAACATAAACACCACTTCATTTACTGTGTATGTCGATCAGTCAGTGCCAATCATAACGACATTTACACTTTCAGATTCAAGTGTTTATATTGGACAGACAATAACATGGTCATGCTTGGCAACGGATAGTTATACTGTTGTGACAACTGATGTAACTGGGCTAGATACCTCATCGGCAGGAACAAGAACAGCAACATGCATAGCAACAGACGGCGCCGGAAACACAGCATCTGCAACAGCATCATATACTGTCTCTCATAGGGCAACAGGCGGCGGAAGCGGAAGCGGCGGAAGCAGCAGTGCAACATCTGACAATTCGCAGTCATCAAGCCTTTCAACAATGATAGAAGGAAAAACAAATGTAGAATTCAATAAAGCAACATTGCCAGTAACAGGAGTTGATATTGAAACAAGTGAAAAAGCATCAAACGTGAAAATAACAGAAACAATGCTTAGTACAAAACCATCTGATACTCCTGCTCCACAGGCTGAATACATCTACTATTATATTCAGATTGACCACACAAACCTTAACAACTCAATAATAAGCTCTGTAAAAATTAGGTTTAAAGTAGCTAAATCCTGGATTGAAAGCAATAGTATTCAGTTAAGCCAGATAAGGCTTTATAGATACAACCAAGGATGGGAAACACTTAACACAACAATGTTATCAAATGACTTAACCTATTATTATTTTGAGGCAACAAGTCCCGGGTTATCACTTTTTGCAATAGGATCTGAGAACGCAGCTGTAACGCCACCTGTAGTAACTCCGGCTGTAACACCTCCTGTAGTAACTCCGGCTGTAACACCTCCTGTAGTAACTCCGGCTGTAACACCTCCTGTAGTAGTACCGCAAGTCACAGGCAACGCAGCAAGTGAAAGCTGGTTTAAAACTTCATGTGGACTGGTTTTGGCATTGTTTGTTATCATCGGACTTTTGATTGGAGGATACTTTATGTTTAGAGAGCCAAAAAACAAGAATCGGAGACATAGAGATTAAACGATTATCATAACCTTTTTTATTTTTTAATTTAGGTTAGACTAAACAGTAAACTAAGTATCAATTCAACCAAAACGAATTCTTGTTTGATACAGACTATTTAATACAGAATACATTAATCAAAATAAATAAAATATATAAGGTGAACAAAAATGAAAGGAAAAAAATTATTAAATATTGTTTTATACACGCTTGTAATTGTGTCATTATTATCTGTAAGCATATTCAGCGCTTACGCAGCGCAGTCAGCAGTTAATCTAGGAACTGCAGGAAATTTTGTTATCCTATCAAAAACAGGAGTATCAACAACAGGCACAACAGCTATAACAGGAGATATTGGTGTAAGTCCGATTGACGGCACTGCAATCACAGGCTTTGGACTGATAATGGATGCAACAAACGAATTCTCAACATCATCACTTGTAACTGGAAAGCTTTACGCAGCAGATTACACGCCACCAACTCCGGCTAAAATGACGACAGCTGTGAGCGACATGGAAACAGCATACACTGATGCAGCTGGGCGAACAGAAACAAGCATAGTCACAGAGCTAGGCGCAGGCGACATCAGCGGCATGACAATTGCACCAGGCCTTTACAAATGGGGTACAGGAGTTCTAATTTCAACAGATATAACACTTGAAGGAGATTCAAACGCAATATGGATTTTCCAGATATCAGGCGACCTTACTGTGGCGTCAGGGGCGAAAATAATCTTAAAAGGCGGAGCGCAGGCTAAGAACATATTCTGGCAGGTAGGCGGAGGAGTTGGCGTAGAAATAGGAACAACAGCGCACATAGAAGGAAACATCATAGCTCAAAAAGCAATTCACCTTCGAACTGGTGCCACATTAAACGGACGCGCACTTTCCCAAACAGCAGTAACATTGGATGCTAATGAAATATCATTATCCGCATCATCAACAGCTACTGAAACATCAACATCTGGCACAACAGGAACATCATCAAATAATAATCAAGCCAACACAAATTCAAATAGCGGCACAAGCAGTGGCACTAGCAGTGTGTGCAGAGCAGCTTTTGAGTGTAATGACTGGTCAACATGTAATGCTGAAAAAAAGCAGACAAGAATATGTGTAGACAAAAATAACTGCGGAAGTAAAGATAATACTGAAACAAGAACTTGCACATATATTCTCAAATCAGAAAATAATTCAGATAAAGAATATTTGACCGATGAAAAAAATAAATCAAGTGAAGGAATCGGCCAGGAGCTCAATAATCAGATTAGCGAGCGAAAAGAAGAAATCAAGTCAGGCGAGTATACATCACCTATGGGTCAAATGATGGGAGTTAGAGAATTATCCAAAAACCTAAAAGAGTTAAGGGTCAATAATATCAATGCTCAAACTAGTTTAAGCATAATCGCCGAAACTGATAAAGACGGAAAAACAAGATTCAAAACAAAATTGACAAACGGCACAGAAATAGAAATAAAAATTATGCCTAACATGGCTTCACAAAAAGCGCTTGAGCAGCTAATGGTCAAAGTGTGTTCGTCTGACAATAACTGCACAATCCAGCTAAAAAAAGTTGGAAATGGAGCCTCTGAAAAGATTCAATACGAAATACAATTGGAAAGGCATTCAAAACTTTTAGGGATGTTCTCCAAAAAGATGCATGTCAGCGCAAATGTCGATGCACAAACAGGCGCAGCAACAATGCATAAACCATGGTGGTCATTCATGGCATCTGAAAAATTAGAATAATTTTTTATTTTTTTAAACTTTAATTTAATATCAAAATTTAATATAAACTATTTATATTTTAGTCGGGGGTAAAAACATGGATACAACTAGATTAATCCATTTTATTTTATACGATAAACTTGCAAAGAAACTTTTGATTTTTGTTGATTTTAATAATTATGCAGACAATGAGTATACTGCAGAACAAACAGTTGGGGGAAAGGAAATTGGAACAAACACTATTCAAGAAAGCAAATACAACAGTGGGATACCACGACATGTTATGGGAGCTTAATAAAATGTGTCCGTGCGGATCAGGAAAAGATTTCAGATACTGCTGCGAAACATAAATTACATTAACTTTTTTTAACTTTTTTTTAATTTAATTAAAAACAAACGGCAAAAGAGGAATAAAATGATATATGATTATATTGACGATGAAGACGATACTCCAACAAGTCGAATCCTGTCATGGATATCAAAAATAAAGAATCATGAGAAACTAAAAAGTGGAAGAAATGATAAAAAAACAAATACATAAAAAAATTGCAGAGTCACTGTTAATCGGGGGACTACTTCTAACCGGTGCAGGATGCAGTACAACCCCGTATATAACAACGGCGACATCCACGCAAACTTCTCAGCCTCAATACAAAGCTCAATATTTAGATGAAACAAGCATCTCTACTTCAAGTGATGATACTCCGGAAAATTTGCTTATAGTATTGTCTCCTCACTTTGATGATGCTGTGCTCTCACTTGGAGGGTACATCTCTGATTTTCAAGGTCCTAAATTCGTTGTTACTTTCTTTTCTTCAGTGCCTGACTCACTTGATGGCTTAACAAAATGGGATGACATGTCAGGGTTTGACAAAAGCTCTGACTCAAGAAAGATAAGGGAAAAAGAGAATACCAACTCGCTACAGTCACTTGGGGCAAAAATCATCAACAAGAGTTACATAGACAACCAGTATGAAATGCGTTCAGAGCTTGACAAAACCGTTCTTGTATCATCAATAACTGATGACATAAAACAGATTATCAACTCACGAGCCAATTATAACTTAACTGTCATTGGCCCAGCATACTTTGGAGAGGAAAATACACATGCTGACCATTTATTGGTTTCAAAATCATTGATGCAGGTTGCAAAAGATAAAACCTATTCAAACACTCGCTTCTACTTTTACGAGGATGAACCATACACGCAGAAAAAGTTTGCTGGCGAAGAAATAACGCTTGATAAAATGCTTACAGATTTTTATCCTGGCCTTCAATTGACTAAAAGAGAAGTTCCGATATCAAAATATGGATTTGATTCAAAAATAAAGGGAATTGAATTATACAAATCACAAGAGCACGCTTTTCATGTAAAAATGGAGAACATAATTCAGGAAGTAACTGATTACGCAATGAGTAGGTGCATAGACATCAAGCCGTGCGAAGTCATTTATGAAATAAAATAAATTATGAAATAAACTAAATTTAGAAAAATAAGTCTTGGAGGACAATAAAAATGAAATCAAAAACAATAAAAGGCATTGAACAGGATATCAATACAACAAAGAAACAGGTTAAGTCTGAATTTATCAAAGCAAAAGCAAAAATCGTGGAAGCACAAAAACATGCAGAAGACTACATTGCAAAAAATCCAAAGAAAGCAACAGCTATGGCAGTAGGACTTGGAGTGGCAGTAGGCGCAGCAGTAACAGCATATTTTATGAAAGCAAAAAAATGAACTCAAACGTGCATAATATGATTATACGGAGCGACTAAAATGAACAAAAAAGGACTAGGAGGTTGGCTGCTTTTAGCAATAATTTTTTTAGCAGTGGCTTTAATCTCAGGGATACTTGGCTTTGGGATTATTTCAGGGTTTTCGTTCACACTGGCAAGATGGATGGCAATGATATTCGTAATATTATTTGTAATTTCAGTTATAGCCCACGTAATCAAAGAAGCTTAAACTTTTTTATTTTTTTAAATTTTAATTTTATGAATCAATTCGGAGCGTAAAAAATGTCAAACAAAACCAACAAAAATCTGATTATGATAATAATAGCTGTTGCAGTCGTCCTTGTTGTCTCTGGATTTTTCGGATTTGGATACAGAATGATGGGCGGGTATAATAACTACGGAATTATTGGAGGATTTGGCTACGGATTCATGCTGATTAATTGGATATTCAGCATTTTGGTAATCTGCCTTGTAATTGCAGGGATTTACTGGCTTATTCAGCACACAAAAAAATACAAACTTAACTAAGCAATCAGCTAATCAATAATTTGAATAATACTTTGAAAATAATTTGAAGACAAAATTCAAAACAGGATTATGAAAATACAATAAAAGGATACACAATGAAAAAAATAATTAACAAAAACGGAGGATTGTTCTCGTTTATAGGCATGGTAGTTGTAATAATAATCCTCATCGCATTGTATCTGAAATTTTTTAAAAATTAACTTAATAATTTAATATTATGAACTAGGTGTTAACAAATGGAAACTGAAAAATCAAAAGAAGAAAAATTGGAAGAAATAAGGGAGTGCATAAACCAAAAAGACAGCCTGTACTCTGTGCACAAAAAAGATGCTATGCGTTTTGCAGAAGAAAGCAAAAAAGAAGGGAAGGGCACAATCCCTATAATGACTTACGGGGATTACATCATCTGCCTGAAAGCAGAGTGCCTGGATATACCAAATATACCATTATCCAATTTTAATTATACTTCAGGCACATTTGAGAAAAAGTGGGGGCCAGACCATAAAACGATTGTTCTCACGCCAAACCATTCAAGCATAAGAAAAGTCGAGATAGAAATTCAAGGTATAGACATTCACAATATGAAACTTCTGCCTGATAAAACCGGCGACGTAATTGAAGACACTGCAAAAATCAAGATAACACGGCATTACAGGTTTTCTGAAGGAAACCTTGAAAATAAAGAAGACAATCTTCTGGCGTCACCCGGCGAGAAAAAAGCAGAATTCGTGACTGGATTATGAGTGTAAAAATGGCAAAAAACAAAAAAGAAGAAAAACGAGGTTTTATGGACATACTAAAAGAAGGAATAGTATCTGTTTTTCAGATTATATCCTCCGGCGTATTGCCTTCAATCACAGAAGGCGCTGAAAATATTCTGAACAAGGTTGATGACAGAATACTCATAATGGAAAAAAGGATTCTCAAAAAAATATCTACTTTTTTAATAATCGGGTTTGGATGCGTATTCCTTATATTTGCGCTGCTCTTTTTTTTAAAAGAATATCTGGGATGGAATAACTCTGCAGCATTTTTTGCAATAGGCATAACTGTTTTTGTGATTGGTCTTTTATTAAAACTTAAGGAATCTAAAAGGTGAAAAAATGGTAACTAAAACAAAGATGACCTCAATGAAACTTAAAAAAGAATTTACAAAAAAAGAAGCAGAACTAATAGGCATCAAACTTGGAATAAAATGGGACAAATTTAATGTTGAACAATATAGAATGGGCATAAATGTTGAATTAGAACATGGAAAAAGAAACATAGTTGCAAATATTTCAAATGATGACCCTATAATTACAGGAAAAATTGCTTTAGCGCATCTAAAGGAATTTCCGGATTACTATGACCGCTTAAAAAAGATGGAGAAAGAAGCAGATAAATTCTGGGGTAAAAAAAGAAAAAATGGGTTAAATGCCTAATACTTGGAGTGAATTAAATGAAAATAATAAAAACCAGTTTAATCATAATTGCTTTGCTCTCTGTAATGATATTTATCACTGGATGTACAATAGCTTCAATAAAAGATGTGAAAAATCCAGACTACGTTGGGAAAAAAATAACCGTGTCAGGAACTGTTCAGGATACAATAAAAGTAGGCGAAATTTCAGGCTATACAATTAAAGACAAAACAGACACAATTAAGGTTTCTTCACAGAGTCTGCCAGCTGAAGGAAGCAACATTAGTGTTACAGGCATATTAATCAAAGATACAATTTTTGGGTATTATATCAAAGCAGATTAGATTACAATGAGAAATCATCACGAATATCAAAAGTTAGTGCCATTCATACTATTTGTGTTAGCATTGCTTCTGCTTTTTAAGCTTATACAGCCGATGATAACAATACTATTAAGCAGCATCCTCATTGCATATATCTCCTTTCCGATATACAAGCGAATTCTTAAAAAGATTCCTAACAACTTCATTTCAATCATTCTGGCTTTGCTAATTGTTTTCATTATTATCATGATTCCATTCATTTTTCTGGGGTTTGAGATAACACAGCAAGGATACTACTTTTTCAATTCGCTTTCTGACAAGATTCAGAAGGGAGCAATATTTGGATATGGTTGTACAAGCGCAGATTCAAAGCTTTGTGAGCTTCTTAACCAGTTTGAAAGTTTCAGCAAGGAAAGACTGACGTCGTTTGGGTTTGACAAGCAGCTGCAAAAATACCTGCCGATTGTTGAAGGTGAGTTAACCGGTTTTATCCTAAGCATTCCATTTATACTGGCTGAAGCATTCATTACTTTTGTAATAGCGTACTTCATAATAAAAGACAGGGAGTCTATAATAAAAAAATCCATTGATTTGATTCCAATGAGAAAAAAAACAATAAACCGTATGATAAAAGAATTTGACGATATAACCCATACAGTTATTTACGCGCAGTTATTTGTTGCTGTGATTCAGGGATTTGTGGCAACGCTTGGGTTTTATCTGTTTGGTGTTCCGCTTCCTGTTATACTTGGTATAATGGTTGCATTCTGTACTTTAATTCCAACAGCCGGAACAGCGATTATATGGATACCTGCAACATTATATCTTTTGCTTGGAGGATATTACAATCATGACACATGGTTATTATGGAGAGGAATAGGGTTATTTCTATACAGTTTTTTCATAATAAACCTCATAGACAATTTACTTCTGGCAAAAATAGTGCAAAAAAAAGCCAAGGTAAGCCAGATTCTAGTTATTATCGGAGTTATATGCGGCGCTGCAATGTTTGGTGTTGTAGGCATATTTATCGGGCCAATACTCCTCCCATTACTCTTAACTTATTTTGAGACTTTCAAAGAGAGATTTGTCTAATGGCGAATTTCACGATAATGAATAAATTAGGTGCAGTAAACAATATTTTAGCGTACGGATTTTTAATAATACCAACATACTTATTAGTGTTTACAAAGTCAAATCCGTGGATGGTTGTGCCTTTATATCTTGTTTTTATTCTCTATCTATCACTCAAACATGTTGATAAAATAAAAAAAATTAAGATCCCGGATTATATCTATTTCTTTGGAATTTTTTTTGTTTACATGAATATCATCGGAGAGTTTTTTCTTAGACTATATTACACCGTTCCATATTATGACAAATTTCTGCATCTGATAGTTCCTATCTATCTTGTGTTTGTTGCCAAATTATTCATTAAAAAAGAAACAAAATCCAATATGTTTTTGATGATACTACTCGCATTTACTGTTTGTATTTTATGGGAAATTTTTGAATACTTCATAGACTCTGTTTCAGGAACAACCGTAATGCGCGGGGTTTTCATAAATATAAAAGAAATGACAGGCGGGTCAAATGATACAGTCCAAGACTTATTATTTTCTATAATTGGAAGCATCATCGGCGGCATAACTGTTCTATACTTAAATTATCAGAACTTTAAAAAAAGATGAAGTTATAATCTCTAAAACGAGGTATATAAACTATAAATCTGAAACCTTTAATTTATGGCAACTGATGTCTTTTACTCATTCAAACTTATATATCTCTATGTCGCCAATTTTATATGATGCTGTCAATTTTTTTCTGTTATTAATATATTTAAACAGAGACTCATTGGGCATTGTGGTATACATCCATGACCTGTCGCTAATTAGCCATACATTCTTGTCAAGATAATCACTAAGTGCGTTTTTCCCGCTGTTTGAAGTCAATTTTGAGTTATCGCTGCAGCATGTAGCTTCCCAATCCAAAGACAATATCTCATGTCTGTTAAAATTGCATGTTGGTATATCACTCTCTTTAAAACAGTCAATATCATAATAATATGTAAACGGCTGCTGATGATAAAATGGATCAATAAATATTGTTTCGTTTTCTTTCACATTCTCCTTAACATAAATGGAGACATCGCGCCAATCATCCTTATCCATTCTCTCAAGCTGTGTAAAAACTGAGTTGAGCGATGATATTATCAAAATTGCGATTAATATATAACTAAACGTCTTATTTTTTTCGGCAATTTTATCAATGAAAACTGAAAACAACATCAAAATTGCAGGAAGAGTGAACAATAAGTATCTCGTATTATAAACCGAAGAGAACATGGAGGAATATGCAATAACTATTGCAAACGGAACAAGTATCCAAATTCCAAGAAGAATGATGTTTTCTTTGGATTTTGCTTCAAATTTCTTTCTCTGAATTATTACAACCAAAACAAAGATGAATATTAATAAGTTTAAAGTGTTTCCAAAAAACTCTACAAATGTTTTAATGACTATTCCAGGATTTGGTTTTGGTATCCACATTACACTTAACGTGCGGTTTACCTGCTTGATAAGTGTTGGAATCCATGGCGTAAAAAGCATAAATAGTGCGAGTTGGCATAAAAACCATTTTAACAGTTTCTTAATTTTAAATCTGTAAAAATACAATACATACATATTTTGTGCAATTATAACTAAAAATGAAAACAGATGAGTGTAAATTAGTAGCAAACTAAAAAACAGATAAAAAAGCAGGTTTTTATTGTCCTTCTTCTCAATGTACTCTATAAAAAAGTAAAAGGAAACAAGCACAAGCAAAACAAACAAGCTGTAGAGTCTTGCTTCCTGAGAATAATACGTCATTATTGGCGAAACAGCCGTCAAAGCCAAAGAAATCAAAGCTATCTTCTCACAAAACAATTTTCTGGCAAGAAGATAAACCATAAAAAGCGACAATACTCCAAACATCAAAGATAGGCTTCTGCTTGATAGCTCGGTTATCCCAAAAAGTTTCACCCAAAAATGAAGAAGCACAGTATATAATGGCAGATGGATGTCACTTTTAACCATCTCAATTGCTGTGCTGTAATTCTCCTGCGCCTGCTTAATGCTTACAGCCTCATCAAGCCAATAAGATTCGGATGTAATCCCAATTAATCTAATAATAAGCGCAATTGATAATAATATCAGTACTATTATAGGAATGTGTTTTTTTAAATCCATATATCATAATAAAAGCGCGCTTCTTATATTAATGTTTCCTAATATTATCACATGTTTATCGTGTTATTAATTTATATATTAAAAAATAGAATGCGCAAACTTATATTACAAATTTAATAAAAAACATAACCAAATAAACTCGTTGTTTTAACATTGCTTCAATTTATATAAACGGATTAAATTCTTGCTTTAGAAGATTTTGTATCGGTAAAAATAGCGGTATGGGTAGCAAGTCCCAGCTGAACCATTCCCATGTTTCCCATTTGTCAGGCTCCATAACTTGAACTTCTCCAGAGTCATAGTCTGCAACCACAAACAAAGTGATATAATGTTTCTTCTCTTTTTCAAAGACATCATTTGTGTAAGGTCCAATTCTTAGGTTTTTAATTTTAATTCCTGTTTCTTCAAGTGTTTCGCGAACTGCACAATCATTAACTTTCTCACCAAACTCTAGGTGTCCGCCGGGAAAACTCCACGCACAGTCACCGTGCGCATTTTTTCTTTTGCCTAGAAGAACTTTATTATCTTTTATCACAATCACGCCAACGCCAACTTTGGGTCTTTCATCCATAATTTTAGAATTATCAATTCTTATTTAAATCTCTTTTCATTAAAAAGCGTTATTGAAAAGTTATCCTACTCCATCTCGTTCGCTTAAAACTGCTCACTCGATTCCGTCTGGCCATGCCTACATTTGCTACGCAAATTCCGGCATTTGTAGGCACAGACGATTAACTTTTCAATAACGCCAATTAAAACTTTACTAATCAACTTTAACAGAAAATCCTTTCAGCCTTTCTATTAATTGCGCCTTATTTAGATATAATATTCCTTTGATTCCGACTCTCTTTGCGCCATCAACATACTGTATCTTGTCATCAATAAAAATTGTCTGCTCAGGTTTTGTGCCAAGTTTCTCAAGAGCGATTCTGTATATCTTTTCTTCAGGTTTTATTGTTTTTTCATGGCAGGAAAAAACTGTTGCGTCAAAATATTTCTCATATCCATTATCAATAAAATATTCCATCGAAGGAATCTCTGTGTTTGAGAGAAATCCTATTTTATAGCCTTTTTTTCTTAATGTTTTGGCAAGCTCAAAAATCTCTTTTCTGTCTGTAAAAACTTTCCCAACTCCCTCTTTCCACAATGATTTAGTTTCAGGAGTTTTCACCTTCATTTCATCGCAGATTTTCTTCCACATAATATTCTCTTCTATTAGTCCTTTTTGAAAATCATTCTCATATTTAGAGCCAACATTTTTCATAAGCCAAAGATCAACATTCAGTTCTTTTGCGCAGTATTTCATCATTTCTTCTGCAGGATTATCAATGAGAACTCCACCCCAGTCGAATATTATCGCTTTAATCATATTATCTTTGAATTTAAGCTTCTTATTTAAACTTTTTGTTTCATCATTAATCAGTAGTGTCAAACCATAAAATTTATATACTCTACACTCTTTATGGCTTAACATGGCATCAATACATGTTGAAGGCGAAACATTTGAAACATTATTTGTTCCGCTAAATGAACAAGAAAAACCTGGTGTAGATTTATCTCTCTCATTTTATGAAGTTCCTGACGCACTTGAAGAAAAATTAAGCAAGAGAGAAGAAGAGTTATGGAAACTAAAACTAACTGAAGCAAAAGTTAAAGGCATTAATTTAACAAATGGGAATCAATACGGATTTATTCCAACGGTTTTCTCTTATACTCTAATTATGAATAGAAACCTAGTTCTTCAATTATCAAAAACAAGATACTCCCGTATTGAACTTGCAAAAGAAGAAAATAGTAAAAATATCTCAAATGTTCTTGCACTTTCAGAAATAATAGAAGGATCAGACGGTTATTTGTTTGTTCAACGAGGGAATAAAGTTGCATATTATAATAATTCTGGTCAGCTGCACGCACTCGTTGCAGGAAATTATCCACAAAATATCGATTTTTTATCGCCAAACAATATGTCAATTGATAAGTGGTTAACTGAACAGCAAAAAACAGAGCACTGTATTGATAAAACTGAGATTACTGACAGATTATTCCTCGGAGTTGTCTTAGACAAAAAATGCGGATACAAACCTGACATAGTTTACACTGCAAAAACTCCATTAAATAAGCAGGAGCTAAGTAAAAGAAACGCAATTGATGCATGGGAGAAAAAAGGAGTGATTGAAACTCCTTCAACAGAAAAAGAATTAAGAACTCTTATTTTAGAGCATTCAGAATTAAAACAGCATGTCCCTCCAGGGTATGCGGGTGCAATTCTCGAACTTGCAAAAGCATTTGGACTGCAAGCGCTTGACAGGCTTAATTATGAAGGTAAAAAAGGAAGTGCACCATTGATTGAGTATTCTGTTATTAGATAATAATAATCTTAATACTATCTCTTTAAAATTAAATATGCCTCTCTCAGGCTTCAATCTTTGAGAAGAAATATGCGCCGATGCTTAAGAATAATACTGCAACTCCTGACAACACAACCGCATCAAAAATAAGCCCAAAATGCAGGTTGCCAGTCATTGCGCCGCGTAGTGCATCAACGCCGTAGCTAAGCGGATTTATCGATGATAAAACTGTTATGAATTTAGGCACTCCCTGCAAAGGAAATAGTGCGCCAGACAAGAAGAAGAGTGGCATAATCAGGAAATTTATTATTAGCTGAAACGCATGCATATCCTCAAGCTGCGAGGCAATAGCTGTGCCTAGAGCAGTGAATATTATGGCAATAAGCGCCATGAAAAAAATTGACAATATAACTGATTCAATGCTTTTTGGTCGAAATCCGATTATCATTGACAGTAATAAAACTATGAGTCCTTGAAACGTCGCAACAGTTGCGCCGCCAAGAGTTCGCCCAAGCATTATCTTAAAACGTGAAACAGGCGCGACAAGCGTTTCTTTTAAGAATCCAAACTGCCTGTCCCAAATAACTTCGATGCCCATAAATGTGGACGAAAAAAGCACGCTCATAGCAATAATTCCTGGAACAAGGAAGTCAATGTAGTTTCCACCACTTGCTTTGTTATATATTGGTCCAAAACCAAAGCCAAACGCAACTAAAAACAAGAGAGGCTGCGCTAAGGACGCTATCATTCTAACTTTTGAACGGTAATACCTTTTCAGCTGCCTTTCCCACAAAACGTAAATTGTTTTCATTTGTGCCCCCTAAACATTTTTCGGCTGTTTCTTAATGAATCCATTGCAGTTGCATGCTCTTCCCTGATATCGCGGCCAGTAAGTTTTATGAAAGCGTCTTCAAGTGACTCAGTTTTTGTCTGTTTCATAAGGTCCTTTGGTGTTCCTTTTGAGATTATTTTTCCATGGTCAATAATGCATATCTGGTCGGCGACTTTTTCGGCCTCTTCCATGTAATGCGTTGTGAAAAAAACAGTAACGCCCTCAGTTTTGTTCAACTCTTTTATGTGGTCCCAAATGTGATTTCGTGTCTGTGGGTCAAGGCCAATTGTCGGCTCGTCAAGAAACAGAATCTTTGGGTGGTGAAGAAGTCCTCTTGCAATTTCAAGGCGCCGCTTCATACCACCTGAAAAAGTTTTCACAAAATCTTTTTTTCGGTCGTACAATTCGACGAGTGTCAACAGTTTTTTAATCCTTTCTTCTCTTAATTCTTTAGGCACGCGATAAAGCACTCCGTGAAGCTCCATGTTTTCGTACGCCGTGAGTTCTTCGTCTAAACTTTGGTCCTGAAACACTATCCCAAAAATCTTTCGCACATCATCAGCGTGAACTTGCGGATTCTTTCCATCCATCATAATTTCTCCGCTTGTTGGACTCAGAAGCGTTGTAAGCATCTTAATCGTTGTCGATTTTCCTGCGCCGTTTGGTCCTAGAAACCCAAATATTTTTCCGCGCTCAACAAAGAATGAAACATCATCAACAGCAGTGTTATCTTTGAATTTCTTTGTCAAATTAGTTACACTGATAATGTGGTTTTTACTCTCTTTTTCCATATTTTATCTTATTAAAACATCTCGTCTTATAAAGATTTGTTTTAATTGATATGTGGTCATATAATATCTTTGTGTAACGTGTTCTCAAAAAATATTCCTGAAACTTTTACTTATCTAAACCGCGAGCAGGACCTCGGCGAAGAGGGTCTAAAAAAATCCAAAGAAAGCTATCGGCCAATTAAGATGGTTGAGAAAGTACGGATAACTAATTAGGTTATAACTAACTTGATTTTTAGAACTTAATCTTTTTTATCTCATTAAAATCTGTTATTGCATCTTTATATTTTAACTTCAGTTTATCAATTACTTCTTTGTCGGCAATATCTGATTTTGAGATATAAATTATCACTGGCTTGTCAAGCTTTTTTGTTCTTTCAAGAAGCTGCACCTGGTCATCAATTGAGTATTCTAATGTTGGGTCAAAGACATAGATTATTTTGTCTGCAGCGTATTTCATAACGAGATGCGCGGCTTTTTCAATGTAATTCATCTTGTCAAACCTGTTAAGCGTGCCTGGCGTGTCTATGCACTGGACTTTGTCATATTTTTGCTCAAGGTATCCAACATTAAGTCCTTTTGTTGTGAATGGATAATTGCTTATTTCAGGCTTTGAAGTAGTCAGTTTTGCGAGCAGCGTTGATTTGCCGACATTTGGCAATCCTGCAATTGCAACAGTTGGAATTCCAGTTTTTATTGCAGGAAAATTCTTCATAGTTTTTCTGGCATTTTCAAGATATTCAAGCTCTT
>JAHFPP010000062.1:0-1569 GCA_023266675.1 Candidatus Woesearchaeota archaeon
GGTTCATTGTGCCTATGAAGATGAAGTTTGCTTCAAAATCAAAATCATAAGAACCTATCGTCGCTTTCTTTTCCTGTAAAACCTGCAAAAGCGCGTTTTGGAGTTTTTCAGGGCACCTGTTTACTTCGTCAAAGAATAGTATTCCATTGTTAGCCTTGAAAATTTTCCCAGGAGTAAATGCTTCAATTGACATTGGGCCAAATTCAAGCGCTTTTATTGGGTCAATATCACCGATGAGGTCTTCAGCTGTCAGGTCTGGTGAGCCCTGTACTCTGACAAACAAATCTCCGCCTTTGACTTTTTTTGTTTTTGGCTTCTTTGTTTTGCACTTAGGGCAAACTGGGGCGTCAGGTAGGCAGTTGAATTCGCAATCATTAACTATCCTTTCAGGCAGTATTCTTGCAATGTTTTTTGCAAGAGTAGTCTTTCCGATTCCCGGCGGACCCACAATTATCATGTTTCTTTCAGACAAAAGGACGCTTTTAATTTGCTTTTTAATGTCGTCCTGTCCAAGAATATCGTTGAACTCTTCTTTTAATATTGCTTTTAGTAAATCGTCTTGCATAGAACAAAAAGAAAACTTCTGTTCATTTATAAGATTATTGTTTTCTGACGATTACTTTTTATTAAAATATTTTGTAACAGCCATCCCGACTCCATATCCAATAAGCGCGCCAAAAGCCACGTCGGAGAAATAATGGTATGAGAAGTAGAGTCTTGAAAAAATTATCAATAGCGCAATTGCTAGCCAAACAATTTTTAGTTTTCTAAACTCTTCGTCAATGACTGCAAGCACCGCAAATGAAAGCGCTGCGTGTGCAGACGGAAAAGAATAATCGGCAAAGTGAAAAACTGTGTACATTTCGCCAAGCATTCGAGGGCGCTGCACTATGAATTTGAGTATATATACTATAACAAACGTTGCTACAAATGAAACCCAAAGCGGGAGTATTCCTTCTTTTTTATTTTTTGAATAAAGATAAACTGACACCATTGTCAAAAGCGGTAAAAACAGCGCAAGATTGTAAGAAAATACTGCCAATATATAATCAAGAAAAACGTTTCTTATAATATAGACACCCTCTACTATGTAGCTGTCAATAAAAAAGCTTATTAGGCATAGAAAAATCAAAACTGCTAAAATTACCTTCTCTTCCTTATCAAAGCTTATCTTTTTCATATTATCTTTATTCTGTCTGCTTTATCCTTAATAAAATCTTCCTTGATTAATGACGCTACAAGCGATTTTGGAGTTGTAAATTTTCTTTTCACATTCGCGTAAAGCCTATTGTTTTTTTCAAAGTAATCCTTATTTTTCTTCTTGAAATCTTCGCAGCTTTTCTTTTTCATTAGCGGCGGGCCTTCTCTCACAAAAGTTTCTGAAAGCGTTTTCTCGTTAACTAAAAAATACATCTGCGATTTTCTTTTCCTGTCCCATTTCCAGTCAGTCTCAGAAATGCTAAAACCGAAAAGCGTAAGCTGTTTTTTCACATGTTCAAATATCTTTAGAAGTTTTGCGCCGACAATATCACGTTTTCCGCTGCACGCGTCAATCTCTAGCGCAATAAA